>DBQW01000006.1 GCA_002305395.1 Candidatus Berkelbacteria bacterium UBA1384 | reverse complement strand
CAATATGTTATGGACCGTAACAGAAAATAGGCAATCTTGCTAACAATAGATATAATAATGTTATGCGTGATGACTATTTCAACGATCTTAATAATTTTTTGCGCCACACACGCCGTCGCCGTCGCTTGTGGTCGTTATTTCTCAACCTTTCTACCTTTGTCTTGGTAGTTGTTTTTACGTTTACATTTATTAATTATCCCGTGTTGGCGATGCGTACGGTGTATACCGTGCAGGGGGGTAGCAAAAGTACAAAGCCGAAAAAAGACAACCGCAAAAAGCTTGCTCTAGCGCCAACAACATCGGCAACAACAACATCGGCAACACCTCCGCCACCGCTGGTAGAGAAGGAGATAAAAAAAGATGAAGCAACCGATCCGACAAAGGCAATTACCAGTGGCGAGGTGGCGGAAAGCAAGATTACTATCGATAGTATTAACGTTGACGCACCCATTGTTTGGAATGCCACTGCGCAAAATGTACAAGATCAGCTCAATAAAGGGGTCGTTCATATTGTGGGCTCGGCGATACCCGGCGACCTAGGCAACATTTTTTTAACGGGGCACTCCTCGGATTTATGGTGGACGCCAGGTCAGTACAAAACAGTTTTTGCTCTTCTTGATAAACTAGAAGGCAACGACGAGATAAAAATATCTTATGATGGTGACTTATTCCGCTATAAGGTGTATAATAAAGAGGTAATAAACAGGGAGGACGTGGGTCGTTTTACTGCTACAGACAAGGCAGAATCCCTTACTATTATGACTTGTTATCCCATTGGAACAAACTGGCGCAGACTAATTGTGCAGGCAGAAAGAGTAAGTGGCTAATTTGCTATAATAGAAAAAAGGAGGAAATTGGCAAGTTTTGATGATATTGGCGCGTTGCCATCGGGCGACGAAGAGGTAATCACAGATTATCCTATCCAAACTAGCACAGCCACGATTTCGTCGCCACCACCACCGCCTGTAACAGAAGCAACCGAAATTACCGAAGAAGCAGAAACTGGTCCGGAGGTTTTGTGGTTACTTGGCTTTGCGGTACTATTTGCATTTATAGTGTGGGTAATATTCACCCGAAGAAGACAAACCATTTAAGCGCCAATGGCAACCAAGAAGGAACGGTTATTAGCGACAGTAGCGGTATTGATAACCTCACTTGCTGTGGTGGTCGTTCTTGCTTTGCTTCTTTTAGAAACTTTTGGCGTTATTGGTGGTGGAAGCAAAAAAGAGGAGCAACCTTTTACCTTAGAGCTAACGGCACCAGAAAAACTTGAAAAAGGACAATCAAGTATCTGGCGCGTGGTGGCTGAAAACAGTACTAATAACGATATCAATGTTGTGGTTGATATTTTAGGGAAAGGCGTGGTTACCTCTAAGCTTAACGAAAACGACAACAGCCTTAATCAGCTTAATCAGCAAGAAATAACTGGTGCCCATGGTGAAACGTGGGCACAGGTACCTGGTTTAGTTTGGCAGGCGGGGATTATTAAAAAAAAGGAAAAGAAAACACTCGATTTTCTTGGTCTTCCAGCGATTATGGCAGGACAAGAAGGGGCGGTCAAAGTAGTCGCCTATGAAAAAAAACAAACAAGTCGCCGTTGTGGTTTTTTGTGGGTCAAAAAATGCGATATTGCTATACGCAAAGCAGAAATCGCCAGCGTAAGCGAGGTGGCAATTATTGGTAGCCCAAGTAGTGAAAATCGTAATTTAATGACTCTGTACAAAGGTTATAACCTAGTGAGCGTACCAATAAGAGTGAATAGCAATCTTGTCGCACGCTTTTTTAGCCAATTTTTAAGACCGGTGGCGTGGCACCTGGATAGTGCCACGCAAACATGGATTAACCTTGCCGAAAGTGCAAAGTACGAACAGATGGCTCCCGGCAAGGGGATGTGGCTTTACCACCCCGACGGAGGAGATGTGTTATTACCCGAGGGTGAAGCAGTGAGTGTGGAGAGAAATTTTGAGCTTGCACTCTCCTCGGGCTGGAACCAAATCGGTAATCCTTACCAATACCGTATTAAACTCGATGGCGATAAGATATTGGTAAAACGAGGAGCAGGAGAAAATATAACCTTAGCAGGAGCGGTAGAACAAGGTTTAATAAGTAGAATATTAGGAGTGGCGGGGACCAAGGGTAGTGACACAGTTGCCGATCCAAGTTATATTGAAATTGTAGTAGGAAGATTTGTTCCTGCCGGTGCTGGCTTATTTATCAACACCACAGAGCCATTAACACTAGTTTTTCCTGGGAAGATGATTTTTGCTCCTGGCGAACTAATTAGTGCAACAGAGAAGGTAAGAATTCTTAACTGGATCAATAGCGAGAGGCTTGATGTCTGCGGTAATACCCAGTCGAGTCTTTTGGGGAATAATCCACTACACAACACTGTTACTGGAGAAACGCTTGACCAATTTGATTGTGTCTTGTTAAATCATCAAGAGAGACCATGGAATAATTAAAAGGAGAAAGATGTTTATTTTTATAGGTTTATTGGTGGGGTTAGTATTTGGCTACACGAGCCATATTAAACAACCATTAAAACAAAGGTTTATAGGAATGGCAAAAGGTGCTTCGGTTGTCTCGGCGGCAAACTGGGTTTTTTATAATCTCGGTTTGTATTGGTGGGCGTCTGTTCTTTTGGGAGCAGTGGTCTATGCCCTATTTCTTATGGCAACACAAGAACTCCTCACGCCGTCGCGCTCAAGGCGTAAGAAAACTAGCTCTACTACTCCATCCCCAACCAACGCATAATTGTCTTTCCGGCAATGTGGACGTACTTTGTTTGGCTGTTGAGTATGGCAACTACCACTACAACGGCAGTGAGTCCTGTCATAACGAGTGAGATTTTTTTAATATCGCTTGCTACCTCTGAGTGAGGGCGACCGTCGTTATAATTACTTGAGGGTGCGACATGGGGGGCGGTACCTGTATTTTCTTGAACGGACTTACCTTGATCGGCGCGCAAACGAGCGAGACGCTTCTTTTTTTTATGCTTTTTACCCATATTGCTCCTTGATATGCTTAGGGATTATTGCTAAAATAATCATATCACGTAAACTGGATTATTCAATAAATAGCACGTATGGCCTCGTGACCGAGCGGTTAGGTAGGAGTCTGCAAAACTCCGTACGGCGGTTCGACTCCGCCCGAGGCCTCCAGCGGGTATCGTATAATGGCTATTATACCACCCTTCCAAGGTGAAGATGCGGGTTCGATTCCCGCTACCCGCTCCAATTTATACTTAAAGTAATCAATGAACCGCGCGGTTCATTTTTTTAATATACGGGGTAACAGTAGTCCCAGAAGAAAGGCGGATAAGCTTACGGGAAAAAGCCAAGGTGCGAAACCGCTTTTTTCTTGCGTTATGTCTTCTTCTTGATCTTTGTTTGTTGTAGGCGGAGGGGCTTGAGTGTCTTCTGTCTCTTTTTCTGCCTCTTTCTCTTTGGTTTTACGATTGCCGATTGTCGTCGACTGCTGAGCAAGTTTCTTCTTTTGTGTGTTCTCCGGCAGAGGGGGAGACTCACTTGTTGTCAGGGGTGTGGCTTGTGCTACGGTGGCAGTGGTAGAACAAATGTCGTTAAATTCTACAGCGGGTAAAAGCAAGCTCGAGCCACCCCGTTGCCAGCCATCAACCTCACCGTCTTTAACTCTACTGCTTTTTGCCCCAAGGGAAGCATAAAGCCAATTACCTGTGCTCGTAGTGCGCCAGTACGACCAATAATCATCACCTGCCCCTGGCTCATTGTATTTTTTGGCACTCTCGCCGTTGATAGCGAAAATAAATCCATTATAGAACTGCGGGTTAAGGCCACTTTTTTCGAGAAGCTGTGCTCCGGTTATACTTTCTTGTGCGCCAAAATCGACACACTTTTTTACCAATCGACCATCGCCGTGGCGTACCACTATTCCCGCTCGTCCTGCCTGGACAGTGGCAGGAGAAAAGAGGGTGAATCCCAATATAAGTAGTGAAAATATTTTGCTCTTGCCGCGGAGGAGGGAGAAAAGAAATCCTGCAAGTGCCGAACCAGTGATGATAAGAATGGACAAGAGTGTACTATTATTTCTTTTGCCTTCGTCGGGTAAGGGTACGGGAGAAGGTGCGGGTGTTTCACTATGGCGTTCATCGATAGCCTCTTCTTGTCTTATATCGCCTTCGCTATATTCGTTGTAAGGAGTAACAACTTTTGGTGTAAAGGTAGGTGGCGGGGCTGGTTGCTCTTTGTTTTGGTTTTGCTGTTCTTCGTTTTCGTTTGGCTGCGTTTCTTCACCGGGCGGTGGCGGAGGTGGACTATTTTCTTGACTGTTTTTGTCATCTACCGCATAGGGGGCAAGGTTATTGCCAATAAATCCCAGTGTTTTGCCATAAAGAGCGGGAATAACGACGGCAGTAGTAAAAACTGGATTAAGCGCACCAAAAGAGAGGGAGAAGTTGTAAGAGCCTTCTTCGGTACGTAAAGAAATTAAATCATCTGTAATTGTTGTGCCGTTTATACTCAGCCAAAAACCATCTGTTTCTTTTTCGCCTAAGGCATGAATAGCCTGTAGGGTGTAGGCGTTAGAAAATGCATCGGAGGAGGTGGTCCAGGCATTGTTGTCGTACTTAATACCGCCGTTGCTGGTTTGTAAACCTTTTAAATAATTTTTTCCTTGCGCAATTGCCGTCCTGCTCTGCGCGTCGTTTTTGTAGGAGAGGGCGATTAAGGCCTGGGCAGTGATATTTGCCTCTGTTCCCCAGCCAGAATCCCAGCCGCCGTCTTTTTGCTGTGCGCCTATTATAAAATTAAATGTTTTTTCCGCCGGCATATTGCCACTAGCGCTTTTGGCAATGGTGCCAAAAATTGTGCTTACAATATCTGGACCAATAGAGCCATCTTCGTTGACAAGGCTATTTAATTTGGAGAGTAAGTCGCAACCGCTAAAATTGCGTGGATCGCCCCCGGAAGCGAGAGCGACAAGAATAGTACGCTCGATGTCTGTTGCGCTCGTGTAAGAGCAAGCGTCTTTTTCAACATATTGTAATAAACTAGGAGCACCAACAGTGCCGGGATCAATGCCGGCGCTGGCAAAGGCAATTGCTCCCCACGCACTCTGTATAGCCGAGGGTTCTGTATCCCCACTCTCTACCAAGCCCCCACTTTTCTTGTGTTGGCTGAGAGCAAGGTACGCTAGCGAAGGATCACTACTAAGAGATGCCAAGGCGGTCCTAGGGTAAAAAGTGGTCAACAAAAAAGCGCCTCCCACAAAAAGCGCCATAAATATTTTTGCGAAAAAACGCATTATTCCTCCTCGGGAATTACGACGTGCTGGTTTTCTGACTCATCTTAAAGAAGATATTACAGTAGCGGGACTGTGGCGGGATCTCACCGCACTTCCCACCCCAAACTGGGGGTGCGCACATCTATTTTTATTGTAGCTTTCACACTACATCGAAAAAAAACTTTGTCAAATATGCACGTATTGTTCCGGGCGAGATTATTAATAGCTCTTATTGTTATTCGGCACGGGTGCCTCGAACCCCGCCCGTCATTTTACCGTTCGAGGGATACTGCCCGCGAACCCCGCCCAGGCGGACGGGGCAAGCCCCGCCGAGACCGGGCGGGGCAAGCTATGCCAGGAAATCGGACGGGACAAGCTCCCGGCGTCATTCTTATTGTTCGAGAGAACGCACGTAGTGCCATCTCGAGAACTACTAGAGCTAATATTACACCTTGCGCGACAGTTCTCGCTCCCGCTCGAACAGTAATGGGATTATCGTTCGAGGTGTACTCACCGAGAATCTCGCCCAGCGTCGGGCGAGACAAGCTGCGCCGCGCGGAGCGAGGCGCACATCTCGAGAACTATCGACCGTACTAGTCCTTACGAAGTAGTTCTCGCTTCCGCTCGAACAGTAAAGAGGTCTGCGATAATTGCCCTTACTTCCGCTCGAACAGTTAGGATGTTTCGGTAATATTTTTACACAGAATAATAAAATTGTCTTAACAAAAAACCCGATATTTCAGGTTTTCGCACCAGCAACGAGCTGGATATAGTATTATTTTAAGCTAGGAAATATTTTTCTGCGGAAAAACTCTGCAACCTCGCCTTGTCACCGTTTTAGCGCGATTTTGAGCTCTTGCGTTGTCATCTTCGACCGTTTTGCAATTACCTGGCACAAATATCAAAGATAGTTCCTCAAACATACAAAGCTATACTTAGATTCCTATGCAAAACACAGGCACTGTTCTCACTGCTTGCGTTAAAGCAAGTTAAGCCAATTACACAAACTGGTTTCCACAGTAATCTAGTATAGTACCCCTGTGATAGCTTGCTTTGACATATCTAATAGATATATGTTATTATTCTCATATACATAGAGATAAAGCTCAATTTTAAGGAATCTTATATGCCAACAAAACACGCTTTACTCGGACTACTCAATATCAAAGAAATGTCAGCTTATGATTTGGCAAAATTCGCCAGAGAATCAATCGGCTATTTTTGGAACGAATCATATAGCAATGTACATCGTACCCTGGATGTCCTTACTAGCGAAAATCTAGTTACAAAAAGTAAAAAAACGGGCGGGCGCAACAAGACAGTTTACAGAATTACCGCCGAAGGTCAGCAAACTCTTAAAAACTGGTTATCCAATCACGAACATTCAATGATTTATCGTGATGAGTTATTGTTAAAACTATTTGTCAGCCAAAAAGATAATTATCCATCAATTTTGATTGATTTTAAAAAAGTATTGGAAGAGATATCGGGGCAACAACGAAATTATCATCAAATAAGGGAGTTCTTAAAAACTAAACCCGCAAAAAATCTGTCGCATAGTCTGGTGCTAGACTACGGCATCATCCAAAACGACGCCACTATCAAGTGGCTCAAAAAAGCAATTAAACAAATTGGGGAGGAAGTATGAATAAAATAATTCGTAATTTTATCATCACCCTAATAACCGTTGGACTCATGATATTTACAATTTTTAGGATCAAGATTTTAGGAGATAACACAACACAACTATTTGAGGTTTCATTTTTTAACACCAAATATCTTAACGATACATTTGTTTATCAGATAACAACGCTAGTTCTCAGTTTTGTGATAATTTTAATCACTGCTTTGCAGACTAAACTTCAGTCACTTAACTTGCTGTCGCTCAAGAAAATTGACGGCAAAGTGACGCCTGAACCGTGGATTGGAATCTCAAAAAAGAACAAAGATACTTGGAAAACGCTCGGTCGCAATGTAGCGATTGTTATTTCGATAGTTACTGCCGTGGTGGTTTATTTCCAAGTTTACCAGAGTGGGGTGATTCATAATTTAACTTTGGCGATTTTTGCGCTGGTGGTGATTTTTGCACTGATTAATAGCTTTGTTGAGGAAATAACTTTTCGTTACACTTTTGCCAGTATTGCCGAACATCACAAGTTAAACCCAAATATCTCTAAAGGTTTTTCGGCGGCAATATTTGGTTTTGTGCATTATTTTGGTGTGCCAGCCAGAATTCCAGGTGTTATTTTGGCGGGCTTTTTAGGTTGGTTCTTATCAAAAAGTATTCATGAAACCAAAGGCTTCTTTTGGGCATGGTTTATCCACTTCGTGCAAGACGTCATTATTATGACGGCACTATTTTTAACACTGCAATAAGTTATTTAGTTAAATCTTGGTCTATAATTATTTATATTTTATGGAAGTTTTAAAGCGAGGATAAAATGCCACATATTTTGATAGTCGGCGCAAACCAGGGTATTGGCTATTATATAACCAAGCAGTTGCTGGAGGATAGCAATAAGGTATCGGTTTTAGATATAGAAACTGACGAAATTGGCAAATTAAAAAAGCAGTTTCCCGATCAATTACACGTAATTCATGCGGACGCGACAAATGAAAAATCGTTGCAACAAGCTGTGCAATCTGTACTCGAACGCTTTGGTGAGATTGATGTCGCTATTCACAATGCTTGCATGATCACCTTTGATAGCGAGCCAGAAACGAACTATAAGACTTATCGAAAAGTGATGGATGTCAATTATTACGGTGCACTCAGATTGTCTAAAATCGTCTTGCCATACATGCGTAAAAAGAGAAAAGGGAAGATTATTTTTACCAGTTCGGGTGTGGGTGTGACAGGTTTTGGCAATATATCGCCGTATGCTTCATCAAAGGGGGTGATTGAGCCATTGGCTAAGTGTTTGCATATCGAAAATGAAGAATATGGCATATCATTTCACATCATGCACCCGCCTTTAACGAACACCGCTTCGGCCTCGGGATTGTCGATTCCTAAAGAATTTAAGGCGAATGCTGAAAAAGTTGGCAGAGGTTTAGGTAAACAGGTTAAATCACACAAATTTATGATTTGTCATTCTTGGTCGCAAACGCTTCAAATGCAAATTTGCTATCGATATCCACTATTTATGGGCAAGATGATGTGGAAAATGACCAAGCGAGCTGAAAAAACAATAAAACTGAGTAATACTCTGCTAACGTGCTAACATAATCTCAAAGGCAAAACCCTCGCGCGATATAACGAAGATTTTTATCAAACCTTGCTATCTGACGGCTTTTTTATGCCGTTAGGTTTTTAGCAAGCTAATTTTGGCACGACCATCAGAGGTAGACTCTCGAAAATACAAAATTGCTCTCGGGGATATCTCGTAATAATTAACCGGCAATACCGAGTGTCATTATAGTATAATTTATAATAGCTGTACCAATAAATTACCTGCTTGGCGAAATATAATTCTACTTCATAAAGTTAATATGCTAACTGTGACTTGGTGAGTATCTCATAAAAGATATTTATTAACGCAATATTTCAGCTGTAAAGGTCGAACCCTTATCGGTTTCACTTTTAACGGTGATCCTAGTGTCAATTTGCTTTGCTAGCTTTTGGGCGATAGCTAGACCGAGCCCATAGCCTTGCACGCCACTTGCCTTGCTGCGTGACTTATCGGCTCTATAAAATCGATTGAAAATATGTGGTAAATCGCTCGCCCTAATGCCTATTCCCCCGTCTGCGACGTGAAGATATATTTTATTGTCCGTTTTGTCGGCAGAAATAGTGATTTGCTGTCCCTTATCACTATATTTCACAGCATTGTCCAGCAGAATGGAGATAATCTGCACCAGCGACGAATAATCCGTTTTAATTTTTAATTTGGGAACAGTGTCTTCTATGGAAATATTTTTTGCCTGAGCAATTTCAACGACCGAAGACATCGCATCACTAACTATGTCTTGTAAGTTAACATCAGTAAATTCAACTGGCTTTTTGTCGTCTTTCAACAAACCGAGTAGCATTTCGGTGAGGTTTTTCAGCTTTTTGACCTCATCGACATTGTGAGCAATTAACTCCCGAGCCTCTGAGATAGGTAGCTTTTTCTTACGTGAGGCAACCTCATTAGTGGTTTGCAAAACCGTCAATGGCGTACGCAACTCATGTGAGGCGTCGGAAACGAACTGAATTTGCGAGTCCATAGCTTCTTCAATTGGCCGAAGCGACCAACGAGCTAGTACATAACTAATGATAATTCCCACAAATAAGACGCCCAGATTTATCCAAATCAGCCGGATTAATAATTCATGTTTTCTTTGCTGAAGATATTCCTCGACGACCAAACGAGCGTTGTCATCCAAATATCTCTCTGGTCTATTATTTTGTGTGGGCAGGTTACTTTCCCAGCCCTGCCTTGGCGGTGGCGACATAGGGCGCGTCGAAGTTTTATAGAGAACGACACTAAACGTGATACTCAGTGTCATAATAATCGCTAAGTGCACCAATGTTAAGCGAACGGTCGGTATGTTAGCAAAATGTAGTAATTTATTCTGCTTATTCATTTTTCTCTCCGATCTTGTAGCCGAAACCTCGCACATTATGAATTAGAGGTGGAGAATTTTTGAACGGCTTATCGATTTTTGCGCGTAAATAGGTGATGAAAACTTCGATTGTATTGGGTAAAATATCAGCATCAAAGTCCCAAACATGCGTCATGATGTTATTTTTGCTCAAAATTCTATCAAGATTGCGCATCATGTATTCTAGAATAGCAAATTCTTTGGGGGATAATTTTATTTCCGCCTTACCACGTTTCACTTCTTTGGAAACAGGGTCAAGAATCAAATCAGCAACTTGCAATTTTTCACCCAAAGATTTTTGTGGGCGACGCAGTAAAGCTCTCATTCGTGCCAAAAGCACGTCAAACGAAAACGGTTTCGCCAGATAATCATCAGCGCCGAAATTTAAGCCATTGACAATATCTCCGTCTTGATCTTTGGCGGTTAGCATTAGGATTGGTGTTTGAATGTTCTTCGAGCGCAATTTCTTACACACCTCAAACCCGTCCAGCTTTGGCAACATTACGTCTAACAAAATAAGGTCATACTCTCCTGTGCGAGCCGAAGAAAGCCCTGATGTGCCGTCAAATTCAGTATCGACAGCATACGATTCTTGTTCCAAGCCCTCTTTAATGGCTAGGGCAACGTGTTTTTCGTCTTCAACAACTAATATCCTCATGTCTTAGACATATTATAAACCAATATTTAAATATCACTTAAAGCCACCAAATTGCAAATATTAAATGTTTTTTAAGAAAACCCATTTATAATGCTTGTAGAATTAATAAATTAAACGAAGGGAAACAAATGTTTAAGAGTATGCTCAAGCGGTCATGGTTGTCGATTATTCGAAAACCGAGTCGTTCGATAATTTTGGGGCTGATACTATTTGTCATGGCAAATATGTTGCTCGCGACTGTATCAATCAAAAACTCGGTTGATGAGTCCACACAGTTTGCTAAGGAGAAGATTAGTGGCACGGTCTACCTGCAGCAAGACATGGAAAAAATGCGTCAGGAAATGACCTCGGCACAAGATAAAGATGAAGGGCTAAAAATGGAGCGCCCAATAGTCTCGCAAAGTCTAGCCGACGATATTGTCAAGTCTGATTACGTGAAAGATTACAGTTATAGTATCAACGCTAGTGCTAACGCCGACGGCTTTGAGGCGGTTGAAACTGCTCAGAATAAGCGAGAACGAGCTTTTCGGGATTCGTTTAACAGTGCCAAGGAGCAAAACCAAAATCAGGGCTCTGGTATGCAAGGCGGTACAGGAATGCCTCCAGCGGATATCCCAAATCCTATTTTAGACCGTGGGGATATCTCGGTTTTGGGTATCAATAGCTACAACTTCATTAGCGATGTGGAAAATGGCAGTATGGAAATAGCTGAGGGCGAAGCTTTTGATGAGAATACTACTGACGGCGTTATTATTTCCGATGAGTTAGCTGAGGCTAATAGCTTGAAGGTCGGTGGCACTCTGACGCTCAAAACAGTTTCCGACGAGAAGCAAGTTTCTTTTAAGGTAGTTGGCATTTATTCATCTACCGCCGAGGAGTTTGACTACAACACTATTTACGCTAACATCGATAGCACTAAGAAATTACTGAGTTCCGATGAGCAGAATAGTCTAAGTCTACAAAATGTTCGGTATTACTTAACCTCCGCCGAAAATAAAGACGCTTTTATCTCTGAGGTAAATCAAAAGCATCCCGATTTAGCTGACAAAAAGCTAAAAATTGACGTCGATGATACAGCTTACCAAACCATGGTCGGTCCGATCGAAAGCGTCGGTAGCTTTTCCGTCACGATAATGTGGGTAGTCGTCATCGCAGCAGTGGTAATTATCACTCTAATTGTTGTCAATAACGTCAAGGACAGGCGTTATGAGATGGGCGTATTGATGAGCCTCGGAGCAAAAAGGCGCAGTATTTTAGGGCAAGTCTTCATCGAGTTAATCGTTGTTGGTACAGTGGCGTTTAGTCTATCGCTTGTTAGCGGTCAGGTTATTGCTCAGAAGATGGGAAAAAGTTTACTAAATCAACAGATTGCCTCGAGCAAAGAAACCTCCCAGCAAGAAACTGCACCAGGCATGGGGCGTGGTCAATTTGCTGGCGGCCCAGGAAATCCGATGAGGGGTGGTCGTGCACAGTCTAATGTTGAGCGAATTGATAAAATCGATGTTTCGGCAGGAATTCAGGAATACGCCACAATATTTGGAATCGGTTATCTGGTCATTATCTTAGCAATGATCGTTCCGAGTATTAATGTGTTTAGATATCAACCAAAAACTATTTTGTCAGGGAAGGAGTAAGCGATGACCGAAAGTAATAATGATATTTTGGTAGTTAAAGATTTATCTTATGCTTATAGCGATGGTGGACGTAAGTTAGAGGTATTGAAAAAAGTAAATGCCATATTTGAATCTGGCCAAGTTTATGCCATTGTTGGCGAGAGCGGTAGCGGTAAAACGACATTAATATCGCTTATTGCCGCACTCGATAAAATCCAGTCTGGCGATATCTTATTCAATGGCAAAAGTATCAATCAAATTGGCACTCAGCAGTTTCGCCAGCATTATGTCAATGTTGTGTTTCAGTCATTCAATCTCATAAAATACATGACCGCCAGAGAAAATGTTGAGGTTGGGCTAGATTTTGCAGGCTATAAAGGTGATGAGAAAGCCAGGGCTTACGAACTACTTAAAAAAGTCGGCATTTCCAGGAATTTGGCGGATAATTTTGTTCAGTCACTGAGTGGTGGCCAGCAGCAACGCGTGGCAGTTGCTCGTTGTATGGCTGGCGATGTGCCAATTATCGTGGCAGACGAACCAACAGGCAATCTTGACGAGAAAACTGAAGAGAAAATCATCCAGCTATTTAAAAAATTGGCGGACGACGGTAAAATTGTCATTGTCGTTACTCACAGTCAAAAAGTTGCAAAAATTGCTGATGCAGTGATTTATCAGATGAAAGATGGTGGCTTAATACTTAAGAGATAGAATCTTGCCAAATAAAAGTCCTTGCCTTAATAAGCGAGGACTTTTTGAGCAAGCTACTTTTGGCACCCCCGGAGGGACTCGAACCCCCAACCTTGACGTTAGAACCGTCCTGCTCTATCCAGTTGAGCTACGGGGGCAAAATATGGGGTGATCGAGCGGGCTCGAACCGCCAACCGCCTGTTCCACAAACAGGAGCTCTGCCAATTGAGCTACGATCACCATATATAACGCTTCTAGACGGATATTTTTCTGCTGAAAAATTCCGCGACCCCGCCTCGCCACCGTCGTGGCTCCGGCTTTCGAGTCCTTTTAGCGTCGCCACCTCCAATTACTTCGTAATTGTCTGGCGCCTTCGGAGGGACTCGGTCACAGATATTTTTCTGCTGAAAAATTCCGCGACCCCGCCTCGCCACCGTCGTGGCTCCGGCTTTCGAGTCCTTTTAGCGTCGCCACCTCCAATTACTTCGTAATTGTCTGGCGCCTTCGGAGGGACTCGAACCCCCAATACGAGCTCCGAAGGCTCGTGTGATATCCATTTCACCACGAAGGCACTCGATGCAGTGTGATGGTACGCCCAGAGGGACTCGAACCCCCGATCTCGAGCTCCGGAAGCTCGCGCTCTATCCAGCTGAGCTATGGGCGCCGTATTAATGTTAAGTTGGCAGCGCCAAGGGGAATCGAACCCCTGTTTGCAGGATGAAAACCTGCTGTCCTAACCACTAGACGATGGCGCCACATCCTACCTCTCATTAAATGATCTTGGTGGGTCCAGGAGGACTCGAACCTCCGACACACGGCTTAAGAGGCCGTTGTTCTGCCACTGAACTATGGACCCTGCAATCTCTTTTGCAATTATACCATTTTTAACCTAAAAGTAAATAGAATATAGCCCTTTTATTTCTGTTGTATATAAGTTATAATAGGGCTTATGAATTTTGTGCTGACAAAGAAAATAAAGCCTAGAGGAGGGCAGCCGGAGGCCATAAAAAAACTGGTCAGTGGTTTTCGTCGTGGATATAAAGAACAAACCTTGCTTGGTGTTACGGGTTCGGGTAAAACATTCACCATGGCCTCTGTTATCTGTGCACTGCAAAAGCCAACTCTAGTTATTGCTCACAATAAAACACTTGCCGCGCAACTTACTTCTGAGTTTAAGGAGTATTTTCCTAAAAACGCAGTGGAGTACTTTGTAAGTTATTACGATTACTACCAGCCAGAAGCGTATCTGCCTAATTCCGATACTTATATCGAAAAAGAAGCTACTATTAACGACGAAATCGACCGTTTGCGCCACGCTGCAACGCAGGCAATTTTAACACGTAAGGACGTGGTGGTAGTGGCATCGGTCAGTGCAATATATTCACTTGGTTCACCGAAAGAGTACGAAGCATCGCTGTTGCATCTTGTGGTTGGCGAAGAAATTACAAGAGAAGAGGTTATGAGAGAGCTAGTACGTTTGCAGTATGCAAGAACCAATGCCGATTTAGAACGTGGAAAATTCCGTGTTCGTGGCGATACTATCGAGGTGTTGCCCGTATCGCAAAAATCAGACATCTACCGCATTGTTATCGCGCAGGAAAAAGTGGCGCACATCGAGCTTGTTCATGCCGTGAGTAGACAAAAAATAGGCGAAAGCAAAGATGCTTGGATTTTTCCCGCCAAACATTATATCACTGCAAGCAACAGCCAACTCCAGGCGCTAAAAAACATCGAGAATGAGTTAGAAAAACGCATTTTGTATTTTCGCAAACAGGGAAAGTTGCTGGAGGCTGATCGTATTGAGCGACGGACACGTTACGACCTAGAAATGATACGAGAAATTGGTTATTGCAATGGTGTGGAAAATTATTCACGCCATTTTGATGGTCGCAAAGAGGGGGAGCCACCTTTTACTTTGTTGGATTATTTCCCAAAAGATCACCTGTTAATTATCGACGAAAGTCACGTTACTGTGCCCCAGGTAGGGGGAATGTACGAGGGCGACCGTTCGCGTAAGAATATGCTTATCGAGCATGGTTTTCGCTTGCCAAGTGCTATCGACAACCGACCGTTGCGTTTTTATGAATTCGAAAAAAGAATAAATAAAGTTCTTTACGCTTCTGCCACCCCCGCGTCTTATGAAATAGAAAAATCAGATCAAGTGGTGGAGCAAATTATCCGTCCCACGGGGCTTATTGACCCGGAGGTAGAGGTAAGGCCCACTGCCAACCAAATAGATAATCTGGTAAAAGAAATACTTTTAATAGTAAAAAGTAAAGAGCGAGCGCTTGTTACGACTTTAACGAAAAAAATGGCAGAAGACCTTTCGCAGTTTCTTTTAGATAAAGGGATAAAGGTAAAATATCTTCACAGCGATGTCGATACCCTAGAGCGTCTATCTGTACTAAGAGATTTAAGGCGGGGAAAGATTGATGTTGTGGTGGGGGTTAACCTCCTGCGTGAAGGGTTAGATTTGCCCGAAGTATCACTGGTAGTTATTTTAGATGCAGACAAAGAAGGCTTTTTACGCTCGGAAACATCTTTAATTCAAACAATCGGGCGTGCGGCACGTAATAAACACGGCAAAGTAATTTTGTATGCCGACAGTATTACTGGTTCTATGAAGAGAGCTATTGCAGAAACAAAACGGCGTCGCAAACTCCAAATTGCCTTTAACGAAAAGCATAATATTACGCCCCAAACCATAAAAAAGAATATTGTCTCTATCCTCGATAACGTGGAGGGCGCCCGCCTTGACGCAGTGGAAAAAGTAATGCGTATCAAAGACCTACCGGCGCTTATTACAACAAAGGAAATGCTAATGAAGCAAGCGGCCGACGCCTTGCGCTTTGAAGAAGCTACAATCTTAAGAAACGAACTTGCAGAACTTAAAAAACTGCAAAGTAGCCGTAAAAGGGTATAATTAAAATATGGAGGGGAAAGCTACAATTAAAGACGTGCTTGTACTCGTTCTGTTTGCCGCAGTTTTTTTTCTTGCCTGCTTTTTTGCCTTTAAGTTTTTAACCGGAAGTGGAGCAACTTCGAAGCTAAGCCAAGAAGCAGTCATTATTCCACCAGAAAGTGGCGTGACGACCGATGATGAAGGGAGGCTTATTCCTATTAACGAGGCTGTTTTGCCCAATGGGCAGTACCAAGGGGAAATAAACGTTCCAATTCTTACTTATCACTACATCCGCCCCTTACCTGGTGATGAAGATCGTCTTGGGCAAAACTTATCGGTTTCGCCGGAACAATTCGAAAAACAAATGAAATTTCTTGCAGAAAATGGCTATAAGGCAATTACGTTCGACGATTTAAGGGCAAATAAGATTCCTCGCAAACCAATTATTTTAACTTTCGACGATGGTTATAAAGATGCCTACACCGACGCTTTTCCCGTATTAAAAAAATATAATTTTAAGGGTGTATTTTATGTTATTACTAGCTATGTCGGGCAAGAGCGTTATCTGACTTGGTCAATGATAAAAGAAATGAGCCGTGCAGGAATGGTTTTTGGTAGTCACAGTGTTAGCCACCCCAATATGGGGAAAGAGGATGGCGCAAGCGAAAAAATTGACTATGAGCTAAGAGCAAGTAAAGAGGTGCTTAGTGCACAACTAGGTAAAGAGATAAATGATTTTTGCTATCCAAGTGGGCAAGCAAACACGAAAACAGTGGCGGCGGTTTATCGAGCGGGTTATAAAACGGCAGTTTCTACGCAAATAGATTTTGTAAAAAATGGGCACTATCTCTTATGGCTCCCTCGCTTGCGTGTTAAAAACGATACTAATATGCTTAAAATATTGCACTAATTTATGCCAAGATGCGTTTTCAGGCGATTGATTTTTACGCTACATAACGCTACAATTACTCTGTTATGGCGGAACATAATAATATTATTGTAAAAGGGGCGCGGGAGCATAACCTCAAAAACATTGATGCAGTTATTCCTCGTAATAAATTGGTGGTAATTACTGGTCTTTCCGGCAGTGGCAAGTCAAGTCTTGCATTTGATACTATTTACGCAGAAGGGCAGCGTCGTTACGTAGAGTCTCTTTCGAGTTACGCCCGTCAGTTTTTAGGGCAAATGAATAAGCCCGATGTCGATTATATCGAGGGGTTAAGCCCGGCGATTTCCATTGATCAAAAGACCGTTTCTAAAAACCCTCGCTCTACTGTGGGTACAGTAACAGAGATTTATGACTACTTAAGAGTGTTTTATGCTCGTATCGGTAAACCATATTGCCCTCATTGTGGGGCAAAAATAGAAGCCCAAACTATCGACCAAATGATCGAGGTATCGACTAGCTTGTTTAACGGTCGTACAGTAACTATTTTAGCCCCAGTAGTGAGGGGGCGTAAGGGGAAATATCTCGAACTTATTAAGGGCTATGCCACTAAAGGTTACTTAAAGGCAAGAATCGATGGCGAGATAGTCAGCACCGATGCTCCGCCAAAGCTTGGTCGCTATAAAAAACACGATATCGAAATAATTGTCGACAGTATTGATTTAGCGCCTACAGGTCTAAGCGAGGACAAGAGAATGCGTTTATCGGAGGCAATCGAGACGGCGACACAGTTAAGCCACGGTACTATTATTATGCAAGCCGACCAAGACGAGATAGCGCTTTCAACTTCCCTGGCATGCTCCAACTGTAATTTTGGTGCTTTTCCCGAGCTCGAACCGCGTCTTTTTTCCTTTAATAGTCCCTTTGGCGCTTGTGAAAAATGCGATGGACTAGGCTTTTTCCAAGAGTTTGACGCGGACCTCGTAATACCCGATAAAACAAAAACTATTGCTGGTGGTGCAGTTCTGCCCTGGAGCTACAATCAACATAACTGGTGGGGTGTTCTATTGCGTCATGTCTGCAACTACTACAATATCAACCAGTTTATCCCCCTTAAAAATATGAGCGAAGAAAAAGTTACTACTTTGCTATGGGGCAAGGGTGGCGTTGACAAAATACCAGTCAAGCACGCTACCAAAACCGGTTCGCGCTTTGAGTGGCACCTTCGTTTCGAGGGGCTTATGAACCTGTTGCAAAAAAGATACAGTACAACTAGCTCCGATTACATAAGGGACGATCTTGTAAAGTATATGACAAAACAACCCTGTCCTTTGTGTATGGGGAAAAGGCTTAAAAAAGAAGCTTTGAGCGTTAAGGTAAAGAATAAAAACATCTATGATCTTACTAAATTAAGTATTGTTGATTTGCTAGAATGGTTTAACACTCTTTCCTTAACGGCGGCAGAGGAAAAAATTGTCCAACAAGTTGTGGTAGAAATCAAGGCACGCTTGGAGTTTCTTATCAACGTTGGTCTCGATTATCTCTCTTTGGAGCGGGCATCGGCAACACTGTCGGGAGGAGAGACGCAACGTATACGTCTAGCAAGCCAAATTGGTTCGGGTCTTGTAGGGGTGTTATATGTTCTCGATGAGCCATCAATTGGTTTGCACCAGCGTGATAACGCAAAACTATTAGAAAGCCTTACTAAATTAAGAGATCTAGGTAATACTGTGCTTGTTATTGAACACGACGAAGAAACTATGAGGGTTGCTGATCATATTATTGACCTTGGACCAGGAGCGGGAAGGTTGGGGGGAGAACTGGTAGTAGGGGGTAGTCTTGAAGAGGTTAAAAACACAGAGCGGTCTTTAACGGGCCAGTATTTATCGGGCAAAAAAGAAATTTCTTACAATAAGAAACGGCGTCCAATGAGTGGTAAATACCTCACTGTAAAAGGTGCAAAGGAAAATAATCTCAAAAACATTAATGTTCGTCTTCCCCTGCATAGCCAGTTGATTTGTGTTACCGGTGTTTCTGGGAGTGGTAAGTCCACGCTCGTGAACGAAATTATTTATAAGTCATTAGCTAATAAACTCAATAGGGCGTGGCTTAAACCAGGCAAGCACGATTCTCTTGAGGGCTATGATACTTTAGACAAAGTGGTAGTAATAGACCAAACTTCTATTGGAAGAACACCACGTTCTAATCCGGTAACCTACACCAAAACCTTCGATTTTATCCGGACACTTTTTGCCTCTACTACGGAGGCAAAGTTACGTGGTTATAGTGCGAGTCGCTTTTCCTTTAATGTCTCGGCTAAGCATGATGGCGGGCGTTGTGAAAAATGTCGTGGCGACGGTGCCTTAAAGGTAGAAATGCATTTTTTGCCCGATGTCTTTTTAGCTTGTGATGTGTGTGGTGGACGGCGTTATAACCAAGAAACATTAAAAGTCCGTTACAAAAACAAAAATATTGCCGATGTTCTTAATATGACCGTCGATGAAGCGCTGGAATTTTTTGCTCCTATTCCTTTAATTAAAAATAAACTGCAGACACTTTCCGATGTGGGGTTGGGTTATATCCATTTGGGGCAAAGTGCTACAACACTCTCCGGAGGGGAGGCACAAAGAGTCAAGCTCTCGACCGAATTGTCGCGGCGCGCTACTGGCAAGACGATCTATATATTAGATGAGCCGACAACAGGCCTTCATTTCGAAGATGTGCGCAAGCTTTTAGAAGTCTTGCATCGTTTGGTAGATGAGGGAAATACCGTGCTTGTTATCGAGCATAATCTCGACGTTATTAAAACAGCTGACTATATTATTGATCTTGGGCCAGAGGGAGGGGAAAGAGGAGGAAAGGTTGTTGCCGCCGGTACTCCCGAAATGATTGCGGGCATAAAAAAAAGTTATACAGGGCAGTACCTACGAAGGTATCTTGCAAATAATACACCGCTCAATGATAAGTAAAGAAAAAATAAAAGACTTACCTACTTTGCCTGGAGTGTATATTTTTCGCAACAAGGCGGGAGTGGTTGTTTATGTGGGCAAGGCAATTAATTTGCGTAATCGCGTAAGTAGTTACTTCACGGGCGTACAGCATCTTAAAACAAAACAGTTAGTAAAGGAGGCAACCTCGCTTTCCGTAAAACAAACAGAGTCGGCGGTAGAGGCGTTGATACTGGAGGCGAATTTAATCAAAAAACATCAACCCGTTTATAATATTCGTGAAAAAGATGATAAAAGCTACCTCTATGTTTGGATTTCGCGAGAAAAATTTCCCCGCGTCTCTTTGGTAAGAGCAACCGACCTTCATAAAATTAGTGAAGCAAGACCTCGTTTGTTTGGCCCCTATACCTCCTCTGGTTCAATAAAAACGGCACTGGAAATATTACGCCCCGCTCTTCCCTATCGATCCTGTAGGCAGATGCCGAAAAAAGCCTGTCTTTATGGGTATTTAAAACTATGCGATGCTCCTTGCGAAGAGCGAATAAGTGTAGCGCGGTATAGGGAACAGGTGGGTGAGCTGATTGCTTTTTTGCAAGGAAAAAGAAAAAGCATTATTCGCAAAATGAAAAAACAAATGGCCGAGATGGCGGCTCGGCAAAACTACGAACGAGCGACTATATTACGCGATCGTATAAAAGCCTTGACGCACATTAATGATGTAGCAATTCTAAAAAAGAATGATATTGAAACAATTTACACACGAGTTGAGGGCTATGATATTTCCAATATTGCCGGCGCCAATGCTACGGGTAGTATGGTTGTTTTTATAAACGGCGAAAGTGAAAAAAGCGAATATAGGAAATTTAAAATTAAGAATTTTGCCGGCGCCGATGATACTGCGATGCTAGCACAGGTTCTAGCGCGACGCCTACGTCGTAAGGAGTGGGGGGTACCGGACTTAATTGTTATCGATGGAGGAGCGGGGCAATTGCGGGCGGTATCGCTTGTTCTTGGGAAGGCTGGCTGGCATATCCCATTGGTAGCGATTGCCAAAGGGGCAAAAAGAAAAAACAACGATTTTCGTTTTTATGGTAGAGTGGTAGAGCGCAATTTAACGCTTTTTAAGCAAGTAAGAGACGAGGCGCACCGCTTTGCGATTGGTTATTATCGTAAATTACACCGTGGGCAATTGATGCGAAAATAACCCGCAATCACAACCTGAGATTGACTTGTCTCACGTGGCACCCTTTACTGTTCGAGCGGAAGCGAGAACTTTCCGTCATACTCCTTACTGTTCGAACGCAGTGAGAACCCCACCTAAAGAGACGGGGCAAGCTACAACGTCAGTTTCAGCATCAACGACAGGTAGTTCTCGGTGGGTACACCTCGAACGATAAAAAGTGACGGCTGGGGCAAGCCTCGCCGCGTGGACGGACGGGACAAGCCCGCCGAAGAATCGGGCGGGGCAAGCCCCGCCTAAAGAGGCGGGGCAAGCTGTATTGTTCTGTGCGGAGCGCATTTTTTTTGCCATAAAAAGTATTGACACATTCGAAATCCTGTTGTAGTATAAAACCCTTAATAAACAAGCGGAGGAGGGGCTACCACAACGTAGAAAATAATAAAAGTAGGAGCAGTATGAAGAAAATTAGAAATTATATTGCCAGCATTATGCTGGGCATTTTGGCGGTATTGCCATTTTGTAACGTCGCGTTTGCTTACGATGTCAGTATTGGCGGTATTGCTAATAATACCTACTATAAAGACAACGTAAGACCAACTTTTTATGCAACAGATGGGGCGAGTATTGTTGCTAGCACCTTAAACGGCAGTAGCTTTTCCAGTGGTAGCTGGATAGGGGCAGAAGGTCTTTATGTCCTTACTGTTACAGGTTACAAGGCGGGTCAAGGAACTAAAATTGTCAATCGCAACTTTACGATCGACAAAACAGCACCTCAGGTAACCATTGGTGGTGTTTCCCAAGGCGCAACTTACACGGCCAATGTTGCTCCTACTTTTTCCGCAACAGACAATATCAAGTTACGTAGTGTTACTGCCACCTTGAATGGCTATGCCTTTAATAGTGGTACAACCGTGTCTGGTGAGGGTCTTCATATTGTAACTGTTACTGCTCGTGATATGGCTGGCAATGTGACTATTAAGAATTTGTCGTTTAACATCGATTATCCTGAGAATGGTAAAGATGGTAAAGATGGTAAAGATGGCCAGGATGGTCGTGATGGTCAAGACGGTCGCGATGGTAAAGATGGCCAGGATGGTCTTAGCGGGCGCGATGGGCGCGATGGTCAAGACGGTCGCGATGGTCAAGACGGTCGCGACGGCATAACCACGAGCAATTTTATCTACCGCTATATTGGTAGCAAGGCAAGTGCGCAAACACAAACACAAGAGGCGACAAGCGACACTGCTAATACTACAGCACAGGTTGTCTCTGAAACATCTGATCTTACTAACCTCAAGCTTATTACCTGCGAAAATGCAGAAATCTATGGTGCATCTATCGATGCTTGCCACAAGGTGCGTATTATTGGTCGCGCAAAAGAAGGTCTACTTGTTATTCTGTACCTTAAACACGAAAAGAGTGATGAACCGGTTATTGGCTTTGTAGGTGTAATTGCAAAAACGGGTGCT
>DBQW01000039.1:7650-48797 GCA_002305395.1 Candidatus Berkelbacteria bacterium UBA1384 | reverse complement strand
AATATGTTATGGACCGTAACATGCATTTGACATTTAAGTGGTCTTGTTATATAATCTGCCTGCCTGATGAGACTTGCAGGCCTCCTCCGCGACCCCGCTGGTCCGATGCACCGGACCAGCGGGAATTTTTTTTATAAAACTGCAGATGTTAATTTAATTCCGATGTATGCCTTTTGCCGTCCCGTGCCTTTTATTCTTACTGTTCGAGGGCTACTGCCCGAGACCCAGCTGTCCTTTTATCGTTCGAGAGACCGCACGTAGTGCCATCTCGAGAACTCCCAACCGCCAGCACTACACCTCGCGCTATAGTTCTCGCTCCCGCTCGAACAGTAACAGGATTATCGTTCGAGAGAATTGCGCGTAGCGCCATCTCGAGAACTATTAAACGTTAGCATCAAACCTCACGAGGTAGTTCTCGCTCCCGCTCGAACGGTAAAGGGGGTAACGGGGAGTTCTCGCTCCCGCTCGAACGGTAAAGAATGTAACGAGGAGTTTGCTCTTCTTTTGTATGGACCGTAACACGTTCTTGACAGTAGGTAATGATAGTAGTACCATTTCTCCATAGTGCTCAACGCTTGCGTGTGGAGCGCTATCCGCCCGGTGCATTGACACAAAGCAGAGAGGAGGTCTCGCTTAGGTCAGGGCGGATTTGAAAGCGGAGGTGCAGCAACAAGATGTTGCAAGGGATCGAAAAAAGACTTGCTGGAATACCTGGGGTAGATGTCTCCCGCGAGGGGGGAAGACTGATGGTCTCTGGATCAGAGGTTTACCCCGGGCTCTGTTTGACCATGCCGAGCGAACCGGTCAATGGAGCCCTTCTTACCCTCTTCGGGGGCATCATTAGTGACCGCAGGCTGGAGAGGGCGAGCCCCACGGCACTCTATGCCCTGAAGCAGGCAGGGCTGGAGATCGCCCGCGGTCTGGGCGACAGACTTTACGTTGTGCGGCCAGCGCGAGGGAGACGGCCCGAAGCCGTTTTTAGCCTCAGTCTTCTCCCGCCTAAGGTCACGATTTTTGAGGCCAACGGTGGTTGGCCCGAGTACGCGCCAGAGTAGGACCGGCCAGGTGGCTGGAAGATAGAGCCGTCAGGGGGGACGGCTTACACACAGGCCTTGCAGAATTCACTTTTCTGCAAGGCCTTTCCTTTTTAAGCGACAGAATAAGTATTATTGCGTTTTGACTAGGTATTTATAGTTGCATATACTAAAAATAATCGAGATGGCTTTGGTGTGTAGTGGTCGACGCAAAGTTAAATGTTCAAAAACTTTTATATACTCAAAGTATTTATGGACAAAAGTGTGGAGAAATCGCTTGCTACGCTCAAGGCAAGCAATAAGGGTAAGCATTTTCTGCCAAGGCTGCTAGCAATAATAATTTTTGCCTGGAGTGCTTATTGGCTTTTATGGAATGCGCTAACCTTTTCTATTGTCAGTGATGAAACAGTCTATATTCCCGCTGGGGTAAGAATGTTGTTGCGAGGGGATATGGTGATTAACAATGAACATCCACCGTTAAACAAAATCCTCTCTGGTGTTTTTGTTTTGCCCTTAAAGCCAAATATCGACACGGCCATCAACGAGGCTCCCGACAACAATCAGTGGAAAATGGGGACGATTTTTTTTCACGAAAGCGGAAGCCCGACTAAGTTAATAGTTTTTCTAGGTCGCCTTCCTACAGTAATTTTGACTCTGACTATGTTGTATTCTGTTTTTAGGTGGATGACTTGCAGGTGGCATATATGGGCGGGGGTGGGTAGTTTAGCCGCGCTTGCTCTTAATCCTAATATTATTGCCCATGGTGCATTGACAACCAACGATATACATCTTGTGGTTGCGGTTTGGTTTTTGTTTATAGCGACATATAATCTAGCACAGGAACCGCAGAAATTGACAAGATATGTTTGGTGGGGATCGGCTTGTGGTCTAGTACTTTTGGCGAAATTTAGTGGCTTTTTCTTTGTTGCACTCTCGATGGTTTCATTGTTTGTTTTTTTTGTTGTAAAAAAAGAGAAAATATTACCTTTTGTTTTGAGATTTTTTCTTTCTCTGTTTGTTTGTTTATTTCTTGTTTGGTCGTCTTACGTTTTAATTGAGCATCGTGCTTTATTGGGAAAAAGGACAGTCGATGCAAGCCTCTTTCAAGTCAGGATGGTACAGATTAGCAATCCGGTTATTAAGACATTAGTAGTTCCCTTTTTGCGTTACGCAGAGGGTTATAATGTTGTTTACCACCATAATATAGGTGGGCATAGGTCATATCTTAATGGGGAATTTAGCGATTTCGGCTTTCGTCAATTTTTTGTTTATGCAATTTACTACAAAACACCCACTGCATTATTGGTCCTACTAGCAGGCGGGCTATTCCTTGCAATAAGAAAAAAACAAGGCGTGATTTTATTAATGTCCTTTTTTGCTGTACTTTATGTATTTTGTGCCTCCCTGGGTCGTATCCATATTGGCATACGCCATATATTACCATTTTACCTACTTACGGCCCCAGCGATAGGATATTTAGCCTGGAAGATGATAGCAACGCGTAAGATAATGGTATATAGTTTATTGGCGCTTTTTTCTATTTGGCTTATTGTTGATCTTGCCTGCAATAGTCCCAATAGAATAAGTTATTTTTCTCAACTTTCTGGTGGTTGGAAAAACGGTTATAAGTACCTGAGTGACTCTAACACTGACTGGGGGCAGGAAGCATATTTATTGGCAGAATATGCAAAAGAACATCCAGACAGCAGGCTGATTATAGGCTATATTGTAGGGGCGGACTCTCTTTACAGGAGTGTGGCGCACGTCAAGCTATCAGAAATGGCGGGCGATGATGTTTGTAGTAAACTAGAAGACGGTGATGTTCTTATTGTTTCGGTTAATATTGCAAATAGTCATTTCGGTCGTTATCCATGTATTTCTCACAATACTCATATCGCGGAGCGCTTAGGGCACACTTTCTTGCTCTTTTATCCACAAGATTTTAAGGCTAATAACAGTGTATGAACCGTAAAAAGAACGTTGGGAGCGACAAGGGGAAGAGTTATTCACTCAGTCTGTCTGTTATTATTCCTGCCTACAACGAAGAAAAGAGAATCACTGCGACGTTAAAAGATATAGAAAAGTTTTTAAGAAAAAATTTTTCGAATTTTGAAGTTATGGTTTATAACGATGGTTCACAGGACAAAACAGAAAGAGTTGTTAAGGAGTTTATCAAAAAACACAGGCTGAAGAATTTTAAAATTGTTACGTTTCGCAAAAATGTTGGCAAGGGAAAGACTATTAAAATTGCCTCACTTAAAGCAAAAAAAGACTGGATATTGATGATGGATGCAGATTCTGCAACGCCAATAGAGGATGTTCAAAGACTTATCGACGGAAGAAGAGGTAAAGAGATTGTGTATGGTTCTCGTTATTTAGATAGGACGTTGCTTAAAGTGCGCCAGCCCTTGGTGAGAAGAATTATAGGGAGGGCTGGTAACTTACTTGCAAGAATCGTGCTAAAAATTAATCTTTGTGATACTCAGTGTGGCTTTAAGCTTTTTTCGCGCCGCGCCGCCAGAATAATTTTTCCTAAATCGGAAATAGAAAGGTGGGGGTGGGACCTTGAAGTACTTGCTATTGCTCAGGCGAACAATTTGTCTGTTGTCGAAGTACCTGTGAGTTGGGCGCACATAGAGGGTAGCAAGTTTAGAGCCTCGCGTGGAATAAGGCAAACTTTTTTTGAACTTTTTACAATAAAAAGAAACCTAAGACGGGGTAAGTATAGCAATAACACCTAGTTACTATTTTTATTGTTCGAGGGTTACTACCAGAGAACCCCGCCTAAAAAGGCGGGGCAAGCCTCGCCGGAGATTCGGACGGGGCAAGCTCTCAGCCGCCACTTTTTATTGTTCGAGGTGTACCCACCGAGAACTATCTACCGTTGGTGCTAATCCTTACCCGATAGTTCTCACTTCGTTCGAACGGTAAAAAACTCTCACTCCATTCGAATAATAATAAAAAATCCCCATAAGCGCAGGGGAATTAATCTGGTACCGCGTACGGGAATTGAACCCGTGTTTCCGCCGTGAGAGGGCGGTGTCCTGGGCCACTAGACGAACGCGGCGCACCATTGCAAAATTATAGCTAAAAAAAGCTAAGGTGTAAACATAAAATGAAGGTCTGTTTTACACTTCGATAATAACCGGTATAACAATCGGTCGGCGTTTAGTCCTTTTTTCGAGAAACTTATTCATTTTTTCGCGAAGCGCATTTTTTACCTGTGCCCAGTCATTCCCTGTGCGTTCGGCCTCTGCCAAAAAGATGCGGCGCACCTCAGAGCGCGCTTCGCGGATTAACTCTTCTGCGGCACGCATATAAACAAAACCGCGAGAGATAATGTCGGGACTGGTGATAATTTCGTGTGTACGTCGATCAACTGTTACAATGCACACAAAAATACCATCCGATGCCATCGCTTGGCGATCGCGCAATACAATATTACCAACATCACCAATACCGAGCCCATCTACCAATACACTCTCGGCGGGTATATGCCACTGCGATTTTTCCACTTTTCCTTCGGCAACTTCTAAAATATTGCCATTTTCTAATATGATGGTGTTTTCTACCCCGTTTTGTTTTGCCAACGCACTATGTAGTGAAAGGTGGCGGTATTCGCCATGGATAGGGACAAAATGCTTGGGCTTGAGGATGTTTATCAGCTTCGCCATTTCGTCGCGGTAAGCATGGCCAGAAACATGAACGTCAATTTCTTTACCATAGACAACGTTTGCCCCCAGACGGAACAAGTTGTTGATAATATCGCCAACAGCTGCTTCGTTGCCGGGGATGGGAGAGGCGGAAAGGACTACGGTATCACCAGCTTTAATCTTGAACTGGCGATGTGAACCTTGCGCCATACGAAACAAAGAAGACATTTCCTCGCCCTGGCTACCGGTAGAGACGATTAGGAGTTTATCGGGAGGAATACTTTTTGCTTTTTCTAAAGGGATAATGCTTTCTTTGGGGGCATCGATGTAGCCCATTTCAATTGCTAATTCGGCGTTACGCACCATAGAGCGGCCAGAGAAAGCGATTTTGCGGTTGGTCTCCACGGCAGAGCGAATGACCTGGTGAACGCGATGTATTTGGCTAGCAAAGGTTGCTAAAATTACTCGCCCGCGTGCCTTGGAGAAAATCTCCTTAAAACTCTTGCCAATTTCTTTTTCGGAAATGGTGCTTCCTGCCCTTTCTGCGTTGGTAGAGTCGGCAAAAAGAATATCAACTCCTTCTTTCCCCCAGCGGGTCAGCCTTTCTTCGTCGATCGCTTTACCCGCAACAGGGGTGGGGTCCCATTTCCAGTCCCCCGTCCACACAATGTGGGTGCTTTTCCCCCCGGGGGTTTGACTTGGGGTGCGAATAGAAAAACCAAGCGCATCGGGGATAGAGTGTGTTACAGCAAAAGGCTCAATTCTTATATCGCCAAACTTCAAAACATCACCATCTTTTATAGAATTTAGGGGAATATTTCTAATACCGTGCTCCTCTAATTTAAGGCTAATTAAGCCCTTAGTAAAAGGGGCAGCATAAATGGGTGCTGGTATTTTTTTGGCAATGTAGGGCAAGGCACCGATGTGATCTTCGTGACCGTGCGTACAGATTATTGCTTTTACTTTTTCTTTTCTGTCTTCTACGTACAAAGTATTGGGTATCAAGTGGTCGATACCAAACATATAGGAGTCGGGAAACATGGTGCCAGCATCGATAATAACAATAGTGTCGTTAAACTCCAACGCTGTCATATTTTTCCCTATTTCCCCAAGACCGCCCAGGGGTATAATTCTTAACTTGCCCCGCACCGGAGGGATGTTAAGGGTGGTGGGGGCGGGTTTTGCACTATGGGAGGTACCATTGCCACCGTTTTTGTGGTTGCTATGGGTATAATGCTCGGTTTTATAGGTGTTGGAAGCGCGATTGCGACCCTGTAGGACATCGTCGCGCGTCGAAAAATCACGCTTTTCGTTTGGTTGCGTAGTACGGGGACGAAATGTCATTTCGGAGTGCCAGCTTGTAATGCGTGGCTTTCCTGGTTGGTTGTTATCCATAGCTCTTTCTTGTTTCCTTTTATTTTATACCAAGCATAAAAAGAGATTTTATGCCCAATAAATGATTATTTCTTAATGTTTAATTTTTTTAGTAAAATGCCGAGCTTTTGAAAATCTTCTAGCAGTACTTTACGCATACCGCCGTTATATAAAGCGACTGCGGGGTGGTAAAGTGCCATATAGGTTCTATTTTGCTTTTTGAACGCCCGTCCGTGGAGCATAGAAATAGTACCTAAGCCGGGCATAAGCCGTGCTAACGAATGTCTGCCTAGCACTACAATTACTTTTGGCTCAATAACCGCTAGTTGCTGTTCTAAATATGGCCAATATGCTTGCACCTCTTCTGGTTTAGGATCGCGATTTTCCGGAGGGCGATGTTTTACAATGTTGGTAATAAAAACATCCTCTCTTGTAAGATCTATACTTGCAAGCAATTCGTCTAAGAATTTGCCTGCCGCGCCACAAAAGGGGACGCCCTTTTCATCTTCGTGCTTGCCAGGGGCTTCGCCAATAAAAACTACATCGGCGTTAGCACTGCCTGTGCCTGGAACATCGTTTGTCGCTCCCTCTTTTAGGGGCAGGCTCATATCCTTTGCCAGAGTATCGGCAATTGATTTTAATTTTTGTTCTTTTGTCACTTTGCTTCTAAGTTCAACTTATTAATTATGGTTAAGACGAGACGGAAGGCATTTTCACAAAAGTAGCGCTACACCAAGTGTTATCAACGCAAGCGAAAATAGAACTGAAAAGCTTATAGGTAGTGTATCATAACTGCACAGGTTTGTCAATAGTAACGGCTCCTTTGTATTTAGCGTGCATCACCTGTTTCTAGGCTAGAACGACTTACGGTGGTCCCAGTGGCGCTTCCGCCCGTGGAGAAAATTATACTTTCTACATTGTTTGACTTTGGCATAACCCAAAAGGCGCTGAAATCGGGAACACTGTTGCCCGATAAGTCATAAAGTTTAAGATACGAGTAGCTTGATTGATTATTTTGCATAAAGAGGGGGGCGCTAATATAGCCTTTGCTGATTGCCTCTAGCATAGAGCCAGTAGTGCCATCGGTGAGTTTTATTGAAAAATCGCTATGGGGTAAGAAACTACTCGAAGTGCTTCCCGTTGCCTTAAAAGTTACGGTACTGTCGATTGGCTTACCCACTAGTTGCCAACCTTTGGCGAGAGGCACTTCGGCTTTTTTGTAGGCTGTTTCTTTGGTGGTGCCGAGATCTACCGTTGCCGCTTTGCTAAAATAGGCAAGATAACCGGTGCCAGGCTTTAAGACATTTTCTGCAATGACATCAGACCACGTCGAGCCAGACCAGCGGTACATACCTTTTAGTTCTGTTCTGGTGGCGAGTTTTGTTTGCAGTGCTTGTACCGAGGTTACCGAGTTATAGGGGAAAGAAACGAAGTTCCAGCCTTCTTTTATTGTAATTGTAGTGTTGGCGGGGGTGGCGGTAGTGGCGAGGTTTGTGGTATCTGTGGATACATCGGCGCTTACGGCACCGCGTACCGCAAAATACCAATAGGCAAAAAAGCCACCACCGATAATAGCGACTATTACCACAACCCATATTACCCAGGCACGTGTACTCATTGCCATTATTATAACAAAAAATAATTAATGCTGCACAAGTACCAAGAAACCCGCCTTTTTAAGCGAAGTTCTCACTTCGCTCGAACAGTAACAGGTGCCGCGGTCGTTACCCTTATCGTTCGAGAGAACGCACGAAGTGCCATCTCGAGAACTACTAGCGTTGATACTGAAAATGACGAGGCAGTTCTCGCTCCCGCTCGAACGGTAAAGGGGGCGACGGTCATCATTTTTTATTGTTCGAGGTGTACCCACCGAGAACTCCCGATCACTAGTACTGGAACTGTCGCATTAGTTCTCGCTTCCGCTCGAACAGTAAAGGGGGCGACGGTCATCATTTTTTATTGTTCGAGGATTACTATCCGAGAACCCCGCCCGGTGGGGCGGGGCAAGCTCCTGACCGTAGGTTTTTACTGTTCGAGGGTTACTACCCGAGAACTCTGAACCGTCATTTTATCGTTCGAGGAGCAAAGCGACGAGAACTATCGACCGCTAGTATCAAATCCCACGTAAATAGTTCTCATCGTTCCGCCTATGGCGGATACTCTTCGAACAGTAAAAAGTTCTCGCTTCCGCTCGAACAGTAAAGGGGGGGCAACGGTCGTTATTTTTTATTGTTCGAGGTGTACTCACCGAGAACTATCAGACGCTGATATCAGGACTAACGTGATAGTTCTCGCTTCCGCTCGAACAGTAAAAAAGTTCTCGCTTCCGCTCGAATAGTAGCCAAATACAATAACGGAGCAAAGGCTAATAAACAATTTATTTTGTATAATGCCTTAGCCGTTGCAAGACAAAGTCTTTTTCGAGCATACTTAAAAAGAAGCCTGCTTTTGGTCCTGAATCTTTTCCAAGAAATATTTTGTAAATCAAAGCAAATGTCTCTCTTGGCTTAAGGCCCTCTGCGCGTCCCGCCTCGTAAATAGCATTGTGTAAATCAATGCCGACAAGGCCATGCTCTACTGTATGCGCTACGGCTTGCAACATTTTTTCCTCTTTGTTTTCGAGGGTAAGCGAAGGGGGGTTGCTAAGAATTTTGAATTTAATATTTTCGGGGGCATATTTTTTAAGCCACAACTTTACTCTTTTTACTTGCTCTTTAAGTTCGGCATCGCTTTTTAAGGATGCAACATGACCTGTACGTTTAAGGAGGCGTTGAATTTCGTCGATATTGCCTTGCGCGGCCTGTACCACGTTGACCAGGTGGCTAAAGGGAACCTCGATAGAAACTTTTTCGTCGGTAACCTGCGACAGGCGGTACACGCTTTGTTCGGCAGTACTTGCTTGCCCCTCCGTTACTTTTTGTTCCAAGCGCGCAAATTCGTCGGTTAATTGCATTAAGCCCTCACCAGGATCAAAAACAATGTGGCGCTCGTTGCGCGAGCGTAAAACAAAATAGCGGGCAACGGCGGGCGGTACTATGTTTAAAAACTCGTCTAGCGAAATTAAGTTACCAAGAGAGGCACTCATTTTTTTCTGCTCACCTTTAAGATAGACATGCTCATAGACAACGTACTCCGGGGCAGTTTTGCCATAGATTTTTTGCGCTATTTCCGCGCCGACGTCGTAGCTACCACCGGCGGCTGCATGTTCTTTGCCAAAAGGCTCAAAGGCGACATCGAGCAACGCCCAACGTGCTGGCCAATCGATGCGCCATGGTAGTTTCCCTTCTCCCCTGGAATAATCAGCCCAGTATTTTTTGCCGTTCTCGCTTAAATAGCGGACGCGAGTGTTTTTTGTATCTACATCTAATATGCGTGCTCCACGAATTTTGCCCGTTGTTTTATCGAGGGGCTCAAAGGGTTGCCAATCCTCAGGAAGCTTGCGACCAGAAATACGAGAAAGAATCTCTGCAATTTCGTCTCTTTTTTCTAGAGCTTTTGTAATGGAGCTGGTCATCTTTCCTTGTTGGTAGTACTGGTGGGCATAGTGAAACTCGACACTTATCCCCAGTTTTTTTAGCGCCTCTTCAAAGGGTTTAAGAAAATATTGCGTGTAGGTTTCGCCCGATTTTTCGGGGGAGGGAATGTTGCAAATAGGGTAGTGAACGTAACGCGCAAAGCTTTTGGGTAAAAAGGGATATAACTTTCTGAGGTTATCGAGGTCGTCTATAAAATAAATAAAGCGGGTTTTAACGCCACGGCTTGCCAGTTCGTCGTTTAAGGCATCGGTAATGATCATTTCCCGCAAATGACCAATATGATATGGACCACTAGGAGTGATGCCTGTGGCAAGAGTAATGGTGCCGGGGCGACCTATTAAAACTTGGTCGGCAATTTGGCTTGCCCAATATTTATTCATTATCTTTTACTCTACTCGGTTTGTGATCAAAGCACAATACCAGCAAATAGCAGATTTTCGAGAAACTTGTTACCGTTCGAACGGAGTGAGAGTTCTTTACCGTTCGAGCGGAAGCGAGAACTCTGCGCGAGTTCCAGTATCAGCGTCTAGTAGTTCTCGAGATGGCGCTACGCGCAATTCTCTCGAACAATAAAAAATGGCGACTGTTGCCCCCTTTACTGTTCGAGCGGAAGCGAGAACTCTCCGTCACACCTGTTACTGTTCGAGCGGAAGCGAGAACCCCGCCTAAAAAGGCGGGGCAAGCTACAACGTCAGTTTCAGCACTAGCAATCGGGAGTTCTCGGCGATTACGCCTCGAACGATAAGATGATGGTTCAGAGTTCTCGGTGGGTACACCTCGAACAATAAGAGTAACGACGCGGCACCCTTTACCGTTCGAGCGGAAGCGAGAACTATTACGTTAGTCCTAGCATCAACGGTAGATAGTTCTCGGATAATAATCCTCGAACGATAAAATGACGGTTCAGAGTTCTCGGCGATTACACCTCGAACGATAAGAGCGACGACTGCGGCGCTTCGCGTCTCGAACGATAAAAACCCTTGCCACTTTATATTACGGTGCATTTACTTCGATACTTCCCAGTATCGAAGTAAATGCAGAAAACGCTACTGTGATACATTATTAATACATTTATAGATTCTCAAAAGTCCAATATGTTAATGAACTTTTACAATATGTTATGGACCGTAACACTAGAGATATTTTTTATAATATTTAGTATAATAGTAGCATATACTATCAAAGGAGGGTCTGTTGGCAAAATATAGGCCAATCAACAGGGGAAAGAAGATAATAATCTCCCTCATTACCGTTGTTGTTTTGTTCGGTGGTACCTATAGCGTTTCTGCTATTTTGGGTGGTGGATTTCCCAAAACAGTAGGCGCCGACCCTCTACCAACAAGCGATGCGCCCATCCCTAGCGCAACTGGTGCAAGTGTGGCAAGTGACCCTGGCTCTGCCACCCCTTCGCCTACTGCCTCCTCTCCCGCCACAACTAGTTCTTCCCCGGGTTCTTCCGCTACTGCCGGTTCATCTACTGCCGCAACTAGCGCGGGCACAACAGCTAGTGGCGCTTCGGCGGATCCCGCCGCTAGCGCCGCCAGCGAAGACCCTTTTGTAAAAAAATGCAGGGAGCAGTTCGAGGAAGAAGCGGGGATAGTAGGCTCACTTCTTGGTCGGGTTTTCTGTTTTATTGGTGATAAAGTTGGCTATGCTCTGGCGAAAATGCTGGAATACGCCTTTGATATTAAAAACATTGTCGCAAGTCGTGATAATCCAGAAATCAACCAATTCCTTAAGGGGCGGTCTGGCTGGGCGTATGTGGTCTGGCGGGGACTAACGCAGTTGGCGAACATTTTAGGGGTGCTCGTGCTTATTATTGTTGCCTTTGCCAATATTCTGCGTTTAAACCTAAATACCTACGCCGTTAAGCGTATGCTTCCTCTTTTAATTGGGGCGCTTATTGCTGCCAATACTAGTTGGCTTTTTATTGGCTTGGTTTATGGTATGAGCAACCAGGTTATTCCTGACTCTATGTATAGTGCCATTATTAGTGGCATCGATGGCTTGCTCCAGTCACTTATGTCAATAATTGCCCCCTTGTTTCTTTTAATTCCCATTGCTCCGCTTATAGCAATTGTAATAGGAGTAATTTTCCTTGGTCTTTTTATTGTTATGACAATATTGGGTCTAATTTTAACCTTTCAACCAATTATTGTAAGCGCAATTGCAATGTTTGCTCCGGCAATGATTATGTGCGCGGTGCTACCCCAAACGCAAAAGGCGTTTAATAAATGGTTACAGATCCTTGTGAACTGGATAATAATGTGGCCACTTACAATGCTTATTCTATATGCTGCTAGTGTAATAATAGGTCTTGCCAATGTGGGCAAGATTATGGCCACTATTCTTAAAGCGATGTTTGCGTGGCTTACCCCCGGTGTAACAGTAAAACAATCCGTTGCGGAGATCGCCGGTGTCTCGGCCCCTATTTTTGTTTGTGTAGCACTTTTTGCGTTTGCAATTCGCATTCCTTTTATGCTGGGTAAAGACGCTGTTGCTCTTGCCAATGGTGCAAAAGACGGCGCCAAGGCGCTTATGGGGTTAGGTATTGGTGGTCTTGCCGTCGGTGGCTCCGCCCTGCAAAGGGGTAAAGAGGTAAAAGACCGGGTGATGGGCAGGTTTGACACCTGGGGCTCGAGGTACGCAGAAGGGGGGTGGCGGTTAATCGGTAGGGGTGGCGTGAAACAAGAAGTGCAAGCTGCGGTGAAGAGTGGAAAAGATAGGGAGCAAGTATTAAGTAGAATTATAGAACAAGGTGCACGGTCGCCCTGGGGTGGGGGAAGGGCAAGGGCTCGTATCGCTGCCAATTTACTGAAAGAAGGTCAACAAACGGAGCATACGAGAAAACAGGAAGAAGCAGAACGGGGGCATTTAAAGGAAATCGGGAAAATCGAGAGTGATAACAACACTAGCCCTGTCGATAGAGAGCGGCTTCTTAGCGAGGAAGAGAAGAGGTACAATGAAGAGGTGGCAAAAATAAACCAAAAGTATGATTTAGATACAGGTATCGGCCGCTTCAAAAGAGAGGCAGAGCTAGAGGTGGCAAGAGATGGAGGAAAAGTAGTTGGTGAGCTTAACGAAGAAGAAAGGAAGAGAGCTGAACTCAGAGCGGTTGAAATGTATAGGGAATCGCTTATGGATGAAGGTGGCAGAATGGCTTCACCAGGGGCTCTTTTGGCGGCACAAAAAGGAGTAGACGACAAGGGAACCTACAGAGATGCCGCCAAAAAAATTGCCGCTGGCGAAACGGAGGGGAAGGGCTCGGCTGTGGTAAACTCCTTAATGAAGTGGCTTAGCCTAGGCAATCTAATGAGCATCGGGGAAAACGCCCTCGATGCAACAAGAGACAGAGAGGCAAACCTTAAAAAACTAAGAAGAGAAATGTTTCTTGGCACAAAAGCATTCGAAATGCTCGCAGGCGAGCAGGTGGCAGGAAGCACTGTAGTGGGTGAATATGCGGAAAAATATCGTTACTGGCAGTACCCCGAGCTGTTGCAAGAAGTAAGGCGGTTAAGCCGCAACTTATCGCCCGACCAAATAGCGCGCCTTATAGAGCAGTCGCCGCGCAAGGCGTGGCCAATGGCGCGACAGATTGGTTACAAGGGAAACCTCGATGATTTTTCTAAGCTCTATATGGCCTCTAACTTTCTTAAATCCGCCGGTCGTTCTTATGGGGCGAGTGCCACGTTTAGCGAAATGCTTACTACTGGAGAGCCCGCCTACGAAATTCAGCAAAGAAAGCGGGCAGTTGCTGGCTATAACCCGGCGGAAGGTTTGATGCCTGCTATGGGTACTTATGGTGGACCGAATATTAGAATACAAGAACTAGGAGAGGTATTAAGTAGGACTGGCGCCGCCTCTCCAGAGGCCGTGGAGCTTGGCAACAGAACAGTGCGAGAAATTAGAGATGCGTTTAAGGACGCAGATGTAAACGAAGAGGCTGTACTTTATACCGCGGCAGCGTTTGGTGCGCACATGGACAAAAAATCCTCGGAACAAATGGACGCTATGGACGCTATAAGGAATAATAGAGAAATGGACGTAAATAAAAAAATACAAGGAATACTTGCAAGTGCTGTAGACTCAAGAGGAGGAGGAGGCGTAAATAGCGCCGATTTCACCCAGGCAATGACTAGGATGGAGGCAGTTGCGTCCGCGTTTCAGAGGACGGCAGAAGGAATGCAAGCTGGTCAATTAGCAGGGCAAAGACTAGCGCAGCAAGCAACGGAGACAATGCTAAGAAAACCGACCCCACCTCCTGTCCAGCCATCAAGGAACAATCTACCACCACCACCTACTAGACAATAGGGAGAATAAAAATGGCCAACACAGTAAATAATAATTCTACCAAAGAAGTAGAGCAAATAGTCGAGGAGTACCTCCTGGCACGAGTGCAGTTTTTTGTTTTGTGTGGCCAAGCGGCAACTAACAATAAGTTTAATACGGCGCTTTATTTAGTTTTTAACCACCTTTACAAATTGCCATTGCAAGAAATAGTGGCTGGTATTGAGCCGGTAAGAAAAGTGCTTAACGATATTCGCAATGAGGTACAGTACAGCGACCAGGAGCTCGACGAGGCGCACTTTTTGTTAAGCAAGTACTATCCGGGAATTGTTCGCAACCCCGAAAGTATCCCCTATTGGCTCGACGATCTGCTAATTGCCTCGGAAGTGGTCTTGCCTTGCCTCGAAGCGTTGCGAGACGGGGAAATTATAGGCTTTCTTAACAGTGGGCGTATCTTTTCCCCAGAAGAAAAAAACTGGCTTTCTATTCGGGTGGCGGAAAAAATGTATTATGCCAGGGTACTAGAAAGCCCAGAAAGTATTTACTAAAAAATAATAACAATGACAACCCTAGAAGCAGAAATGGTAATTAAACCCGAGGAGCAAACAGTAGAAGAGGCAACGCAAGAAGAAACAGGAGAGCAGTTATCACCACCTCGTGCCGAAATAAACGTAGAGTTTGCTACGGATGTATTAAGTAAGCACGAACAGCTGGTTAAAGAAACTTTTACAAAAGTAGCGGAAAAGTTTGGTTTAAGCACCGATCTCTTGGCGGAATTGGTGGGCGAACGAATAGAGATGTCGCCAAACGACCAGGGGCAAGAGGCAATGCTTGCGGCCTTTGTGTGGGACTTAGAAAAAGGAAAAAAACTTCGCCTTTTTGAAAACGCTTTTAAGGATGAAGAAGGTAACGAAATTACCGATGAAGCAGAGCTAAAAGGGAGAATAGGGTATTTAATTGGCCACGAACTCTCCCACGCTATTGTGCACACTGGAGCAGTGGTTGACCTCGAAGGCTTGCATAATAGCCTTGTCAGTGGGGCGAGTGATAAAGGAATTGCAGACCACCTAAGGAAATATATAAACAACCAAGGAATAGTTGGCTTAGAGCGTCATTTTACTGTAAGCCAGGCGCAAAAATATTTAGCAAGTGGCAAATCGCCCAGTGAGCAGTGGAGTTTTGCCCAAGAGGTAATTGCCGAGCGATTTCACGAATACGAAAGCGCCAAGGGCGACAAAAATAGCTTTGTTGCAGAAAGGCTAAAAGGTCTCCAGCTAGACAGTTTTATTATGGAAAATTATCCCAACCAGTTCGAAAGTCCAAAAGATGTCGGAGAAAAGGCTTTTTGGCAAAAGGTGGGAGAAACGTTTAGTATTAGTGTGGCGGAAAACAGTGGCCCCATCGAGGTATATGAGGCCTTAACTCAAGACGGAGGACCACTAGAGTTTCTTAAAGAAGATATCGACTTTTGGTTTGATACCTTTCAAAAAAGTCTTGGCGAAATCCCGGAAAAGAAAATCCGTGAGTGCCTAGAGGCACAAAACGAGGAAGGGATTGACTCTTCGCGAGTAATCGATGTTACTATGGGCGATAGCCAAACAGGGCGTTATTGGTTTGGTGGCGAGGAGCAAACGATGGGGAGAATGCCCTCTAACAGCAATTCTTTAGGAGAGAGAGGGATGGCTGGGGTAAGTGTACCGGAAAAATTGTTTCAAATTGGTAACTGGTTAGCGGGGTTAAGTAGTGCGCCAGGCAACTTGCCGTCGCAACCCGGGCAGTAATAGCCGTGTTGCCGTTCGAGCGGAAGCGAGAACTCCCCGTTACCCCCTTTACCGTTCGAGCGGAAGCGAGAACTGCCGGGTCGGTTTCAATATCAACGTTTAGGAGTTCTCGGCGATTACACCTCGAACAATAAAAAATGACGGCTGGGAGCTTGCCCCGCCCGGTCTCGGCGGGGTTCTCTCGAACGATGAAAAAATAACGACCGCTACCTCTTTACTGTTCGAGCGGAAGCGAGAACTACTCGTCATGCCCTTTACTGTTCGAGCGGAAGCGAGAACTCCTGCGCGAGTTCCAGTATCAACGATCGGAAGTTCTCGGCGCTCTGCGCCTCGAACGATAAAAAATGGCGACCGTGGCGATTACACCTCGAACGATAATCCTACCATTTATCGGAGCCGTTTTGGCTCTTTTTCTCGATTTCAATGGCGGGCATTGCCGCCGGGCGCTCATCGGCGCTGGTGTTGCGTTGGCGGAAAGAAGTAATTTTGGTAATAATTCTTTCTAGCTCGCGTTCTAGGGTGGTGTTATCGAGGTGGAAAGCAGCTGCAGTATCGTGTCCGCCACCGCCAAAAATGCGCGCAATTGTAGAGACATCGACCCCCTTGTCTATGGAGCGCAACGAGCCATGAACACCACCATTTCTTTCGCTAATAAGCATGGCAAAATCTACTCCTCCTGTGGACTTCATAAGCTCATCGATTACGCCACTTGCCTCTTGCTCTTCTGCTCCGAGGTCAGCAAAATCGGCACTTGCCAAGGTAGCAAAAACAAAACCTGCCTCACTAACTTCGCGTAAGTTACTCAAGGCTCGCCCCCATAGTTTAAGCGTGGTAAGGGGTTTGGTTTTATAAATATTACGAATTATCTCTTGCTGGCGCGCCCCGCTTGCCACCAGCTGCGCCGCAACGGTTAAGCTTTTGGGGGTGGTATTTGCATTTTGAAAACTGTTTGTGTCTGTTGTAAGCCCTGTTAAAAGGAGGGTGGCGATGTCGGGGTCCATAAGTGTTTGCGCTGGCTCTCCTTTATTGGGGGCACTTAGTGCCTCTATCAAGGAAACAAGGATTTCCGAGGTGCTCGCGGCTGTTACATCGATCCAATTTACTTTACCAAAGTATTCGTTAGAGGGGTGATGGTCGATGTTAATAACCGGTACATCGTAAAACAAGTCGGGGTTGTTGTCGTAAATTGTGCTTAGCCTGTCTAGATCGGGTGAATCTAAAACGATAATAAGGTCATAAGGGGTGGTGCTTGCGCCAAGGGTAACGTTTTTTGGTTCGATATTACCAGAACTGGTAGAGATAATAATACTTAACTTTTTCTTTTTGTCGTCTGTTTTGTAGCCCAACTTTTCTATTTCGACATCTTTAACATCTACTGTTACTGTAAATTCTTTTGCGCCCGATACCTCGTTATTAACCATATCGATGTTGGGTAAAAAACTATAAACTGGGGGGAGGGGGCCGGCAATGGCGGTGGTTACATCTTTTTTAAGCTTGCTAAGAGCAAGGGCAAGAGAAAGGGAGCTTCCCAGTGCGTCGCCATCGGGGTTTTCGTGGGCAACAATAAGAACACGGTGGCTCGCACGAATTAGTTCGACTGCTTGTTGTTTTGGCGATAATTCCATAATAAAAAAATAATTAACTGCTGTTTGGTTGACTATCATATCATAGACGCCCCTCTTGTCAAGGACAAGAGATTGAGGTACAATGGCAGAGTAGTAAGCGTTATTACTACCATTATTAAAGCAAAAGAGAGAAAAAATGCCTATTATTAAGTCGGCAAAAAAGGCTTTGCGCGCCAGTTTGCGAAAAGAAAAAAGAAATGCAAATCAAAAAAAACTTTTAAAAGAAGCGCTTCGTTTGGTGAATGCGCAAAATATTAATGCTACGTTTTCCAAAATAGATAAAGCTGCGAAAAATAATATTATCCACCCCAATAAGGCAGCGAGATTCAAGGCGAAACTTGCAAAAAGTGTGGGGGTTACCCCCAAGGCAACAAAAGCTGTTGCCCTCAAGGCAAAGGCAAAAACGGCAACTAAAAAAGTAGCCACCAAAAAGGGTGCCTCGAAGGTGGCGGGCAAAACCCCTAAAAGAGCAACAAAAACAGCCAAGGCAAAAACTGTTAAGAAGGAGAAATAATGGCGGAAAAAGTGGCAAGTAAAACTAAAGAAGGAGCAAATAAGCAAACCGACCTTGTTAAAAAGTACCGGGCGAGTGCGAAAGATACCGGCTCAACGAGTGTGCAAATTGCTCTTTTAACAGAAAGAATCAGCCAGCTTGCAAAGCATTTAACAAAACACATTCACGATTTTGATTCCAAGCGTGGACTTTTGATTTTGGTGGGTAAAAGAAGGCGCCTTTTGAACTATTTACACAGAAAAGACGAAAAGGTTTACACCAAATTAGTTAAAGATCTCAAGCTGAAGAAGTAAGAGCACGCCGTGCGTATTTGGCCTTGTCCCTTGCGTGAGAGGGGCGCGGGTATTGATAAACAAACCCGATGGGTTATAATATTTTGTAGTTAAGGTGAGGTGGCTGAGCGGTCGAAAGCAGCACACTGCTAATGTGTTGACCTCGCAAGGGGTCCGTGGGTTCGAATCCCACCCTCACCGCCATTCGACTTACTATAAGTAATAAAAAGTCGAATGCCCTGAGTTTATCGAAGGGCAAATACAATGAGATATTATACCTATATCTTGCTATGTGATAATGGTAGTTATTACACTGGGCATACTAAAAATACAACTTCGAGGCTGTATCGACATATCAATAAGCAAGGTGCTAAACATACTTTTAAAAATAAACCAAGAAGAATTTTGTGGAAACAAGAGTTTAAAACCGAGATCGCGGCAATTCGCAGAGAGAAACAAATTAAAGGATGGTCAAGAATAAAAAAAGAAAAATTGATTAGTGGTTTTTGGAAATAGTAGTATAAACATACGAGGACTAGGTGAGAACCCACAAATGATAAAGATATCAATTTATTGTTCGAGGCGCGAAGCGACGAGAACCCCGCCCACTGACGGACGGAGCAAGCTCCCAGCCGTCTTTTTTTATTGTTCGAGGTGTACCCACCGAGAACTACTAGACGTTGATATTGGAACTGGTGCAAGAGTTCTCACTACGTTCGAACGGTAAAGGAGGTCACGGAAAGTTCTCGTTTCCGCTCGAACGGTAATGGGTCCACGGTCGTCGTCCTTATCGTTCGAGGGCTACTGCCCGAGAACTATCTACCGTTGATGCTAGGACTAACGTGATAGTTCTCATCGTTCCGCCTGCGGCGGATGCTCTTCGAACAGTAAAAAAGTTCTCACTACGTTCGAACAGTAAAGAGGTAGCGGTCGTTATTTTTTCATCGTTCGAGAGAACCCCGCCGAGACCGGGCGGGGCAAGCTCCCAGCCGTCATTTTTTATTGTTCGAGGTATACCCACCGAGAACTCCTAAGCGTTGATATTGAAACCGACCCGGTAGTTCTCGCTTCCGCTCGAACAATAATGGATATGACGGAAAGTTCTCGCTCCCGCTCGAACAGTAATGAGTGCTGCGGGTGAAATTTTCGCCTCTGCCTGAACCTTAAAGAAAAGGGCTTAGGTAAGACCCAAGCCCCAATACGTGCTTATGTCATTATCTCACTAACCTTGTATCGCAAGAGCGCCAGGCTCACCAGCGTGATCCAGATCTGCCACACTGTGGTGGTGCTTTCGGGCATGGCACGGTGCCATACCCAATGGATCGCGGCCGCCGCTCCAAGACCGATGGCGACCTCCAGGAGGCACAGGACATCTACCAGTACAGCGGTGAGGATCATGTGCCTCACCCCCTGCTTCTTCATAACTATCCCTCCTTTCAAAGGGACAGGCTAGTGTACCACATTTTATATTATTAGTCAATAGCTATAGCCACAATCTGTGTCATAAACCAGTGGACTAAAAAGTTTTTTTTGTGTTAAACTTTAGCTATGAAGATTATTGATAAATGGATTGCCACGGTTAGTTTGTGTTTGGCACTATTCTGTGTGTTTTTTCAATACGCCTATGCACAAGAAGGCGATAGTGGTTGGAAAATAGAGGAATTTAAGAGCAGTATTAACGTTAGCGAAGACGCAGTCCTCGATATTACAGAAACCTTATCTGTTGATTTTGGCACACAGCAAAAGCACGGTATTTATCGCTATATCCCTTTAAACTACTACAACAATAGTGGCCAGAGTTACAAGCTAAAAATGAAAGTTATTGCTGTAACTAACGCTAACGGCTCGCCACTGCCGTACGAATCGAGTGGCTGGTTCGGTAAAAAAACTATTAAAATTGGCGATCCCGATATCACTGTTTCCGGCAAACAAACTTATGTTATTAGGTACGAAATCAAAAGAGGAATTAGGTTTCTAGAAAATGATGAGCTTTACTGGAACGTAACGGGCAACGACTGGTCGGTGCCGATCGAGAGTGCGAGAGCGGAGGTTAATTTTCCCACCAAGGGAGGGGCGCTTAAAACACTGTGTTTTTCGGGCTTAGCTGGCTCTACAGAAAATAATTGCGTTGCCGAAACAGAAGGAGCAAGGGCACACTTTTTGGCGCAAAATCTTACCCCGGGCGAAGGATTAACAGTTGTCGCTGGTGCACCCAAGGGAACACTTAATCCTCCTAGTAAAGCAGCGCTAACCACCGGTTTTTTATTCGACAATATTAGTTATTTTATACTTGTTCTTACGCTGATTATTTTTTACTTTACATGGCGTGCGCACGGTCGAGATCCGCTTGTTAATAAGGCGGTGGCGCCTGAATTTGCTCCCCCCGACGGCCTCACCCCATCGATGATGGGAGTGCTTAAGGACGAGCGTGTCGATATGCTCGATATTTCAGCAGGCATCATTCAACTTGCATCGCGTGGCTATATTACTATCCACGAACCAAAAAAAGGAAAAGACTATACCCTTAAAAGAGTGCCAAGTGCTACTAAGCCCCTCTCTGACTTTGAAAAAATGTTGCTTACGTCTGTGTTTAGCGACACGCAATCTAAAAAAATCAGCGAACTGAAAAATAATTTTTACGTTCACATCCCTGCCTTAAAAAGTGTCCTTTATAACGAGATTATGGATAAGGGGTATTTTGAGGAAAACCCCAACTCCACCCGGGTACGTTATACCTTACTTGCCCTTTTGTTGCCTATTGGAATGATGTTTTTGCTCGGGCTATTAACAGACAGTATCACCGCAGCGATAATTTGTAGCATTGTTTTATCTCCTTTCGCACTATGGTTTGGCTTCTCTATGCCACGCAAAACTAAAGAGGGAGCAGAGGCGCTAAGGCAAACAAAGGGGTTTCGTATGTTTATTTATACCGCCGAAAGGTATCGCGCCCGCTTCGAAGAAGATAAAAATATTTTTTCAAAATATTTGCCTTATGCAATTGTTTTTGGCCTTACAGGAAAATGGGCGAAGGCCTTTAAGGGGCTCGATGTCAACCCGCCAGATTGGTATGTAGGGAGCCACCCTTTTGACACTATGGTCTTTGCCCACACCCTTTCGGGAATGAACGCGAATATGGGAGCAGCGCTAGCCTCGCACCCCCAAAGTGGTGATTCCTCTGGTTTCGGTGGCGGTTTTAGTGGCGGTGGCTTTGGCGGTGGCGGTGGCGGAAGCTGGTAATACTAAAGTATTTTTTATCATTTGGGCATAATAGAAGAGGGGTTAGCAATGTCGGAAAAAGCTTCACCACCTGTGCATAATGTAGCACAAGGCGAAGGTTCGCTAGCATCGCAAGCACAATCGTCATCAACAGTTCCAACCCATAAGGTGCGCATACGAACAGTTTACGCAGGGATATGTTATGTGTTGGCTGTTTTGCTGGTGTCGTTGTTAACGTACTTGTATGTTGCAAGACTTGTTTCGATAGTCTCGGTAATAGGGGCTATTGTGCTCGTTGTATTTACCTGTCTCGTGACCATAGCTTATTATTTGATACAAACGCGCTACACTGTAGTTAGTAGGAACGAATTATTTTGCTACCTTCGCAAGCTGTTGTTATCTGTTATATTAATTAGCTCCTTAATTTGTATATCGATAATAGAATCTTTTTGGGTATGGTTTATGCTACATGCCGACTATGGTATTCCCCCCGAGGCTATACTTATACCACTGGTAGCAGTTATTGTTTCTTTAATCCTATTATTTTTCGCCTTCAAAAAAGCAAGGTCTTTAGCAAGGCAGATTCCCGCCGCACCAGGTAAAAAATTGGCAGGCGTTATGTTGCTTTTGCTGGTGCTGCCTGCCCTTGTAACGGCGATAACCTATAATCCAGTAAACAATCTGATACTAGAGAGGCAAAATCAAAGTTATACAAATAGTAAACTGTGGACCTTTGTCCCAACCTCTTCTACGCACCCACTTTCTTTAATGGATAGAATTGTTTTTCCTGGTGACGGCATCTGGTATTTTGACGAAAATGATTACATTGCCTACTATGACTTTAAGCAAAAAACCAAAACCTTTATTAGTACAGCCTCTTATAGTTACGAAGCGTATAAAGGAGTGTCGGAAGAAATTTATGGTGATTATTTTATATTTCGCTTTACGGCATCCTCCAATATGGTGGGCGGACATGAAGAATATACTGTTTTTAATAACAAGAGAAAGGGCACGGTAAGAGTTGTGATACCGCGACCTTCTCAGGTATACTATAGTAACGGCAACCGCCACACGGTTTTGCCAACCGATTCATACGCCTTGCGTTCGCGCGATCAGTTTAAAAACGGTAAGGATAAAGATACAATCCTGGTCGAGGTGCCAGTATCAATCAACCAGAGAGAGGGTTACAACCAATACATAGAGATTGACCTAATCAGTGGAAAAATAATCGAGATAGATGAACAAGGTTACAATGATGCCAAGCATCTCTATAATACGATTGATCGCCCGCTAAGTATCCACCGTAGATACGAGATTGATTACCCTGGTGGCAATGATTTTTATGTCATCGATAGAAAAACTGGCGCTAAGGTTAAACAACCAAGTCGCAGTGCGTATTGTAAAATCAGCGGAGGAGAAAATTATTTAATTTGCGACACAGAAGACCTAGAGTGGTGGCCAGATAAAAGCAAAAAAGGCTTTGTGTATTGGTCGTTATCCGAGCTTATAAAATAAATTTGTAGTAGATATTAAAAGAGAAGATAATGCTGTTCGAGCGAGGCGATAATCTTGTTACTGTTCGAGCGGGAGCGAGAACTATCGGGTCAGGTGTAACATCAACGGCAGGTAGTTCTCGGTGGGTACACCTCGAACGATAATCCTGTTACCGTTCGAACGCAGTGAGAACTATTACGCTAGTCCTAGTATCAGCGTCTAGTAGTTCTCGGCGATTACACCTCGAACAATAAGGGCGACGACCGTGGCACCTGTTACTGTTCGAGCGGAAGCGAGAACTATTTGCGTGAGTTTTGATATTACCGGTCAGGAGTTCTCGGCGATTACACCTCGAACAATAAGGGCGACGACCGTGGCACCTGTTACTGTTCGAGCGGAAGCGAGAACCCCGCCAGAGAATCGGACGGGGCAAGCTACAGCGCGAGGTGTAGTATCAACGTCTGATAGTTCTCGGGCAGTAGCCCTCGAACGGTAAAAGCGATTCTCTCGTCTGCCCATAAAAGTAACGGGTGTAAAATATTGATTAAATCCTATTTTACAGGTACAATAATATCGTACAGTGGCATACTAAATTGGCGTTTACGTTTCTGTGTGCCTGTAGCTCAGTGGATAGAGCGTCAGCTTGCGGAGCTGAAGGTCGCAGGTTCAAATCCTGCCAGGCACGCCACCTTTTAAAATAGTTTAGTAGTTTTATAAATAATCTATGAGCCTTAAACGGAAAATTGCTTACAATACGGCGGCACAGATCGTCGGCCGCGCTGTGAATACCGTTATTTCCATTGTGGCAATTGGCATCCTAACTCGCTACCTCGGTGTTGCCGGCTTTGGCAATTACACAACAGTTTTTGCCTTTGTCGGCCTTTTCAGTACCTTTGCCGATTTTGGCTTTATGCTTATCCTTTTGCGCGAACTAGGGGCAAAAAAAGTTTCACCAGAAAAGGCGGCAGGCAATGTTTTAAGTATTAGAACTATTTTTGCTCTTGTTGTTTATGCTTTATGTTTTGCGGTGGGTTGGTTACTAGATTATCCTCTGGTTGTTAATCTTGGTATCGGCATTATTGCCCTTTCTATGCTATGGGGGACCATACAGGGAACGGTCGTTGCTGTTTTGCAAGCCAATCTTAAGGCCGACAGAGCGGTGCTGGGTGATGTTGCTTCCCGTCTTACTACTCTTGGTTTAATAATTCTCTTTTCACGCCTCCAATACGGTCTTTTAGCGCTTCTTTCTGCTTACCCCGTAGGTGCTTTTGTCGGTCTTGTTATTAATACCTTTTATGCTAATCAATGTGTCAAACTTCGCTTTAAGTTCGACAAGCAATATTGGCGCTATCTCTGGCAACAGAGTTGGCCGGTGGGATTAGCGAGTATTTTAGCGATAGTGTATTTTAAGATTGATTCAGTGATGTTGAGTGTAATGAAGACACAGGTCGATATTGGTATCTACGGTGCGCCCTACAAAATATACGAAGTCCTTTTGGCTCTCCCCGCATTATTTATTGGAATAATTTTCCCAATAATGTCGGGTTACCTCGCGCAAAAAAAGCTCGAAAAATTTTGCGGTGCTATGCAAAAATCGTTCGATTTTATGATGCTTCTTTCGGTGCCACTAATGGTTGGTGCTATCACCTTGGCAAGGCCAATAATCAATATTGTTGCCGGCAGCGAATTTATTCGTACAAGTACATTTAGTATCGCAGGTTATCCGATGACAGCGGTGAGTACATTGCAGGTTCTTGCGGTCACAATAATCTTAACTTACCTCACAAGCATATTTAATAATATGATTATCGCCGCTGGCAAACAGCGCGCTTTGCTTTTACCAAACCTTTGTTTTATGTTACTCAACATTGTCTTAAACCTCTTGCTTATTCCAAAATTTAGCTACATTGGTGCTGCGGTGGCAACTATTATTACGGAACTATGTGTTCTTCTTGTTAACCGCCATCTTTTGCATAACTTCATCGATTTTCGCTTGAACGGGTCGGCGAGCGCAAAAGCGATAGTGGGTGGTATTATAATGGCTTTGGCAATCCTGCCACTACGTAACACATTCATTGTATTACCTATGCTGGTAGGTAGCCTTGTGTACTTTGTGGTCGTGGTTGCAACAAAAGCGGTGAGCAAAGAAATGTTAAGAGAAATAATTAAAGGGGAAACAAAAGCCTCTTAATGTATTTTGGAGTAAATTATTATGGTAATCGGCATAGATGGGACAAGGGGTATCAACGAAAAAGCGGGTATCGGGCGCTACACGAAAAACCTAGTAGCTTATATGGCGCAATATCCCAACGTCGATGTCCGTTTTTTCTTTACTTTTATGCGGGGAGCAAAAAGCAAGCTTAAAGAAATTAAAAGCATTACCGGTACGCGTCCTTTTACCACCAAAAGAGTACCCGGTGAATTCAAAAACTCACTCTGGGGTGGCCCCATTTCTTGGCCCGATTTATTTATGCCCCAAGTTGATCTTTGGCATGCGCCCAGTATTTGGGAGGCACCCTTAGCTACAAAAAAACCACTTGTTTTAACTATCCACGATATGACATCTTTTTTGTTTCCACAGTTGCGCGGGAAAAAAGTGTCGGGCAACCAAAATAGGCGCACAATAAAAGCAATTCGCCGCGCCGATCATATTATCGCTGTCTCCAAAGCAACGAAAGACGATATCGTCAAATATTTGCCAGAAGCAAAAAACAAAATTACTGTTGTCCACTTGGGTTTAGACCCTATATTTCGTACTCTTAACTACATTAAAAGAGATAAAATAATATTGGCGGTGGGAACAGTTGAACCAAGAAAAAACCTAAAACTTCTTTTCGATGCTTTTTTAAGGTTGCCACAAGAGTTGCAAGACGAATATGAAATATGGGTGGTTGGCGCCAAAGGGTGGAACGATGGGGCGATTTTCTCCCATGCCAAAAAGATGGGCAAAAAAGTAAAGTTTTGGGGCTATGTAAGCGACAAAAAACTGGTAGAAATTATGAATCATGCAGAGATATTTGCTTTTCCCTCTCTTTACGAAGGTTTTGGTCTTCCTTTAATAGAGGCAATGGCCTGTGGTTTGCCCGTAATTACTAACAATATATCTAGTATGCCGGAGGTAGCCCATGGGGCGGCAATGGTTATGCCTCCTAATGTTGTGCCTTGGGCGGCGGGTCTAAAAAGGCTCATCACCGATAAGGCAAGTCGCAACGTTTTAAGGGTAAAGGGGCTGGGCAGGGCAAAAGAATTTAGTTGGAAAAAAACAGTTAAAGAAACCGCCGCGGTGTACAATAAAGTCGTTCCGTTAGCAAACTAGCAAGTTTTCGTGATACAGTAAAAAGTAAGCAACAAAAGAGGTATGGTGGCAAAAATAGGTATCGACATACAGACAACCTTAGGGCAAAAAACCGGTTTTGGTTTTTATGTTTCTAATCTTACCGAGCAACTAAAAAAAATTGATAAAAAAAACAAATACGCTTTTTTTAAGCCAGCGGAGGAGCGTGACTTTAATGCGCCACGCCGTTTTTTGTGGGACCAGTTTAAACTTCCTCGTCTTGCTCGTGCCGCGCACGTCGATCTTTTGCACCAACCAGCTTTTTCCGCCCCTGTCTTTTTTAAGGGTAAAACAGTAGTTACCGTACACGATATTATTGCTATTTTGTTTGGCGGCGATATTCCTTTTTACTCAAGGCAATATTTTGCACGGTGGATGCCTTTCTCTTATCGTTTTGCCGATAAAATTATTTGTGTTTCCGAGCATACAAAGCAGGATCTTATCAAACACCTTGGGGTGCCAGAGGAAAAAATGGTGGTTATCCCCGAGGCGGCAGGAAGTCGGTTTAAGCCCATCAAAGACCGACGAAAAATTGATAAGATTCTCGATAAATACTATATCGACGGGCGCTATATATTGCATATTGGCACTCTTAATCCCCGTAAAAATCTTGAGTTTTTGATTCGTGTTTTTAACCGTATTCATAAAATGATGCCCGATATAAAACTCGTTATTACGGGTAAAAAGGGATGGTATTATGAAAATCTTTTTGAGGCGGTGCGCCACTTAGGGCTCGAGAAGTTTGTTATCTTTACTGGCTATATAGAAGACGAAGAGGCACCTTATTTGTATAACGGGGCCGATGTTTATGCTTTTCCTTCTATATACGAAGGCTTTGGTTTGCCTCCTCTGGAGGCGATGAGTTGCGGTACACCTGTTGTGGCAAGTAACACATCGAGTATTCCCGAAGTTGTAGGAGACGCGGGTGTACTTTTGTCGCCTAAAGATGTTGAAAGCTGGGTCAAGGCGATTTTGCGTATTTTGCGCGACAAGCCATTGCGCGAAAAAATGACAACCGCTTCTCTAAAACAAGCGAAAAAGTTTAGTTGGCGCAAAACTGCTCGCCAAACGGTAGAGGTGTACGAGGAGGTTCTTCGTGGCTAGCAAACCTGTGTTGGCGTTTGTTACCGAGGCAATAAGGCGCGATATTCACGAGCCACTGCGTCATTTTAAGGATTTTGAAATAGTGCACTTTTATTTTAAGGCGCCCTACGGTGATATCGGTACCAAAGAACTCGAGGGTGGCGCGGTACGCGCTATTAAATTCGACAATGCTCGCCACCTATACCGTAAGCTAACACGCCTTGCTCCCGCGGTTATTCAGGGTGCCGAGCCGTATGCCTCAAAAAAAGCACTTATTTTTTCTTTCGCCGCACAAAAGGCGGCACGCAAGGTGGGGGCAAAATTTATTTTTCCTATGCTCGAAAATCGCCCTCCCCATACCCGCTTTGGTGTTTTGTCGCCCCTTGTTAAACTTATTCTCCGGCTTTATTGTAAAAAAACAGATTTAATTTTTGTTCTCAACAAAGGCGCGCAGAAAAATCTCCTCGATGTCGGCGTAGAAAAGAAAAAAATAGTTCGTGCTTTGTGGGGTGTCTGGGGGGTAGATACCGAACTTTTCTCTCCCCAAAAAAACGGTAAAGAGCCAAAATGGCAAATACCTGTTATTTTATATGTCGGCCGTTTAGTGGAGGAAAAGGGTATTGCCGACATCCTTAATGCTTATGAAAAAGTTATCGATATTACGCCGGCACACTTGGTCTTTGTGGGCACAGGTCCTATGGAGTGCGAAGTCGAAAAATATCGTGCCGGCAATAGAAAAAAAGGAAAAATAACTCTACTTGGCTTGCGCCAACAGACGGACCTACCTCCGCTTTTTAGAGCGGCGACGGTAAGTGTTTATCCTTCTCGCACCGTGCCGAAATGGGAAGAGCAGGTGGGAACAGTCAACCTGCAAGCGTTGGCGTGTGGCACCCCCGTTGTTTCCGCCCAAAGTGGCGCAATACCAGAGTATATCATCAACGGGAAAATCGGCCTCCTTGTTCCCGAAAAAGACCCGAGTGCCTTGGCAAAAAGTCTTTTAACGATTATTAACAATAAAAAACGCGCAAAAGAACTCTCCAGAGCGGGCAGAAAATATGCACTCGCGCATTACGACAGTAAAAAAAATATCAAAAGAGGAGAGGCGATAGTGAGCAAGCTTTGCTATGAAAAATAAGGTTTATCTTATAAATTTGCTTTACGTCGTATTGGCGATGGTGATGGCTGGTGCTCTTTATGTTTTAGGCACTCCCGGTCTTATTTTATTGCTTGCCGCCACGGTGGGAGTAATTCTTTTTGTCGCAGTTATTAAAAACCCTGCTCTCGGTATTTTGTTGATTATTGCAACTCTACCTTTTGAACGCCTCCTGACTGTAAGTGTAGGGGGAATGACGGTTAAACCAGTTCATTTTGTTATTGCCGTGGTGGGGTTTGCTTGGCTCGCCCTTTTCCTCTTAAACAGAGCCAGCTTAAAAACCCCCTTAGCTCTTTGGCTCGCGCTATTGTTCTGGCTCGTTGGTGTCTGGTCGTACGCTGTAAGTATTGATCCGAACAGAACTTTAATGGTCATTTTGTTCTGGTTTGTTGCCCTTGTGGGTTTTTGGCTTACCATACAATTAACAGGGGAAACATCAATTTTAAGAAAAGCCAATATCGCCGTTGTTATTGTTGCCTCCATTGTTGCCTTGTTTGGTTTTTTTCAAATTTTCGGTGATCTTGTTGGTCTCCCCTTCGAAATAACAGGTATAAAGCCGGGCTACGATAAAAGCACCTTTGGTTTTCCTCGCGTCCATTCTACGCTTGGCGAGCCTCTTTACTATGGCAATTATTTACTTGTGCCATTTTTCCTTGCCGTTTGTTATTTTCTTTACGGGGGAACAAAAAGTATAACGCGCAATTATGCCCTTTTGATTAGTTTACTGCTTTTATCGAGTATCGTTTTAACTTTATCTCGTGGTGCTTACTTGGGTCTTGGCGTAGGAGGCTTACTTTTAATAATATGGCAGTATAAAAGGTTTTTTGCGCGCGACAATATTGTTGTTGTCGCCTCTATACTAACACTTGCCCTTGTGATGGCCTTGGCGTTTTTTACAACATCGAGCTCAAAGGCGCGCGATGAAATTATTGCCCACCTAAGTGTGTCGAGGCTCCATGCGGAATCCGTTGTCTCGAGAAAAGATGCCTCCGAGCTTGCGGTGGAGTGGTGGCGTATTTACCCCTGGCGAGGAGTGGGGCTGGGAGGGTACGGCAAACTAGAATTAGACGAAAAGTTTCAATCACAAACAGAGGGTTACCAGCCGATAGTTAATAACCAATATCTAGAAACACTGGTTGAAACTGGTATTTGGGGGATTATCTTTTTTGTACTTTTTTTCGGCTTTGTCCTTGTTCGTTCGGTGCAAGCCTGGTTTGTTGCCGACAACGATTTCGACAAGGCCACGCTCGCGGGTTTTACGCTCGGTATTATCGCAATACTCGCGCAATATATAACATTTTCTACCATATACATCGTTTATATTTGGGTCTTTCTTGCTTTACTTATTGCCAACCAAGAAAAAATCCTTAATAAAAAGTAACGCCTAATGGAAAAATATATTTTATCGGCAATAATTTTTTCTACACCTCTTTACCCCTTTCGTTTTTCTCTTTTAGGTGTTCCTACGAACGCATTTGAAATAATTCTTTACCTCGGCTTTCTTGCTTGGCTTTTATTCTACGGCAAAGACAGGCTTCGAAAAATTATTACCCACCCTTGGACAGTTTTTCCTCCGCGCCACGTTCTTATTATTGCTCTCTGGAGCGTATGGGGTTTAATAAGCGCCCTTGTAAACCCCGATGTCTTGTCCGGTCTCGGCTACTGGCGCGCCTTTTTTGTCGATGGTTTACTTATTTATATTATGGTCGTGGCAAGTCGCCAATATTCTCTTGTAAAAAAGACACTCATTCTTACGGGGGGAGTAGTCGCGCTTGTTAGTTTGTTTTCTGCTTGTGGTTGGCACAGGGCAAACGACGGGCGCTGGCTCGGCTGGTATGGTTTCGACGTATCTGCTTCGGCAAATTATTTAAGCTTGTTTTTAGCGCCCATTGTAAGCCTGGCGGTCATAGGAGCTATTAAGTACCAAAAAATATGGCGCGTGGTTAGTGTGGTGGCGGCACTTGTTATGGCAGTCGCTCTTGCGGGCGCGCAAAGTAGAGGGGCAGTGGTAGCACTTGTGGGGTCCCTGGCGCTTGGTGGCGCCTATATGCTTTTTTACCACCTACCGTTTGGGGGAAAAATTAAGCATAAAACATTTTTATTTGCTGTCTTCGCGCTAGCTATGGCGGTAGTTGTTTTTTACTTTGCGCGCCCCGATTTTAACGCCTCAACCAATGCGGGGCGTGTCGTTACAAGTAACAACGTGCGTTGGGAGGTCTGGCGCACAACGCTTGAGGTTATCAAAGAAAAGCCATTGCTCGGCGCGGGGTTGGGTAACTACCAAGACTACTTTACCACCCTAACAAAAGGAAGAGTTAATTACGACGAATTTATTGCCCCCTTTGCCTTATCTGCCCATAATTTATTTTTGCATATTTGGGCGAGTATGGGTGGGCTTGCACTTCTAGTTTTTGTATGGTGGGTTATTATTCTTTTGCGTCCCCATTTTCGCGCGCCTACAAAAGAAGCTCTTATGCCCTTGGTTTTCTTTTTAGCAATACTTTTTTATGGGCTAGTAGATACCCCAATTTTCAAAAACGATCTCGCAATTTTGTGGTGGCTTGCCGCCGCGCTAATGACCAGCGGGAATGCAGAAAAAAATTATGATTGATGGTTTGTATTTCATTTTTGGCAACGATGATTTTCGCCGCCAGGCGAAGTTAGAAGAGGTTATTGCGCGCCTCGATGCAGGGCGAAAAAATGTAGTTACTATAGATTGCGAAGACAATTTCGAGGAAGAGCGTTTAATAAACGAACTTTTATCTACTGGCCTTTTTGCGCAAGAAAAGACACTCGTCGTTAAAAACCTTTTGACGACAAAGGGCCTCGACAGCGAGGTAGTTATAAAAAAAATACAAAAAAAATCGCCAACGGTTAATGTGATAATACTGGAAAAAAATAACGTCGACAAAAGAACAAAGCTTTATAAATTCCTTTTTAAGTCTTCTTATTTTATAGAATTACAAACACTCTCGAAGGTTAGCTGGGAAAAGTTCGCCCTTGAACTGGTGACAAAAAATAATATCGACATAGAGGGCGAAGCGCAAAGGCTTTTGTTGGCGGGGACAGAGGGCAACGGTTGGCAGCTACAAAACATCTTAGAACAACTGCGTCTTTACTGCCTTGGTCGCACAGTAACAAGCAGGGATATCGACCTCTTCCTGCCGCGCAAGGTAGTAGGGGATAGCTTTGCCTTACTCGATGCTCTTAAAGCAGGCAACGACAAGGTTATGGTGGGACATCTCGCCGCCCTAAGGGCACAAAGTGAGCCCGTTTTGGTTTTAGGGGCGATTGCTTACCAGTATCGTGCTCTCGTTTATGTTAAGGGTCTTTTGGAGGCAAAAACACCCTATGCGGAAATTGCGCGACGGGCAAAAATAATGCCTTTTGTGGTGGGTAAGTTAACTCCTTTGGCGAAAAACTTGAGTTGGTCGTGGCTTGCAAAAACTTATCAGTTTATCGCGCAAACAGACATCAACATTAAAACAGGGGCTATTGCGCCAGAGGCAGGAATAGAGTTATTGGTGTATAATTTAAGCAGGCGACACAAGGGTTTAATGTTGCACATAGGAGGCTAGTGAGAAGGAGTATTTGGGCAGAATTATTACGAGGTACTAGTTTTTTGTGGCGTAAGTTTTTTTTCTTTGCCGCAATCGGTATTGCGCTTGGCGTGGCGAACTTATACTTTCAACCAATGCAAAAAATTACGGCATGGGTAGATGGCTTGCGTGTTGTTGCCGATGAACCGGCGTTGCCCGACGATGATACTCTTATTACAGAACCGGCGTTGCCCGACGAAAACATACCGGAATCAACACTCAGTGTTGGGGAGGTAGGGGCGGAAACAATTAATCTCGAAATTACAAAAGGAGGTGCAGTAAGGCAAGGGGGACAGCGTGTTAATCCTGTTGTAGAACATCAAGTCAGTAGCGATGTGTTAAGAATTATAATTTTCGACGGGGAAACACGCCATCCGGTTCAGGGCTATATCAACAGTCTTCGTGTTAATGTAAATCTTCCCAAAGCAATTGATCCCCAAACCATACCCGAAGAGGGGCGTCGTTTAATTACCGCCCATGGTGTGGACACTGTTAAGGCGAGCTACTTTACCAATAACAACCAAACTATTGTTTTGGAGGCCGAGAGTATTGCCCCCACGGCACAAGTTACGGTTTATTTAGAATTTCCTCGTGGCTATCTCGAGCTAGGGGTAATGGGGGCGCTTAAAAGAATTGTCAACAACTTTAGTGGCTTTTCTTGGCTTATTTTTAGCATATTCTTGCCCCTTGTTGGTCTTATTGTTTTGGTCAACATTTACGCTCGTACAACTGGTGAAAGCCTAGCGCGTCCCCCTCTGGCGGTGTTACAAGCGCCGCCCGATAATTTACCCCCACCACTGGTAGGTGTGCTTTTGCACGGTCGTATAAGAAGCCAAGAAATTTTATCGACCATTCTCGATTTAGCAAACAGAGGTTTTTTAGGTATCGAAGATAAAGACGGTGAAATGCTAATTTACAAAAAAAATCTTCGCTCCTTAGAATGGAAGAGTTTGCGTACCTATGAACAAACTTTAATAGACGAGTTTTTTAAGCACGGAGAAACATTGAGCACTGGCGAAGAAATAGAGGTAAGAGTGAGCAACGACCTCTTTAGTAAAAGAGTAACACGTGTTTACGAGCAAATATACGAGCAAATTACCAAGATGGAGTTTTTTGTTAAAAACCCTGCGCTTGTCCACTGGCGCTACCGCGTTTATGGCCTAATTATGATTTTTACTGGCGGTGGAGGTTTTATATTTACCATGGCGACAGCGCGCGATCCAAAATACACTTTGCTCCTGTGGGCGGGGCTTGTGGGTATGGGTTTTTTAGCGATTGCTTTTGCCGGTCGTATCTCTATGAAGACGATCAAGGGAAAAGCAGAGGCGCGGAAATGGCTTGCTTTTCGTAACTATTTGGCGCTTAACAAAAAAGCAACGGTCCAAGATAGTTTAGAAAACGAGTTCGAGCAATACCTGCCCTTTGCCTTGAGTATGGGTGTTGAGTTCGAGTGGGCGAAAAGGTTTGCGCAAACCGACTTTCGCCTTCCACTGTGGTACGGCGCGGCACAAAACATTGTTGATATGGAAGGTTTTATGAATAGCTTCTATCCGCTTTTGGGGAAGTTCACGCAAAAACTAGCTTACCTTAAAGAGCCGGTGATCGAATAAGCTATGCTGTGTAGCGGGCAAGAGTGTTGGCACTAATAACGTGGTCGAGTGCGAGGTCGTAGAGCTGGTTTTCAAGGTTGGGTTTTTTTGCCCCGGGGCGGTAAATGCTGTGGAGGAGGTGGAATTGTTTTTCGTGGGGACAGTCTTTGTTTTCCATTTTTAGGGGGTGCACGTGTAGTAGCTGACCTCGGGAGGAGGCAATGCGGCGCATAGGGGCAAAGCGGACCGCGGGAATATAAGACGGCATACACTTATCGCACGTTTTAGGAAGAAGATACGACTCCACAATGGCATCAAAAAAATTTGGTGGGAGGAGTTGGAGCGAGGTTAGTTTATCAAAATAGTTCTTGTTAGGAGCGTAAAAGCTGGCAATGGAGACTCCAGGGATTTGGCGTAACTGAAAAAGGTTATCGGCAAGAGAAAGTGTGTCGAAAACAGTGGCAGGATATAGGCCGACCAGGGGAATAGCGTCGCGCAACGAAGCGCTTAATGTGTTGTGGGGGTGAAGGGCGTGATGGTGATGTTCGACAAAATTGTGGTAACCGATGTTTTTACTATTGAGGTATTTTTTAATTAAATGGGTAGTGTGGGCGCGCCCGGGCGACGAGCCCAAAATTGCGAGGCGACCTCTTCTTTTTTTGAAAATGCCATCGAGTAAATTATTTGTTTCTGGGGGTAACGCTGTGTCTTGGTGGAGGTTGTTGACCTCTGAGCGGGGGCGGGTAAAAGCTAAAGACCAGTTATCACCCCTTTCGGGGAGAGCAGAGAAATTAAAAATATGGCGCCCGCTATGTTCGTTTGTCGGAGGGAGGCGCAGGAATAGGCGCCATGTCCCGGGACGGTTAAAAACTGGCGCTAGTCTTTCTTTGGCTGCCTTGACTGTGGCGTGGTAAAGGGCGGGCTCCATACCCTCTCTTTTTGCTTCACGACCGTACGTTTGCATCTCGAAAGGAGAAAGAATGGTGGAAAAAGAGCCGGTGGCGGCGGCGTGGCGAAGGAGGTTTTTTATTAAGCGCCCGCGTGGGCTAGTGGCAGGGGCGCGGGAATCAAGCATAATACTACTAAGCGGTTCACGCCAGGTGGCGGTGGGGATACGGGGGCGCACATTAATTTTTATATCGTTCATACTACTTTATTATATCACTCTGGCATAAACCAGCACCAAAACCAATCTGGTATTGCGCCGGCTTTACGGGCGCCTTCTTTTGCTCCGGAGGTGCGTTCGTATATAGTTTTCGTCTCTTTATCAATTAAGACGCGGTTGTGGTAAAAAGTTTCGGTGGGAGTGTATTGCACCTTGTAGCGTGCATGATCTAGAACGCATTTTTGAGGATCTTCGGCAGGTTTGCATGCTACCATATTTTGCTCAACCGCATCTTTGCTATAAAGCCAAGGGGGAACCTGGAGATTATTTTTAGGGGAAAATCTGTTTTTTTCATTAAGGGGTTTAAGTTTATCGCTAATAACCTTAAAGGTAGCATCTCCATTTTGGAGCATTTCGATAAACTCATATTTAACCCAAAGGTTAACATCGGGCTGGCTGTATTTATACGTCTCTTGATCTTGTTGCGCAAGCGCTGTGTAGTTAGAGTCTGTAAGCATAGTAATTAAAGTGAATTTTAGATCGCCATCGACGGTGAGGTTTGGTGAAATAGGGGTTTCTTGGGGGCAATCGCCAGAAGACGAGCAACAGTGGCCGTTAACAGCAAAAAGACTGCATTCTCTATGGAGCGTAGGGGAAGGATGGCAGCCTGGTGCGTCTTGTAGGTAGCTAGGGGGCGTCTTGGGTATAACGATCGAAGCTTGTGATGACGTAGAGGTATCGTTATAACTGCAGATACCAAACTTATTAGGAAGGCGTAGCCCGTCGGGGTGGTTGTCTTGTTCTACTGTGCCACTTTGTTTGTCTACAAATATATTCCATTGGTCGATGCTATAGTAAACATCGAAATAATAAAGCTCGTTCTCTTGTTCTCTGCTTGAGCGGTTGTCTGTTTGCCAGTAGTTACTGGGTTTGTAAAGAACAAAAATTAATGCCGGCGGACGCTTTTCATTTTTGTCTGTGGGCGCGAGTACCAATTTTTCAGGCTCGCTATAACTATAAGAGCTTAAGTAGTTTTTTCTTTGCTCCCAGCTCTCTTCCTCGGTGGTGGCGTTTGGCGTTAAATAATCTTTGCGCAGGGTAAAAAGCTCGGGGTTAGAAGACCATCGTTTTAAGTTGGGGTTTAACACCCGGCCAAAAACGGGCATTAAACCGGTGGGGCTTGAAGTATCGTCGTTTTGAGAGTTGGTGCGGGCAATATTGGTTTTAAGGGGCTTGCTATTCTCCCCTTTGTAGGTTTTGTCGATTGTAATGTTGGTGCCCTCTAAGAGTTTGTAAGCAGGAATACTTACTCCTTCCGCGTAACGAAAATAGCGATAGACAGGATTTGTATTACTTGGCGCTAGTTTGGCAAGAGTTTGTTGCATTGTTAAAATATCAACAGAGTTGTTATTGTAGCCCTCAAATGGCTTGTCGTCCTTCTTAAAAACAATGTCAATGGTTTGTTTGGTGTTGGGCGAAGCATAAAGTATGTTGGGGTCCTGAGCCACGCTGGCAAGAATGCCATCGAGAGGAGCCAAAACAGAGGCGGCAGAAACATCGTCTCGACCAAGGAAGTGGCCTTCTTTGCCACAACCAGTAAAAACAAATACTAGGCCCAAGAGCAGTATTAATTTAAGGCGGAACATATTATTGTGCTTTGTTGTTAATACTAAGGAGATCCACTGTGTCAGACGGTGTGTGTGTTTTGTTTTTCTCGTAATCGAGATGGGCGGGCGTGTTTTGCATGTTTTGTTCTGGCGCTACAGTTTTTGTTATGCCCGAGTGGGGAGGGGCATTTTGCGCGTTTTTCTCTGGTGAGGATTGGGTTTGGGAGGTTTGGGAATGCTTTAGTTCATCGAGGACAGTGTGGGCGGCGGCAATTTTTGCCTTAAGGTAAAGCGTAATGTCGAGTAAGGAGTAGTTGCCCAACAAGAGGAACGGCAGTATTTTTTGCAGGCGGTTTAGTGCTTTTTCGCGCTTTTCGTAATCGCCTTGCGTGATATCGGCAAGTAAAGGCTCTTGCTCTTTGATTTGTTCTTTTATCCAGTCTTCTCGGCTGGTAATTTTATCGCTTGCAGGAACGGGGGTATCACGGTAAAAAGCAATCCAGTGGGCTTTGGTTTTCTCGAAATCGTTTTTATCGTTTTGGTCGGCAACTATTGTGTCAATGTTTTCGTCTTCTGTTAAAATGTCTTCTACCTTGCCACCGCCCATGCCTTCTGCTACCTCGGTGGTGTTTAAGACGTTCATAGAACCAAGGAGGTCGTCGCCCTCTTTGGTGGCAGGAAGTTCGCTTGCCTGCTTGACTTTGGCAGAGACGGGGGCGGGAAGCGCTCCCACAGTAGAGCGGTCGGTTGCCGTGGGTGCTTCTTTGCCCTGCGAAAAGCCACGCATCGCTTGTTCTATTTGTTTACCCAGAGCATTTTTTTCGCTTGCTTTATAAGGAGGAGTGTTTTGGTACTTGCTAATATTTTGCGCCAGTTGCTCCAATTCTTTTGTGGTATTAGAATTGGTAACTTGGTTGGTTTGTAGTATCTTTTCTGTTTTTTCTTTTACCGCTTGGAGGTTGCGTTCTGTAAGCTCGCGGGTAATGTTTTGGCTGGCGATACTGCCGGTGTCTTTACGAGCAAGAGCAATAATGCCTTGAGTTTGGTTGCTTAAACCCTGCGACAAAATATTGTTTTTCATTGCAAGAATAGCACTGCGTTGTGCCTCGGTAGGGGCTTGTGCAGGATTACTTAACATATTTGCTTGGGCAACAACTTGCGCCAAGCGTGCTGGCTGTGTTTCGAGGCGGGCGATTTGTTGTAGGCGACTGTTTTGCACACGGCTTTCCGCAACTTCTTCTGTTACCCTGCTAAGCTCGTTTAAGCCTGTTTGCCTTAAAATATTGCTTATAACTGTTGTTTTTTGTGTTGCGGAGGGAGTAGGCGTTGTGGCAAGGGGTGCTACGCTTACCCCTGGTATTAGTGCGGGTTGTAGGTTAAGGGGGCGCTGTGGGGCAAGAGGGGTGCTACCGGGGGGAGGAGTGCTAGGTATGGGGGCAATGCCAAGATCAAGGGAAGAAATGGGTGCCTTTTGCTCCATGGTGGCAATGCCAGTGGGGGGACGGGCTTCGGTGGGGGCGATGATTTTTTCTTTGCCACTACCGGTAATAAGAGAGCGCAAAGAGGTTAAGGGCGAAGGAGAGGCTTTTTTTCCTTCGCTTGTAGCAGATGCTTGTGGCGTTTGTGACCCGGCAACGGTTCTGGTGCCTTTTCCTGTTGGCGCCTGGAGTGCCCCAATAATGCTTTGTAAGCGGGGGTTAAGTTTGCCTTGGTTGTACCACTCCGTCGCTACTTGTTCGACACCTTTAATGCCATAGTGCAATAAAAAGAAGGGGAGCACAACAGAAATCCAGAGCATAATTATGCTTACTAAATAAAGGTAGTAGGTGCGATCGTCATTGACATATATTTTATTACTTGTTGCATCGGGCAGGAATAAGCTAATTTCTGTTTCTTGAGGATATGATTGTGGAGTAAGTGGTGATGCTATTAGGTGTTGAATTTGTGCGAATATTATATTAGAAATTGTAAGAAATAGGGCGACTAACGCTCCGTAAAAAAGCCAACGAACAAATTCTTTAAGCCACAATTTGCCGACTGCTTGGGTGACAGGAAAGACAATTAAGGGAAAAATAAGAGGGATAATAATTATCATAATCCACAGTATAAAATTGCGGATAAAAAAGACAGCGCCCAGTGTGTAGCTTGTCCATGTTAGTAGTTTTAGCAGGGCGATGGTGTTTTGCACACTTTCTGCGCTATCGATACTGGGCATAGATTTAAGGCTGTCAAACCCTGTGTATTGCCCGCTAAGATTTACAATTCCTACACCTGTTACTGAATGCGTAACCCCCTCAATGAATTTGCTTACAATACTAATAGAACCCATTGCAATTACATAGCTTAGAGCGGCAAAAATTACGGAAACAAAAAGCCATGGGACATAGCGACGCCACTTGTTAAGCCAGTTAAGGCGTAAAATATAACCAAAGCCAATAATTATGGCTATTACTGCATAAACCGTAAGAGTAAGGCCAAAAACTTTTCTCCAAAGTGCTCGTATAACAGGAGATATTTGTGCGTTTCCTAGAGCCTGCCCAGCGTCGTTAAAGGAAATTAGAAAAAAATCACTGGCGCGCGCGGCGGCTTTGGCAACGGAGGTCAGTTCGGGGTTAATAACTGCTTGGTTTGGGTTGTATTGTGCAACTGCTGTGTGCGGGGCAGAAAAAAAAGTTATCCACAGGCAAATTAAGGCAAGCAAAAAAGTGGTTATAGCAAGGGTGGCTACACCGAAAATTCTGCGTCTCGGGTTCGCGTTTGGACTCAATAACCTCCTTTGTACACTTTGTATTTTACCATACTGTTCGAGCGGCAGCGAGAACTATTGCGTTACCCCCTTTACCGTTCGAGCGGCAGCGAGAACTCTCCGTCATCTCTTTACTGTTCGAGCGGAAGCGAGAACTATCACGTTATCTTGTTACTGTTCGAGCGGAAGCGAGAACTCCGGGCAAGGTGCAGTTCCAACGGCAGGTAGTTCTCGGTGGGTACACCTCGAACGATAAGGGCGACGACCGTGGCACCCATTACTGTTCGAACGCAGTGAGAACTTTCCGCTACCCCTTTACTGTTCGAACGAAGTGAGAACTACCACGTGAGGCTTGATACTAGCGATAGATAGTTCTCGTCGCTTCGCTCCTCGAACGATAAGGACGACGACCGTGGCACACATTACTGTTCGAACGCAGTGAGAACTCTCCGCTACCCCTTTACTGTTCGAGCGGGAGCGAGAACCCCGCCTAAAAAGGCGGGGCAAGCTAAAACGCCAGTTTCAGTATCAGCGTCTAGTAGTTCTCGAGATGGCACTACGCGCGTTCTCTCGAACGATAAAAAAATGATGACCGTGGCGCCTGTTACTGTTCGAGCGGCAGCGAGAACTCCGGGCAAGGTGCAGTTCCAACGGCAGGTAGTTCTCGGTGGGTACACCTCGAACGATAAGGGCAACGACCGTGGCACACATTACTGTTCGAGTGGCAGCGAGAACTACCCCCTCTACCTCCTCCCCGCAAAAAACATTTGCAAAAATATTTGCTATAATAAAGAAAATATTAAAAGCGAGGAAAGCGCAATGAAGAAATATTTAATTTTATTATTCTTGCTTGTATTTTTGTTGCCCATGAATAACGCAAGAGCGAGCGATTGGCTGGATCGGGCGAGGGGAGCTTTTGGTGCCATCCCACGCGCTCATTTGGTTGGCGTAACAGGCGAAAATGGATACATAAGTATTGGTGGTATTTTTAGTAGTCTTAATTCTAGTCTTTCCTCTAAGGTCTTGACAGACAAGGGGCGATTGGGGGCAGTCGAAGATGCACTTAAAGACTCACGGGAGGTGCTAGAAAGGTATGGACCGGCCGGTTCTTCTTTGTCTGAGAAATTAACTGTCTTTCACGCTAATTTACTTCGCGGTAAGTCTGAACTTAAAGAAAAAATAGAGGCTGCCGAGAGGCAGAGTGCTTCCAAGAGTGGTGGTTCTGGTCGTTCTTCCGGCGGTGGCGGTGCTCGCGTTGCAACCAGCGGTGGTGCCTCTTCTGCGGGTACCTATACCGTCTCTAGCAGTGGTGGCGGTGGAGGGGGGGGCTCGTGGGACGGAGCAAGAGAGGCAATCTGCACCTACCTAAGTTTGCCCATAGTTGTACAAACTTCTAGCAAAGCACAAGAAATTGTAGTAGAAATGTACGACAAAGAGGGTAAAAAAATAGATGGCTGGTTTTATCGCACTATTTTAGCCAACGGCACATCTAAAGAAGGAGTGCTCTTTAAGCAATACAAAATAAGACCAAATGGGCAAATGCTAGTCCCAGGCAAAGAATACAAGTACAAGGTGTGGGCAAAGGCAATCGGCGACGACAAAGGTGAAAACCGTTACCTAGAAACAGACTATCTAAAGCCCCGTTGCGACACACAAACTACTCTTGCCACACTAACCTTTGAAAAAAACACACCCACTACACAAACAACCACGGAACAAGAGAAAAAGTGTTACACCTACAAAGAAAAAGGAGACGACAAAGAAAAGTATTACTATGGCACCCTCGCCCAATTTACAAAACACATCATTTCGCTTGGTAGCGAGAAATACAGCGAACTTATAAGCGAGACCGCTGGTAATTGCCCCGATGGTGTAGAAGTTATTAAAGCCGAAGAGGAAGAAAAGCCCGGGGGCACAGAGGAAAAAGATAAACCCACCGAAGGGGCTGGCGAGGGGAGTACACAGAGTGCCGATGTTGCCGGAGCAGGAAGTGGCCCAGGCGCAGAAAGAGCAGAAAGTGCAAGTGGCCAAGGTGCAGGAACAACAACAGAAGGCAAAGACACTCCCAGAGACGATAAAGAGAGCAAAGAAAAATCTACCACCACAGCAACAGGCGGTGCCGATACCGACAAAGCCAAAGTAGAA
>DBQW01000039.1:0-7481 GCA_002305395.1 Candidatus Berkelbacteria bacterium UBA1384 | reverse complement strand
AGGTAATCCTTATGCTGGTTTGGCGGCAAATGGAATATTCAACGACGCACAAGATAGAGGGCAAACTATTCTCGAAATAGAAGATCTGCTTGCAAAGGCAATACGTTGGGCGTACATTGCCTGGACTGCTGCGACTGTGGACAATGTAGAAACTGGTACTTATGAAAAGATCATAGCAATAGCAAAGATTAACGTGCAGGGCGCAGACGACAAGTGTAGCCAACTTGGCAGTAATTGCCCTGCCCAGCTTAAAGAGGCTACAGCAAAAGTTAAAGAGTTTATCACCGCCTTACCCCAAACTAAAACTACTAGAGCAAGCCAATAAGAGGAGGATAATGAGTAAAACATGGAAAATAATTGTTGGTGTAGGTTTTGGACTTAGTTTTGTCTTAAACCTCGTTTTACTTTATTTTCTTTACGGAGCCTATTTACACACTACAACCCTAGAACAAGGCTTTAGTAGCCTGTTATACGAAACCTCACTAGATGTTGACACCGATACCGTAAAGTAGGTAGTCTAACACCCCTCTTACCGTTCGAGCGAAGTGAGAACTTACACCTCATCTTGTTACCGTTCGAGCGGGAGCGAGAACTATTACGTTAGTCCTGATATCAGAGGCTGATAGTTCTCGTCGCTTTGCTCCTCGAACGATAAGGGCAACGACCGTGGCACACATTACTGTTCGAACGCAGTGAGAACTCTCCGCTACCCCTTTACTGTTCGAGCGGAAGCGAGAACTACCCCTCCACCTCCTCGCCAAAAACATTTGCAAAAATATTTGCTATAATAAGGTAAATTATGAAAAAATACATTGTTATTTTATTGCTTTTTGTTTTTTTATTGCCCGTTAATGTCGCAAGGGCAGGGTTTATGGATAAAATAGTGCGCCCGATCTCTGATACGAGGATGCAACCTTTATATGGGCTAGCAAGCCACTTGTTGGCAAAGGAGGGTGTGTCCCTTAGCGAATGGGAATTTATTCAGGGGATTATTTCTTATTTATTCAGAAACAGAGCAAACAGCAACGAGGCAACAAGTGGCGGAACAACAAGCGGTGGGGCAACGAGCGGTGAGACAGTGGGCCAAGAGGCTACTGGGAGACCATTGACACCTCTTTTCGACCACCTAAAACCGCGAGTAGCTATTATTACAGGTTACCGATGGGATGCAGTGGTTATGTTGTATAAAATTATGGGGGAAAGAAGAGAGGTAGTACCTGTTAAGCTTTCCGCAACTAGTAAAGAAACTAGTTATTACACGAACACCTACGGTTCACGCGCAAAAAGAGATGCCCACACCCTTATTTACACACCGACACAGGGCTTAGATGATAGTTTTTATTATCAGTATGTAGCATGTGCCAGACCTAACGCGTATGAGCGGAGGTATTGTAAAAGCACAAGACAATTCAAGCCCACTAACAATGAAATCATCGAGAAATTAGATTTTACAGAGACAGATAGCCCGTCTAGCGGGCTGGGGACTGTAGCCGATGTACCCGCTAGCGCAACAAATCCCCAACAGTGTTTTGAATATTCTCTTAGAGATGGCTCGGATAAAAAATACTATTATCAAGGCACAAGAGAGCAATTTACTAGTTACTTGGCAGAAACCTACAGGGGGGTGGATAGTTCTGGTGCAGTAGAATTAGGGAGGACACTCGATAATTGCCCCGATGGTGTAGAAGTTATTAAAGCGGAGGAAGAAAAACCGGGGAGTGGAGGAGGAGAGAATAAGCCAGCGGAAGAAGCCAGCCAAGAAGGCACGCAAGAAGTTGCTATCACCGGAGCAGGAAGTGGCCCAGGCGCAGAAAGAGCAGAAAGTGCAAGTGGCCAAGGTGCAGGGAGTACTACAGGAGCGGGAACGGCAACAACAACAGGCGGTCAGGGCACCTCTGGGGATAACAAAGACGACAAAGCAAAACCCGCCTCTACAACAGGTGGCGCTACTACTAGCACAGACACAGATACCGACAAAGCCAAAGTAGAAGACGAAGCTACAAAAGGTTTAGAAACCGATGGTAAGGAAACATCAACAACTACTACCGATAACACACTACAACAAGCAGCCGAAGAACTAAAAAATGAAATTAAACTACTAAGGGACGATGTCGCTAAACTCCTTTCTCGTGCTAAACCAGAAGACGTACAAGACGCTGCCGAAGCAATTGAAAACAAAGAAGAAGAATCAAGCGATGCAGTAAAAAAACTTGTCGAAGAACTGGGTTACCTTAAAGAAACAATTGTAGAAGCAAACAAAGCACTACAAGAAATGGTACAAACCCTAAAAAGTAACCTCACCTTACCACAACTCCTTACTGCAAGGAACGAAGGTAATCCTTATGCTGGTTTGGCAGTAGATGAACTGTTTGATGATGCGCGCGAGAGAGGATATATTTTTACAGAAGTGGAGATGTACCTCGAAAGGGCTTCGAGGTGGGCGCTAATAGGTGCTGTTTCGCTTAATATCCAAGGCGCAGAAAAGCATTATAGTAAAATTATAGATAAGGCATTGTTTTACCTAGATAAGGCAGATGAAAAATGTAAAGAATTGAAGGACCAGTGCTCAACAGAAACAAAGGACGAAATAAGCTTTATAAGGGATATTATCACCGCCTTACCCCAAACTAAAACTACTAGAGCAAGCCAATAAGAGGAGGATAATGAGTAAAACATGGAAAATAATTGTTGGTGTAGGTTTTGGACTTAGTTTTGTCTTAAACCTCGTTTTACTTTATTTTCTTTACGGAGCCTATTTACACACTACAACCCTAGAACAAGGCTTTAGTAGCCTGTTATACGAAACCTCACTAGATGTTGACACCGATACCGTAAAGTAGGTAGTAGTTCTAACACCTTTTGTTACCGTTCGAGCGGTAATCTTTTTACTGTTCGAACGCAGTGAGAACTTACACCTCATCTTGTTACCGTTCGAACGCAGTGAGAACTACCTCGTGGGGACTGGCATCAGCGGTCGGGAGTTCTCGGCGCTTTGCTCCTCGAACGATAAGGGCAACGACCGTGGCGCCTGTTACCGTTCGAGCGGGAGCGAGAACTCCCCGTTACCCTCATTACCGTTCGAGCGGAAGCGAGAACTACCTTGTGAGGCTTGATACTAGCGCTTAATAGTTCTCGGGCAGTAACCCTCGAACGATAAGGGTGGCGTATTCAGCTATTTTTCCACAGCTTCTCTTTTTTCTTACGACTATAGTCCTTGATTTGCCTTTCTCTTTCTCGAGCATCGTAAATATTATCGAACTCTTCAAAGTAACGTAGCTTGCCATAACCGTGTCGTGCGGTAAAACGAGAACCTTTACCGAAGAAATGCTGATCCATTCTTTTTTCTATACTGTACGTCATACCGGTGTAGTACAAATGATCTTTGCATTCTATTATATATACGTACCATTTCCACTTTCTCATACTTTTATTTTACAATTTTTATAACCCATTGTGTAGAAATCTTTACCAAGAACCTGCGTTACCCTCTTACCGTTCGAGCGGGAGCGAGAACTCTCACGTCAGTTTCAGTATCAACGTCCAGTAGTTCTCGAGATGGCACTACGTGCGTTCTCTCGAACGATAAAAATAACGGTAGATAGTTCTCGGCGAGTACACCTCGAACGATAATCTCTTTACCGTTCGAGCGGAAGCGAGAACTCCTACGCCAGTTCCAGTACTAGCGGTCGATAGTTCTCGAGATGGCGCTACGNNACGCGCGTTCTCTCGAACGATAAGGGCGATGACCGTGGCGCCTGTTACTATTCGAGCGGGAGCGAGAACTCTCACGTCAGTTTCAGTATCAACGTCCAGTAGTTCTCGAGATGGCGCTACGNNTACGCGCGTTCTCTCGAACGATAAAAATAACGGTAGATAGTTCTCGGGCAGTAACCCTCGAACGATAAGGGCGACGACCGTGGCGCCTGTTACCGTTCGAGCGGTAGCGAGAACTATTACGTCAGTCCTAGTACCAGCGGTAGATAGTTCTCGGCGATTACACCTCGAACAATAAAAACAAACCTCTCGCCACTTTATATTATGGTGCATTTACTTCGATACTGGGAAGTATCGAAGTAAATGCAGGAAACGCTATTATTAAAGGATAACGTTTGTCTAAAGATGAGCGTTGAAGTGAGAACCTGCGTTACCCTCTTTACCGTTCGAGCGGAAGCGAGAACTCCTACGCCAGTTCCAGTACTAACGTTTAATAGTTCTCGAGATGGCGCTACGCGCGTTCTCTCGAACAATAAAAAATGACGACAAACGGGGTACCTCTTTACCGTTCGAGCGGTAATCTTTTTACTGTTCGAGCGGAAGCGAGAACTCCCCGTTACCTCCCAAAAAGGTGCTCGTTAGACAAAAATGTGTTACTGCTGTTATAGTAATGATACGCTGGAGTTTTTTATGTCACTTTATTCAAAATACAGGCCACGCAATTTCCGCGACCTAGTGGGGCAAGACCACGTTGCCCAAACTCTGGAGCGCGCCCTAGAGCAAGACAAACTGAGCCACAGTTACCTTTTTTGTGGCTCTCGCGGGGTAGGAAAAACAACAGTGGCGCGGATACTGGCACAAGGTGCCAATTGTAGCGCAAAAAAAGAAAAACCTTGTGGCAAGTGCCGGGGTTGTCTTACTGTTGCCAAAGGTTCAAACAGCGATATTTTGGAACTCGACGCCGCAAGCAACCGTGGTATCGATGAAATTCGCAGTTTGCGTGAAAAAGTGCAGTTTGCGCCCAGCTTTGGTCGTTATAAGGTTTATATTATCGACGAAGTCCATATGTTAACCAAAGAAGCCTTTAACGCCCTTTTGAAAACACTAGAAGAGCCTCCCTCCCATGCAGTCTTTATTTTAGCGACTACCGAGGCACACAAAGTGCCTGCCACCATTGTTTCCCGTTGTCAACGTTTTGATTTTCACCGCGCGACCACCAAATCTGTTTTAGAGCTACTTAGCAAAGTAGTACAAGCAGAAAACATAGCCATCGAAGAGGAGGGGGCTGTCCTTATTGCCCGGGCAGCCGATGGCGCGTACCGCGACGCCTTAACGCTACTCGAGCAAATATCGTTGAACGTGGTGGCAGGAAAAGAAGAGCAGGCTATTTCTGCCGATACTGTTCGCGCAAAGCTTGGTTTAATTGCCGAGCCCTTAATGTGGCAACTTTTAACCCAGGTAGCTGGAACAAAAAAAGAAGAAGCAATTAAAACCCTTTATAAATTTATCGAGCAAGGGGCAGACTGGCGCTTTATCGTTAACTCCCTTCTTGAAAAATTACGCCACGCGTTATTTTTTGCTATTGCTCCTAGTGTTGTAACGGCCGACCTCACTGCCCAAGAAAAAAAGTACCTTGCCCTGCTGGCAAAAACAATGAAAGAAGAAGGAATAGTTAAACTTATTAACCTCTTACTCCAAGCCCAGGAACAGTTGCGCTACGCCTCGTTACCAGAAGTACCAGTGGCTTGCGCTCTTGCCCGCTACTTTGATTCTGCTTCTCCTGCCTCCTTAAAAACAGCTATTACTCCAAAAGCTACAGTGCCACAAAAAGAAAAAACCTCTCTTGCAGAGAGTGGCGAAAAAGAAGCAGTGGCAATTAGCGAGCAAGTATGGGGAAAAATTGTGGAGGCGGTGAAAGAGAATAACTCTACCTTAGCAGGATTGCTTGCCCAATCACAACCCTACTTAGCATCTGGCAACCTGATTATCGAGGTGCCTTACAAGTTTTGGGAAGAGCGGATTAAAAACAGTAAAAATAACAAAGCAATTTGTAAAGCCGCTTGCCAGGTGTTGGGGGAGGCGATAAAATTGGCTTTACCAAAGCCAAATGGGGCAATAAAGAAAACGCTTAACGAGGCAATGCGTCAAGAAGACAAAGCAATCAAAGATGAAATTGCCGATGTCTTTGGCTAAAATATTTTATTTGTGTGTTAAGAAGGAAGCGGTAAATGGCGGGGAAAAAACAACAATTCGATGCCTCTAACGTGCCACCACAAAACCTGGAAGCAGAGCAGGCGGTACTTGGTGGTCTTTTGCTCGACCAAGAAGCAATGGCGAAGGTGCTAGATATTATAACGGGTGAGGATTTTTACCGTCCCGACCATGGCTTAATTTACGAAACATGCTCCGATTTATTTGCCAAAAACCAGCCAATTGACCTTATTACCCTAACTAATGCCCTTGAAACAAAGAAAAAACTCAAAGATGTAGGGGGCGCCTCTTATCTTTCGAGCCTTGTTGCGAACACTGCCTCTGCCGCTAACATTGTTCACCACGCTAACATTGTTCAAAGTAAGGCAGTTTTACGGCGTTTAATTTCTACTGCCAATAGTATTAGTGCGCAGGCCTACGACGAAAGTCGGGACGCAATAGAACTTTTAGACGAAGCAGAAAAAAAACTGTTTGATGTAGCCGACCGGCGCTTGGGTACACATTTTGTGGCGATTAAAAACGTATTAAGTGATTCTTTTGAAAGAATCGACGAGCTCCACAAAAACAAAGGGAAGACGCGAGGGGTGGCAAGTGGTTTTCATAAGCTAGATGAGTTGCTTGCGGGTTTTCAACCTTCGGATTTAATAATATTGGCGGCGCGCCCGAGTATGGGAAAAACTGCTCTTGCTCTTAATATCGCTGCTTACGCCGCCGTTAAATCTAAACTGCCGGTGGGTATTTTTTCCTTAGAAATGAGCAAGGAACAACTAGTTGACCGTCTTTTAACAATGGAGGCAATGATTGATTCGTGGCGTTTGCGCACCGGTAATTTAGAGGAGTCAGACTTTTCTAAACTTAATTATGCAATGGGTGAGTTAAGCGAGGCACCTCTTTTTATCGACGATACGCCGCTTTTAAGTGCCCTAGAAATTAAGGCAAAGGCGCGACGCTTGCAGGCAGAACACGGGCTTGGTTTGATTGTGGTCGATTATCTCCAGTTAATGGAGGGCTCTAAAAAAGGAGGCAGCGAAATAAACCGTGTACAGGAGGTATCCGATATATCGCGCTCTCTTAAAGCCTTGGCGCGGGAGCTAAAGGTACCGGTACTTGCCCTTTCCCAGCTTTCGCGGGCAGTGGAAGGGAGGCCAGGCACAAAAATACCACAGCTTTCTGACCTCCGCGACTCTGGATCAATTGAGCAAGATGCCGATGTGGTGATGTTTATTTACCGCGAAGAGTACTACGAGCCAGAAACAGAAAAAAAGGGGATTGCGCAAATTTTAATTCGTAAACATCGAAATGGTCCATTGGGTGAGGTGGAACTTTATTTTCACCCCGAATATTCTCGTTTTGCTAATATGGAAAAAGAAAGAAACTATAACGCCGAAGGCGAGTAGGGTTCTCGGGCAGTAGCCCTTGAACAATAAGGTGGCGACCGCGGCTCTCTTTACTGTTCGAACGCAGTGAGAACTATCACGCCAATGCAAAAACTCACGGTCATTAGTTCTCGAGATGGCACTACGTGCAATTCTCTCGAGACCTAGAATGTGTTGTCA
>DBQW01000019.1 GCA_002305395.1 Candidatus Berkelbacteria bacterium UBA1384 | reverse complement strand
TCGCCTTGGTATTGGCGCTTCGACGGGCAACGACCGCGTGTATTTTACTGTAGATAGTAAAGACCCTAATACCAAGATACCGACGCAATGGCGCAATTCGACGGCTCGCAAGATAGTTAATATCAGTGAAGATGAATTTCTAAAAATTAGTTACAATCAGCGACCAACCGGCAAAAATAGCGACTATTACAGACCTTATTTCGATAAGGTGGAATTTGCATGGCATATTCCTATGATACCTATGAACAAAAACAATATATGTAGGTACAACAGTTCAGGGGCGAAAGCTAACCCCAGTTGCGGATACTTTGTGATGCAGTCTCTCGACCGTGATAAAAAGGTACTTAATCAGCTTCGTAACCAGTATCCAGCTTGGCAGTACGACGTTGTCGACTTCCCCGTGGTAAGAGGGGCGAAGTACGCCCGTGCTCAATTTTTTTACGAAAGTGCAAATGGTTATGAAAAAATCACCTGGGAAATAGATGTTACTAAGTTTGGGGTAGTTGAGAATACAAATCTAAAGGCAGTTACTGTAGATAGTACCGGTAGGTGTTTCCCCGGTCAGGGGCAAATAGCAGTTTTTAACCACGCCGAATATAAAACCCACGATAGAACCAGACCATACGGACACTACACGCTTGCCTGTGAGATTATACCAGCAGGCGCTTATAAAGACCTAATAATGATACCTGGTGCTTTTGCTTTGGTTAGCGACGGGGGTGTGTATAGCTCTTCGGTCTACAGTAGTTCGGTAGATGTTGGTGGCGACGGTATATCATCTATAATTGTCAATAACGCCGAGGTAACAGTGTATAAAGAAAGAAATCTAAAAGGAGGATCTCGGGTTATTAAGGAAGATGTATCCAATTTTGCTGGAACGGGTTGGAATGACGAGATCAGATCACTTGGAGTAAAATCAACGGCGCCTGCGCCATCTCCGACTGCTCAGTGCAAACTTCAAAGTGGGGCACAATCGGGAATAACAATTAAACAAGGCGAATCGGGAAGGGTGGCGATAACCGCAAAAGACGGTACGTTGCCCAGCAAGATTAATATAGAAAAGTATTCTGGGTCTACGGGTCAGAATAAAACGTCGGCGATAACCGCAAGTTCTGCACGCGATGGTAGTAAATATATTATAACTATTGGTGCAACCTCTAGTACCCCAGCTGTTGGTTACAGGGTAGAGATAACGGACCCGTCTAATAGTTGCGAGAAAGTAGTGGTCCCCATTACGGTTACGGCGAAGTGTCAATTTACTGTTGCGCCATCAGATATTACACTTAAAAGTCTTGGCACAGAGCAAGTAACGTTATCTGCTAATAATGCTACTGCCTTGCGAGAAGTGGAAGTTTTTGTGCAACACAAAGAAGAAGATGGGAGCAAATATCTTAATGTTGCTCCCGGGATCCAAGGATCGTATAACGTGCAAGCTCGAGCAGGGGCAGAAGGCAAGCAGTTTACTGTTAACTTTAAATCTCTTCAGGCTGGTTGCCCACTAGCAACACTTAAAGTTACTGTTGCGCCAGGAGATCTTACTATTTCCCCCTTGTCGGTAAACGATAAAGCCAATATTAAAGGTAAAGAACTTTACACTGTTAAGGGGGTAATCGATGGCGGGAAAACCAGCGTAAGACTTGAAGACGCAGAGTTAGCCAGTGTAGCTATTGTCTATGTGCCAAACGATCAAAGCACCTGGAAGTTAAAAATTACCGGCAAGAATAAAGAGGGTAGTACCAAGGTTATTGTAAGTGACACAGAAAGAGAGGCGCGAGCCACATTAAACCTTGTGTGCCCCGAAGGTCAACAACCAGATACTAGTGGCAAATGTAGTGCTCCCGCTCCCGCCCCAGCCCCAAAACAGGTGCTAAAAATCGACGAATTTAAGGCGGATCCAACAGAGCTAGAGAAGGGCGAAACAACGACCTTATCGTGGTTAATTAAAGGTGTAACCGATAACACAACTTGTAGTATAAATGACGAAGGAATAGAAAATACTGAGATCGAAAAAGGTCATAGGGAAAAGCAACCAGTTATTAGTACCGTTTATACTCTAACTTGTAACGATGGAGATTACCAGGTAAGCAAGAGTGTAAATGTTACGGTGCGTAACGATGAGTTGTGTGCTCCCGGCGAGCTTGCTATTCATGCCCCCTCTGGAGTGTGGGAGATCGCAACACTGTGGAAAGGTGCTCAAACCGAAGGACTTACCTTAAACGAGTTTTACGGGCGCGGAATATTGAATTATTTCTTTAACGATTTCGGTAATCCTTACGGTACGGGCGATGAAGGTTTGGCAGAAGATTTCACTGGTGGGCGTGGTCACTGGCGCAGAAACGATACTGATAAGGAGCATATCTGTGTAGTGGACGACGGTACGACCCCCACGGAACGTGTAGAGCAAGAACTGCCGTTTAAGGCGCTTAATATGATTAGCAATCCTCTTGCTGTAAGTGTGCCATTTAATAGTATTAAGTTTAAATTCAGTTCTACCGGTAATAGGGAAATGAGCTGGAACGAAGCTAAGAGCAGTGGGTTGCTGAAAGCAATGTTTCTCTGGGACCACCCCACCAACTCCTACTTGTCTTTCGCTAACCTAGAGAGGTATCCAGGATTAGCTGATTACGGTTATCATGATTTTTCAGTACTCGACGAGAGTAATACCGATATCGCTATAAGAAGAGGAATGTGGATCTCGACTCGTTCTACCGATACCGTTAAAGTTATTTTTGGATCGTCCTAGTAACAGTTTTTCCACCTTGCGCGCTGTACCCTGTACTGGTACATTAGTAATTAATGGCAAATAGATATATTACGACTCCCGTTTACTATGTTAACGCACGTCCCCATATTGGCCATGCCTATACTACCGTTATGGCCGATATACTCGCCCGCTACTTTAAGGCAAAGGGAGAAGATGTCTTTTTTCTTACTGGCACCGATGAACATGGGGCAAAAAATGCGCAAGCCGCGGAGCGTGTAAAAAAAACACCCAAGCAGTATGTGAATGAGCTTGCAAGTGAGTTCCGTATTGCCTGGCAGGGTCTTAATATTGACTATTCACAATTTATTCGTACCAGCGACCCAAAGCACGAAAAAGTTGTGGTGGACTTCGTGCAAAAACTCAAGAACGCCGGCTTTGTTGATAAAAGGCGCTATAGTGGTCTTTATTGCATTGCCTGTGAAAGATACCTTACGCCAAAGGAGCTAGAAAGCGGTCTTTGCCCTGACCATAAAACCAAACCCGTTCTCCAAACAGAAGAAAATTACTTCTTTGCTCTTTCGCGTTTCCAGGAGAAACTAATTCGGACTATCGAGCGCGATGAATTGCTTATCACACCGGCTACAAGGCGCAATGAGGTTTTGGGCAAGTTAAGAACGGGGCTAGAGGACGTTAGTATTTCTCGTGCTAATGTAGTATGGGGTATCCCCTTCCCCAATGACCCGAACCAGACTATTTATGTTTGGGTTGATGCCTTGATCAATTATTATTCTGCTACCGAGATGTATGATAGTTTAGGCGGTTGGGCGGAACATCCTGCCGACATCCATTTAATTGGTAAGGATATTTTATGGTTTCATGCTGTTATTTGGCCGGCTATGCTTCTGGCATTGAAGTTGCCTCTACCGAAAACAATCGCTACTCACGGGTTTTTCACAATAGGAGGAGAAAAGATGAGTAAAACACGGGGTAACGTACTCGACCCCCTCGAGCTCGTCGAAAAATATGGGGTAGATACAATACGTTATGCGCTAGTGAGTGCTTTCCCTTTTGGCACCGATGGTGATTTTTCGGAAGAAATCATTAAGCAAAAGTACGAAAGTGAACTTGCCAATGAATTGGGCAATCTCTTACAGAGGGTGTTGATTATGATGAAGAAATACAACCTTTGCTCCCTGGCAAAGAAATGGCAAGGTGCAAAGCGTAACAAGGTAAGTAGTAGGAGTAGAAAAGAACTTTTAGCGGTAGGGGAAGACATAGAAAAATACCGTTTCGATCTTGCCCTTAGCGCAATTTGGGATATCGTAAGGCAGGGTAACGAAGCGATAGAGCGTGCTAAACCTTGGGAGCTTGCAAAAAATAACAAAGCCAAGCTCGAAGACGTTATAGGTAACGAGTATGAACGCCTCCTGCTTATTGCGCGCTTAATTAAACCTTTTATGCCGGCAACAAGTAGCGCAATGGAGGAGCAGCTACAAAGCTGTGTGCCAGAACCACTTTTCCCTAAAATAGACGGATAAAATGCTCATAGACACCCACGCCCACCTTAACTTTGAGGCATTTCAAGAGGACTGGCAAGAGGTTGCCCAACGTGCTCTTGATGGTGGTGTTGTATCTATTATTAACGTTGGTAGCAACTTGGAAACAAGTAAAAAAGCAGTGGCTATTGCTGGCAAGAATATGTTTGCAGCAGTTGGTCTTCACCCGATTCACGTTGGCGAGGAGAGGTTTCCAAAGGTGGTGTTCAACGAGCTCGCAAAGAATAAAAAAGTAGTCGCGATTGGCGAAACAGGTATTGACCTTTTTCGTAATGTTGGCACTCTTGCAAAACAAAAAGAAGTCTTTCTTAAATCTATCGCTCTGGCTAATGATAGGAAGCTACCAGTTATTGTTCATTGTCGTAACGCCAAGGAGGAGGTGCGGGCATTGCTACAAAATAATATGCCGAGCTATGGCGCGGTGCTACACTGTTTTAGCGAGGATTGGTCTTTCGCACAACAACTTTTAAAGCTTGGTTTGTATATTTCGTTTACAGCTCATATTACGCTAAACAATATTTCCCCTGCCACGCTAGAGGCACTAAAAAATATCCCGCTTAATAGAATTATGATAGAAACAGATTCTCCTTACATTTTGCCACGGAAGCAAAAAAACAAAAAAATAAAACGCAACGAACCTCTTTTTGTAAGCGAAGTGGCGCATAAAATTGCGCAAGTAAAAAATATTAGTTTCGAACAAGTTGCGCAGCAAACGACAAAAAACGCTATTGGCTTTTTCGGTCTTAGAAATCGGTCTTAGAAAATAATATTGTTTAGAACAGACTCTCTTGTTTTGTACGAGCAATCATTACTTCTTCGTTTTTTTCTTTTGTATTATTTTTTTCGTTGTTCTTTGGCACTTCTTTTTTTGTATTGTTTGGTTTTGGCCAGCCACGAGCACTAAACGCACGAGCGTATGCGGGGCAGATTTCTTTATAGTCGCACCATGGGCAAAGGTTGTTTATCCTGGGATCAAAATTTTCTTTTTCTATGTCGCCGATTGTTTTATAAACTTGCTCACTCATTCTTTTAACATGACTCTCATCGCGCAGTGTTGATTGGCGAACGGCGGGCTCTAAGAAATAAAGCGTAAGTTTAATGTCTTTAATATCGGGAAAACGTGATCTTATGGCATGATAATAGAAGGTAAGTTGCAGATTATCGTGAATATATTTTTGTGATTGCACTTTGCCTGTTTTGTAATCTATAACCTCTAGCATTTTGTTGCCTGCGTTGTCGGTTACTCGATCGAGCCGATCAATAATGCCGGAGAGTTCATGCTCGCCTAGGGGAACCTTAAAATAGTCTTCAGTGACCAATACTTCTTGTGCCTTGGGGTCGAACTTTTTGTAGAAATTAGTAACAATGTTTTCCCCCTTGAGCTTCCATATTTTGGGATCTTCCTTGTTTTCTATAAAAGTATTATCTTGCCAGTTACGATTGTAGAAATCTATAAGCTCTGGCAGGGGCTTGGTGTCGATGTCTTTAAGCATAAAGTGCAATGTTTCATGGACGAGATTGCCAAAATATAAATGATGAGAGTCCTTTTTGGGAATCTTGTCGACGTAGGTATACTTGTACTGCAGTGGACACTGGTTATATGTAGAAAAAGCAGAATAAGATATTTTCATAATTTATACAATACACGAAAAAGACAAATGAATAAACATTAACCATTTTACCGTTTTAGGCGCGAAGCGCCGAGAACCCCGTCCGTAAATTTTTATTGTTCGAGAGACCGCACGTAGTGCCATCTCGAGAACTACTAACCGCTGATACTGGAATTAACGCAGTAGTTCTCGCTTCCGCTCGAACAGTAAAGAGTGCCACGGTCGTCATTTTTTATTGTTCGAGGAGCGAAGCGACGAGAACTGTCAGGCGCTAATATTAAACTTACGCAAATAGTTCTCATCGTTCCGCCTACGGCGGATACTCTTCGAACAGTAAAAAATTCTCACCCCCTCTCGAACAGTAACAAGATGAGGTATAAGTTCTCGCTCCCGCTCGAACAGTAAAGGGGGCAACAGTCACCGCCCTTATCGTTCGAGGGCTACTGCCCGAGAACTCCTGACCGTCAGTATCGAAGCTCACGCAAATAGTTCTCATCGTTCCGCCTACNNTCTCGCTCCCGCTCGAACGGTAACGAAGATCACAAAACCCTCATTACCCTTAATTGTCTGCACTTTGAGCGGTGGTGGTTAGGGTTGTGTCTATCAGGTATAGATGTTATAATTTTGAGCATGAAGAAAGAGGTTTATTTAGATCACGCCTCCACCACCCCTATTGACCCCTTGGTGCTTAGGGCAATGCTACCCTACTTAAAAAGCCACTATGGCAACGCCAGTGCTATTTATAGAATTGGCCGAGAGGCAAAGAATGCCCTTGTCAGCGCGCGAAAATCGGTAGCTAATGTTTTTGGCGCGCGCGAAAATGAAGTTGTTTTTACTGGCGGAGGTAGCGAAAGCATCAGCCTTGCTCTGCTCGGCTATGCAAGAGCAAACGCCTTAAAGGGGGAGAATAAGGGTCATATTATTACTACTAATGCCGAGCACAGCGCAGTTTTACAGGCTTGCGAACAGTTGCAAAAAGAAGGATATAAAGTAACCTATCTTCCTGTTGACAACGAGGGGCTTGTTACTCCGGCACAGGTAGTAAAGGCAGTCAACAAGAACACTATTTTGGTTTCGGTGATATATGCAAACAATGAAATCGGTACTATTGCACCAATTGGCGCAATCGGTAGAGAAATTGCAAAAATAAACATCGGGCGTGCCCACAAAATCGCTTTTCACACCGACGCTTGCCAGGCGGCAGGGTATCTTAATTTGCACGCCAACGATCTTAAGGCTGATCTTATTAGTATTAACGCCTCAAAACTTTATGGCCCTAAAGGGGTAGGGGCGCTGTATGTTCGTGACGGCAAAAAATTACAGCCTATTATTTTTGGTGGTATGCAAGAAATGAGTAAAAGAGCAGGTACTGAAAATATTGCTGGTATTGTTGGCTTAAAGGTCGCGCTTGAGCTTGCGTTAAAGCGTAGGTTAGCCGAGACAAAAAGATTAACAAAAATGCGCGATTACTTTGTTGAGCAAATAGTAAAAACAATCCCCAGCGCTAGGCTTAATGGACATCCGCTAAAACGGCTACCCAACAATGTTAACGTTTCGTTTAGTGGCATAGAGGGGGAGTCGGCGGTGTTGTATCTAGACGCGGCTGGTATTGCTTGCTCCACGGGTTCTGCTTGCAACTCTACCGTGCAAAAGCCTTCGCACGTTATCCTTGCGCTTGGTATAAGCAAAAGCGACGCCCACAGTGCTGTGCGCTTTACCCTTGGCAGAGGTACCACAATGAAAGATTTAGAATATACCCTCTTACACTTGCAAGAGGTAGTGATGAAATTAAGAGCAATATCGGCGGTAAAATGAAAAAATATGCTTACGATGTAAAAGACACAAACGATAGAAAATGGCTTTATTCCGAGACGATAAAAGACCACTTTTTTAACCCGCGCAATTTTTTAGCCGAGGAGCCCAAAAACGAGGAGTTCGATGCACTGGGGGTGGTTGATCATTCGATGTGCGGTGATGTAATGAAGATGTGGATAAAGGTCGATAAAAAAAACAATAAAATTAAAAAAGTTGGCTGGAAAACATTTGGTTGTGCCCCTGCTATTTCGGCTACCAGTATGCTTAGCGTAATGATTAGTGAAAAAGGTGGAATGACACTAGAAGAAGCCTACAAGATCACGCCAAGCGCTATAACAAAAAGAATGGGTGGTCTACCGTTGCGCAAAGTGCATTGCAGTGTGCTTGGCGATCAAGCATTACGCAAGGCAATCGATAATTACAAAAAAAACCAATCGGCAGATTAGCAATGAAATACTTAAAAGGCTCTCTAGTAGCCCAAGAAATTTTAGAGGAAGTAAGTAGGCAAGCAAGGCAAGTTCACGCTCGTGGAGTTACACCTACGGTGGCTGTGGTTTTGGTGGGTGAAAATCCTTCGAGTAAGTTTTATGTGCAAAAGAAGAAAGAGGTTGCGAAAAAAGCAGGCATCGATTTTTTACTTTACGAACTCCCCTCCCATATCGCGCAAAAAGATGTTGAAGAATTGTTAACCATACTTCACCTAGATAAAACCGTACATGGTGTTGTTTTGCAACTCCCTTTGCCTAAACATTTTATCTTTAACGAGCTAGTAAAATTTATTGCCCCAGAAAAAGACGTGGATCATTTTCACAAAAATTCACCATATTCCCCTCCCACCGCTTCGGCCGTTTTAAGACTTCTACGTTTTTATAAAATCGAAATTAAAAATAAAAAAATCGCTATTATAGGTGATGGCTTTCTCGTGGGGAGACCGCTAAGTAAAATCCTCAAAAGCAGTGGAGCGCAAGTTAACGTTTACACCGAAAAAAGCAAAAATGTTGCCCCCAAAACAGCCGAAGCCGATATATTAATTAGCGCTACCGGGCACGCGCATTTAATTACAAAAAACTTTACTAACTCAAAGCAAATTATTATCGATGTAGGGAGCGCGCGTGATAAAAAAACAAACGCTCTTGTAGGCGATGTTAATCGCCGGTCGGTGGGCAAGAATATCGAAGCCATAACCCCGAGGGTGGGTGGCGTAGGTCCCATTACTATTGCCCTACTTTTGCAAAACGTCATATTGGCTACCAAGAAAACGTTGTAATTTTCCCAAACATTAAATAATGAAAGCAAATAAAAAAACAGTTTACTTGGGTATGTCGGGCGGAGTTGATTCGTCTGTGGCGGCCGCATTGCTTAAAGAGCAAGGTTATAGCGTAGTTGCTGTGTTTATGAAAAATTGGCACTCCGACGATAGCCGTTTTGCCGGTGTTTGTCCGTGGGAGCAGGACTTGCGCGACGCAAAAGCTGTCGCTGCCGCCCTGGGTATTCCCCTTAAAGTGTGGAATTTTGAAAAAGAGTACCATAGAAAAGTAATCTCTTATTTTTTTAGCGAATACAGGGCAGGGCGCACTCCTAACCCCGATGTTATGTGTAATTCTTATATTAAATTTAAGGCGTTTTACGAGAAGGCATTGATGCAAGGGGCGGATTTTATTGCCACGGGTCATTATGCGCGAGTTAAAAAATGCTCTTCGGGCGCTAAGTCTGAGAACCAATATTGTCTTTTTCGAGGTATCGACTGCAATAAAGATCAATCTTATTTTTTGTGGAATATCGATATTAGAGTTTTGCCGAAAATTTTGTTTCCCATTGGAGAGCTTACAAAAGACAGGGTAAGACAAATAGCAAAAAAACATAAGCTTGTTAATGCACACAAAAAAGACAGCCAAGGAATTTGTTTTATTGGCAAAATCAATGTAAGAGAATACCTTAAAACAAAACTACCTTTAAAACAGGGAGATGTGGTAACAGTATCTGGAGAAAAAGTAGGCACGCACGAGGGGGCGTGGTTTTATACCCAGGGTCAGAGAAAAGGAACTGGTTCGTGGGGAGGCGGAGTGCCCTATTATGTAGTGCGAAAAGACGTTAAAAAAAATATTCTTGTTGTAGATAATCGTGCAAGTCACCATTTATTTGCTAACGGTCTTGTGGCGGAGAATCTAAATTGGCTTGTGGAAAACCCGGTACAGTCACTCTCTTCTTCTCTGCTCAAAGCTAGAATGCGCTATCGTCAAGAATTGGTGCCAGTTAATGTGGTGTTTAAGGGTAATGAGTTAGTGGTTAATTTTTCTTCTCCTCAGAGGGCGATAACAGAGGGGCAATCTGTTGTTTTCTATATAAAGGATAAGGTTTTAGGTGGTGGCGTCATTAAAAAAGCTCTGATATAATTTAGGGGTGAAAACAAAGAAGAAGAATTCTCGCTTTAGCGGACGTTTAGGCGTTGTTGTCCTTTTATTGGTAGCTTTTTCCTTTGGCTACCTCTTTGGTCATGGCAATATGAAGCTTGACCAGCGCTATATCCCCCGCCTTGTAAATACTGACTTTGGCAAGCCAGAAGATGTCGATTTTGGTTTATTCTGGCAGGTTTATGACGAACTAAGTAGAAATTATCTGCGGACAATGGATGCAGAAAAAGCATTGTATGGTGCGATTAACGGCCTTGTACTTTCTCTCGAGGACCCCTATAGCTCCTTCTTAACTCCTGAAGAGTCTAAAACTTTTCAAGAAGAACTCAGTGGCAAGCTAGAAGGGATCGGGGCAGAGATCGGTCGTCGTAACGGTGTTCCTACTATTATTACCCCCCTTAAAAATTCACCGGCAGAAAAAGCGGGTCTAGAGCCTGGCGACCAAATTTTGGCGGTGGACGGCGAATACACAGATAAGCTCTCGCTCGATGCAGTGATTGCTAAAATTAGAGGAAAGCGCGGTACAGAGGTGGTGCTAACAATTGTGCGTAATAGTACAGAGCCTAAGGAATACAAAATTATTCGCGAGGCAATTAACGTGCAAGATGTTACATGGGAACGAGAAGACGATGTCGCAGTTATTACAATGCGTCAATTTGGTGATAACTCTACCGCGCAGCTTAGCCAGGCAGCGAGTGAAATTAAAAATGCCGGTATTAGTCGCATTATTCTCGATTTACGTAATAATCCGGGTGGATTGCTTGATAAAGCAGTAGAGGTGGCGGGTTTCTTTTTGCCTGCGGGTTCGGTTGTGGTAAAAGAGCAACTAAAAGATGGCGAAATAAGTACAATCACCACAGAGGGTGAACCCACGTTTGCACGAGAGCCGTTGGTTGTAATGGTCAATAAAGGCTCAGCCTCTGCCAGTGAGATAGTAGCAGGAGCAATGCGAGAGTATAAGCGTGGCCTGGTCCTGGGTGAAAAAACTTACGGCAAGGGAACAGTGCAGATATTTAAAGACTTAAAACTAGGCGCTGCCCTTAAACTTACTATTGCTCAATGGCTTACTCCACAGGGTCACCACATAGAGAAAAATGGTATTGAGCCAGATATCGTGGTGGAGTATAAAGATGGCGAAGTGGAAGAAGGAGGGGATCCGCAGCTAGAGAAGGCGCTAAGTGAAATTCGTAAGCGATAATGTAGTATAATGGAATTGAGGAAAAGGAGGAGAAAATGACCCAGCAGGATTATTTTGGTAATAATGTTTCGCCAGATGGTGTAAGTGCTCCACCGGGCAGTGGTGGTAATTATACTTCCATTGACCCCGCGACCCCTGGTGCATCTTCCTTTTCACCCCCTCCCGCGCAAACACCTCCCCCCGCCCCGCCGGCCCCGCCGGCCCCTAGCTATACGGATACCTTTTTAGGGGGTGGTAGTAGTATTAAGCCACCATTGCCTACTACTTTACCTTCGAGTAACCCTGGTGGCGTTGACCCTAATATGTCGTCTGCATCTGTGTCGCCTACACCTAATCCGTATGGCGAAGCACCATCTGTGCCACCTCCTCCGCAAGGACAAGCAGCCACTCCTCAACCTATGGCTTCTCCTCTAGGGAGTGAGCAAACTGTTGTTCCCCCTTCTAATCAATACGGTGTACCGCCGGTTGCTCAAGCACCAACCCCTTCGCCGCATAACACCACTGGGTGGGCACAGCAAAACTCTCCCGCCGCTCAACAAATAAAGAGTAAAAGTGGGCTCTACCTTTTTGGTATAATTTTCTTGCTTATTGTGGGCGCTGGCGCTATTTATTTTTTCTTTTTACTTCCTGCGGAACAGAGTATGGTGAAAACACCGGTAATTAAAGTGAATGACTCTGGCGCGTCGACTGTGTCTGTGGCGGAAAGTCGCGACAGTGCGCGCAAAAAAGATTTGGCTAACATACAAACCGCGCTCGAGCAGTACTATATTAAAAATGGTCTTTATCCTCTTTCGCCAGATACAAGTCCTACTCAAGATAGTGCTACCCCCCTTGCCGCACTTGTCCCCGATTTTTTACCCGCCCTGCCTGTTGACCCCGACGCGCCAGAAGTTTATTATGGTTACAAGAGTGCCGACGGAAAAGAATATACTTTAACTGCCTTTTTTGATACAGAGCCAGCAAACATACAATCAACCAAAACAGAGTCTGGGAGTTTTGAGGTGGTTTTGTCGGCAGGGGTTAATATAACGGCGAATTAAAAGATAAAGCAAATAATAGAGGAGCAATATGATTATCGTTTGGGTCTTAGTAGGGGTACTAGTCCTTGTCTTGTTGTGGGTGGTTGCCGCCTATAACTCGTTGGTGGGTTTAAGAATGCGAGCAAAAGAGGCGCTAAGCGACATTACCGTACAAAGTAAGCGGCGCTATGACCTTATTCCTAATTTAGTGGCTACTGTTAAGGGTTATGCGAAGCATGAAAGTAAAGTTTTTGCCGATGTTGCAAAAGCGCGCTCAACGGCAATGCAGGCAAAAGGGCTTAGCAACAAGGCTCAAGCAGAGGATGCCTTAACGAATACCCTTAAATCACTCTTTGCGGTGGCGGAAAACTATCCTGCCTTGCGCGCAACGGAAAACTTTAGCAAGTTGCAAGATGAACTTTCTGAAACGGAAAATAAAATCGAGGCCTCACGCCGGTATTACAACGGTAGTGTGCGTGATCTTAATGTCAAAATGCAGGTATTTCCTACCAACCTTATCGCGACCAAGCTTGGCTTTAAAGAGATGGATTTATTCGATGTCGAAGAAAGCGAAAAAGAAAAAGTAAAACAGGCACCCAAGGTCGATATTGAAAATTAAAAACATTAATAGGAGGTCAATTATGGCAGAGGAAAAAAAGACAAAAAGCGGTGGTGAAGTTGAAGAGAGAAAGTTGTATGCAATAGTGGGTTATTTGGGAATTCTGTTTTTAGTTCCCTTGCTCGCTTTGCCCAAAAATAAATTTGCCCAGTACCACGCTCGCCAAGGAATGGTCTTATTTCTTATAACGCTTGCCGTTTATGTTGCAACAGGGTTTTTTGCAGTGGGGACCCTTGGTATTGGGGTGTTTCTTTACCCCATATTGTCTATTGTTGTGGTAATATGGTCTATTTTAGGTATTATTAATGCGGCTAACGGCGAAATGAAGCCCCTTCCCTTAATCGGTGGTCTTGCGAATAAACTAGGGGGCAAAAAGTAATTAGTCGAGGAGATTAGGAGGGGAATGCTTAAAAAGCCAAGTCTTAGTGCGCGCCTTTTGTTTGGTCTTGCTTACTTTAGCGTTGTTTTTTTAGTGCCGCTCGCTCTTGTAAAGCAAGATGATCAGTTCGGGGCTTTCCATGTGCGCAACGGCTTTATGATTTTTGTGGTTACGATTTTGGGCAGTGTTTTGTTGCTATTTCTTGATGAGCTTACGGGGGGTAATGTTTACCCTTATGTAGGGAAGCTGTTCAACCTCGTGGTGGTAATTGCTAGTGTCTACGGCCTTATTAGCGCTCTTCGTGGACGTATGGATCCTATATGGGGAATTCACCAGCTAGTGAACGCTAGTAGAATATGAGGGCATTGTTTTTGTGTGGGCGCCACAAGCGCCCTGCAATGCTTGTTACTGTTCGAGCGGAGCGAGAACTACCGCGCAACGATAATCCCTTTACTGTTCGAGCGGAAGCGAGAACTATCGGGACAGGTGTAATGTCGGCTTTAGTAGTTCTCGAGATGGCGCTACGCGCAATTCTCTCGAACAATAAAAAGTGGCGTCTTTCCTTGGTGTTTGCTTATCAGATTTTGAGATAACTACGTGCTTACAATCAGCGCAAACCCTTGTTAATAGCTTATCAGTAGTTGTAAAATAGGGTTATGGCAATAAAAATTCCACAAGAAGTTCTTTTGCGCGCTAAAAGGCTAAAGGCAGAAATTAGCAAGCATCGTTATCGTTATCATGTACTCGATAAGCCCACAATGAGCGACGAAGTTCTTGATTCGTTAAAGCACGAGTTGCAAGAACTGGAAAGAAAGTACCCCTCTTTGGTAACAGCCGATTCCCCCACCCAGGTTGTAGGGGGAAAGCCACTCGAGAAATTTACTAAAGTTTCCCATAAAACAAGAATGCTTTCCTTGGTCGATGTTTTTTCTCCCGACGAACTCTATAGTTGGGAGGAAAGAATTGCAAAGTTAGTGGGGAAGAAAGAGCTTGTCGATGGTTATTTTGCCGAATTAAAAATGGACGGTCTTGCTATATCGTTAGTTTATAAAAAGGGAATATTACAAAGAGCGGCAACGAGAGGCGATGGCTGGGTAGGAGAAGATGTTACTGCGAATATCAAAACAATCTCCTCTATCCCGTCAAAACTAAATACAAAATCACCCTATTTTGAACGCGCATCGCAGAGTGCGTTTGAAGTAAGAGGTGAAGTTTATATGACCAAGGAAGATTTAGAAAGAATTAACGCCAGGCAAAAGAGGGCGGGTCTTACCCCTTTTGCGAATCCCCGCAATGCTGCTGCGGGAGCGGTACGTCAGCTTGATCCTAAAATCACCGCCTCTCGCAACCTAAAATTTGCCGTTTATGAACTGGTTTCTGAATTAGGACAAAAAACACACAGTGAGGAGCACGCTATTGCTCAATCCTTAGGACTTCCTATTATCGAGTACAATCGCTTGTGCAAAACCAGCGAAGAGTTGGTGCGCTTTCATAGTGTATGGGAGAAAAAGAAAGAGAAGTTACCCTATATGGTTGACGGTGTGGTGGTGGTAGTGGAAAATGAAAAAGTGCGCGCCAAGCTTGGAGCGGTAGGGAAAGCGCCACGAGGTATGGTAGCGTTTAAGTTTTCTCCGGAGCAGGCAACAACAGAAATAACTGATATTAAGGTGCAAGTAGGAAGAACAGGTACGTTGACGCCCGTTGCCCTTTTAAAACCCGTGCTCTTGGCGGGCTCAACGGTTTCCAAAGCGACACTCCACAACCAAGATGAAATAGACCGTAAAGACATTAGGATTGGCGACACTGTCGTTATCCACAAAGCGGGTGATATTATTCCGGCAGTGGTTAATGTTATTAAAAGTCTTCGCCCAAAGGGAGCAAAGCGCTGGCAAATGCCCCGTACTTTCGAAGGGTCAAAGGTTACGCGCAAAAGTGGCGAAGTTGCCTTTAGGGTAAGTGATAGTACCTTGGCGTCTGTAAAATTGCGCCAATTACAGTATTTTGTTTCTAAGTCTTGTTTTGATATTGTTGGTCTTGGCCCCAAAATATTAAAACAACTTTACAAGGAGGGGCTGGTTAAAGACTACGCCGATATTTTTAAGCTTACTACCAAAGATTTAAGACACCTGGAAAGGTTTGGTGAAAAATCAGCGGAAAATATTGTTAGATCAATCGAGAACGCAAAGACAGTTAGCCTTCATAGCTTTATCAATGCGCTTAGTATTCCAACAGTAGGAGAGGAAACTGCCTTTGATCTAGCACAATATTTCGGTAACCTGCAAAGCCTAGCGAATGCAAGTTTAGAGGAGCTGAATAGTGTTTATGGTATTGGCCTACTCTCGGCCCAGACAATCGCGAATTTTTTTGCAAAAGAGGAAAATAAAAAAATCATCACAGACCTTTTGTCGTGCGGTATTAAAATAACTAATCCCTCTAAGGCAATAACTAGTGGACCACTTAAGGATAAAACTTTTGTTTTTACGGGAGGGTTAAAGACTATGACGCGAGGAGAGGCGGAGGGGAGGGTGCGTCAGTTGGGAGGAAGTACTTCTTCCTCTGTGAGTAAAGCAACAAGCTATGTTGTGGCTGGAGAAGAAGCGGGTTCAAAGTTAACTAAGGCGCAAACTTTAAATATAAAAATTATTTCCGAAGAGCGGTTTATTGATCTTATTAAAAAATAACCTGCCTTTTGCGGGTGTTGAGGTTAAGTGTAATCTTGCCTTTGTGATGCAATATTGCGCAAAGAGGTAGTATTTGGTGGTCCCGCCGGAGAATCGGACGGAGCAAGCTACAACGTGAGGCTTAATACTAACGACTGGGAGTTCTCGTCGCTTCGCTCCTCGAACAATAAGAATGGCGGTCGGGAGTTCTCGTCGCTTCGCTCCTCGAACGATAATCCTGTTACTGTTCGAGCGGAAGCGAGAACTATCGGGTCAGGTGTAATATTGGCTCTAGTAGTTCTCGAGATGTGCGCCTCGCTTTGCGTGGCGCAGCTCGCCCCGCCCGACTGGGCGGGGTTCTCTCGAACGATAAGGCGACGGCCGCGGCACCTGTTACTGTTCGAGCGGGAGCGAGAACTTTCCGTTACCCTCTTTACTGTTCGAACGCAGTGAGAACTCCTGCATCAGTTTCAGTGTGGAGTTCTCGGTGTGTACACCTCGAACAATAAGAAGATGACGTGCGGGAGTTCTCGGCAATTACGCCTCGAACGATAAAAACAAACCCCTCGTCACTTTATATTACGGTGCATTTACTTCGATACTGGGAAGTATCGAAGTAAATGNNCAAAAGTCCAATATGTTGTGGACCATAACACTTTCTTGCGTGGTCTGGTAATCTACGATAAGATATATTTATGACAAAGAAGATCTCGCAAAACGAAGTGGAGCGTATTGCCCATTTGGCGCATCTCTCTTTGAATAGTGCGCAAAAAAATAATTTCGCTCATCAATTAGGCGACGTTCTATTGTACGTAAAGCAACTAACAGAAAAAGAACTTAGCACTGCAAAGAAGGAAGAAAAAAATTCCCCCACAAGAGAGGATAAGGTAGAGGGTTCTCCGATCGGGGTGGAGAAGTTACTAGAAAACGTTCCACAAAAAATTGAAACAAATATTAAGGTGCCAGCAGTTTTAGGGGGCGAAGATGGCTAGGTATACCTTAGTGCAACTAAAAGAAGAGCTGTCCTCTGGCAAAATAAACGCCCGTGAATTAATAGGTGAATATATTAAGCGTGCAAAACAAAGCAATCTAAATGCCTATATCACGCTTAACGAAGAAGAGGCACTAAAAGAGGCAAAGAGAGCCGAGCAGTTAATAAAAACAGGAAAGGCTCACCCATTAACCGGTATTCCTATGGGGATAAAAGATGCAATCTCGACAAGGGGTCTGCGTACAACGGCCGGTTCCAAAATTCTCGAAAATTACATTCCTCCGTTCGATGCAACGGTTGTGGAGAAGTTGCGCAACGGCGGTGCGGTAATCGTTGGCAAGAACAATATGGATGAATTTGCTATGGGTTCTAGCACAGAGACATCGGGTTATGGTCCAACGCTTAATCCTTACAACAAAGAATGTGTTCCTGGCGGTAGTAGTGGCGGTAGCGCAGCGGCGGTAGCTGCAGGGCTTTGTGTCGCCTCGCTTGGCTCTGATACTGGCGGTTCAATCCGGCAGCCGGCTTCTTTTTGCGGGGTCGTCGGTTTTAAGCCAACTTACGGGCGTGTTTCTCGTTACGGTCTTATTGCGATGGCGTCGAGCCTAGATCAAATTGGCCCTATTACCAACAATGTCGCCGATAGTAAAATCATCTTTAAAACAATTGCTGGCTACGACAAGAAAGATGCTACCAGCCTTAAATCTCTTCCTCCTGCAGGTAAGGCAAAAAAAAGAGTAGGAATAATTAGGGAGCACCTAGCAAGTAACGCACTTGCGCCCAGTGTCAAAAAGGCAGTAAAGAATAAAATTGCCGAAATCGAAAAAGCTGGTTTTGAGATAGTAGAGCTAAATATACCACTTGTCGAACAGTCTCTAGCAATCTATTACATTATTATGCCGGTAGAAGTGGCGAGCAACTTGGCACGCTTTGACGGTATTAAATACGGTGTATCGGCAAAAGAAGAACGAACACTCAAGCAGCTTTACACCAAAACCCGCTCGCAATTTTTAGGTAACGAAGCACAGCGACGCATTATTTTAGGTTCTTTTGTTTCAAGTGCGGGTTATTTTGATACTTACTACAAAAAAGCAATTGTTGCACAAAATAATCTAAGACAATCTTTTAAAAACGCCTTTGACAAGGTTGACTTTATTGTGGGACCTACTACCCCAACTACCGCTTTTAAGCTAGGGGAAAAACTAGACCCAATGGAAATGTACTTAAACGATATTTTTACCGTGCCTGCCAACATTGCTGGTCTGCCTGCTATTTCCCTACCTATCGGCAACGATGAAGGTGGCTTACCGATTGGCTTTCAAGTTATTGGTGCATTTGGAGAAGATGAAAAGCTACTGGATTTCGCGCAGTTAGTAGAAGATATACAGATAAATAAATAAAATTTCATTATGGTAAAAGAAACACTAGAAACAAAAATTATCTTTGCCCTTCCCCGCTTATTAAAGCGTCTCTTTGGGAAGGAAGGTGGAGTCCGCACAAAAAAAGGAAGCCTCGATCGTGAATCGGTGCGTAGGGATTGGCAACAAATCGAAGAAAAAATGTTACTTAATAACCCCAGCGCCTTTCAGTCGGCGGTTCTTTCTGCCGATAAACTGCTCGATTATTGCCTAAAAGAGTTAGGCGCAAGTGGCGAAACTATGGGGGAAAGACTAAAAAATGGCCAATCATTATTTGTTGACGACGGTAGTTACCAGGCTGCTTGGGAAGGGCATAAGCAGCGCAATCGTCTTGTACATGAGCATAATGCTGACTTTATGCATTACGAAGCGCGTGACGCTATCAGTAAGTTCAGAGAGGCTCTTAAAGGATTATCGGCACTATGAAACTAATACCTACAATTGGCTTAGAGGTCCACGTTCAGCTTAATACAAAAAGCAAAATGTTTTGTTCTTGCGATAACAACGCGCAAGACAAAAAGCCCAATACCACAGTTTGCCCTATTTGCTTGGGGATGCCTGGAACATTACCTACGCCCAACAAAGGAGCAATAAAATACGCTATTATGCTAGGCAAGTATCTGGGGGGAGAAATTGCACAACGTACCAAGTTTGATCGCAAACATTATTTTTATCCAGATTTGCCCAAGGGTTATCAAATTAGCCAGTATGACGAGCCGGTAGTCAAAGGAGGCAGGGTTAGTGTTGGCGATCTAAGTGTCAGTTTAGAAAGAATTCATCTCGAGGAGGACGCTGGTAAACTTACTCACCCTAAGGGGAAGGGATACTCTTTGGTTGACTTAAACCGTGCCGGAACACCATTGGTAGAAATTGTTACTAAACCAGAAATCACCTCTCCCGCGCAGGCGAAAGAGTTTTTGCAATATTTAAGGCTTATTGTCCGCTATTTAGGGATCTCCAACGGAGATATGGAAAAAGGGCACTTGCGGTGTGATGCTAATGTGAGTGTGAGAGCGCTACAAAAACCACAATCCTCCAGTGCACCAGTGGGCGAGTTAGGGACACCGGTGGAAATAAAAAACCTCAATTCCTTTTTAATGGTTGAAAGAGCATTAAATTATGAAATTAAAAGACAGAGCGTTCTTTTGCAAAACGGGGAAAAAGTAACTAAGGAAACTAGAGGCTGGGACGACGACAAGGGTGTAACTTTTAGCCAAAGAACAAAAGAATTTGCCCCAGATTATCGTTATTTTCCTGAGCCAGACATTCCTTGTTTGTATAATTTGGAAAAGAGCTTTAAGGTTACCCTACCAGAAAGTATGGAGGCAAAGCTTAACCGCGCTCGTAAATGTAACGTTGCCCAAAACGATCTAGAGGTTATTTTTCGCGACGATGAACTGCTTAAGCTCTTCGATAAAATTTCTTTAGAAAAAAATAACAAAGCCTGTGTTGCGAAAGCAATGAATATATTTATTAATATTCCTGCGGCGCGTGCGTTAAAGCCTGGCTTTGTTTTGGATTTAGCGCGTTCTTTGATAAGCGGTAAAATAGGGGCTCATAATACCAAGCCAATTATTAACGAGGGGTTAAGCACACATTCTTCATTTGCTAAAATTATAGAAGATGGTGGCTATGGTGTAGCGATAGAGGAAGAGAACCTGGATGCTACCATAAGAAGCGTGATCGAGAAGAATGCAAAGGTGGTAGCAGATTATCGTGCAGGCAAAAAAGAAGCTTTGCAGTACTTGTTAGGGCAGGTAATGCGCGAAACTAAAGGCAAAGCGGATCCCCGAGTTATCCACAATCTATTGCAGAAAGCGCTATAATAAATAAGTATGAGGAAAAATGGCAATCAATTCTGATGACATAAAAATTATCGACAGTGGCGGTGCCGAACATCCACTAATGAAAGAGCGTAAAACAAACTATGCAGGTCTTATCGGCTTTGTTTTGATCTTCGGTTTTGTAATGGGTATTTTTGGTGGGGTGGCGGGGATGGTGCTTGCCTCGAGCTTACCAGAAGACGTACAGCAAAAACTTGGTCTTGCTCAGGTGAAAAACCTTGTTTCTGATGTTGTTCGTACAGAAAAGGTAACCGTCGATGAAGAATCTGCCACGATTGAAGTGGTGGGTAAAGTATCGCCTGCGGTGGTAAGTATTCTTTTTACAAAAAGTGTTACTGTCTCTGACCCCTTCGACCTCTTTGGTCAAGGGCAAAGAGTTATCGAAGAGCAGGGAGGGGGTACTGGTTTTATAATTACTGCCGATGGGCTCATTGTAACTAATAAACATGTTGTCTCCGATAGTAGTGCAAAATACACCGTGGTTTTGTCCGACGGCAAAACATACGAGGCAAAAGTTGCCGCACTCGATCCAACGCTAGATCTCGCTATAGTTAAAATAGAAGCAACGGGTCTTCCTGTAGTGCAATTAGGGAGTTCCGACGGGCTCAAGGTGGGACAGAGGGTTATTGCTATTGGTAATGCCCTTAGCGAGTTTCAAAACACTGTAACAACGGGTGTTTTGTCGGCAACTGGTCGCTCCTTGGTCGCTTCCGATGCAAGTGGTGGCAGGAGCGAGTCGCTTGAAGGATTATTGCAAACCGATGCTGCTATTAACCTCGGTAACTCAGGAGGACCATTGGTTAACTTACGGGGATATGTTATTGGTATTAACACAGTAACTGCCTCTGGTGCGGAGGGTTTGGGTTTTGCTATCCCAATCGACGAGGCAAAGGTAGCGATTGATTCGTTTACAAGAACCGGAAAAATTATTAGGGCGTATTTAGGTGTCAATACAATTCAAATAACTAAAGAGCTTGCTCAGAAGCGTGGTTTACCGGTGGAGGATGGATTTTGGGTTATTGGCGATCAGTACCAGGGTGTTCCTGCTATTTCGCCTGGGAGCCCAGCCGATAAAGCAGGGATAAGAGAGGGCGATATTATTGTGGCGATTGGCAGTGAGGTGGTTGGGAAAAACAACTCTCTTATTGCCGCTCTTCGTCGTTTCTCGCCTGGCGAACAAGCTGATGTTAGATTTTATAGAGAGGGGAGCGAAAAAACCGTCAAAGTCCGCCTCGGAGAGCGCTCTGATTAGTACTCTATTGTAATAAGTCGATTATAGCCTGCAAGGTCATTTTTACTTGTAATTTTTGCTTTTGGAAAAAGGACAGTAGCGTATTTTTTAATTACCCTAGCTTGATTGTGACCAATTTCTAAAAAGACAACTCTGGTTTTCTTGTCGTACTTTTTTTCTTTAATTTGCTCCAAGAGGTTAAAGATTAATTCATAACCGTTTTTCCCGCCCACTAGCGCTAGTTTGGGATCAGCCAAGCCACGAGCGTTTTTTTCTTTGACGTAGGGAAGGTTAGCGACAATGATATGCGGTACCTTGTCGATGTTTGCTAATAAATTAGAACGTACGATCGTAACTCTACTTAACAACTTATGGGTGGCAATATTTTTTCTTGCTACATTTAAGGCTTGCGGGGAGATATCGCTTGCTAATACGTTAATATTTTTTTTTGTTTTTTTGCAAATAGCAATCGCAATTGCGCCACTGCCAGTACCAATGTCAAGCAAAAGGTATTTTTTTGGTGCAAGACATTTTTTATTGCAATAATCGGAGGCGCGATTGACAATAATTTCGCTTTCCGCTCTTGGAATTAAAACATTTTTATTAACGTGTAAATCATTATTACAAAAAGTAGCCTTTTTGAAAATATATTGTAGTGGCGTGCCAAGAAGGCATCGAGTAACGATTTTCTTTATTGATTTAAGTTTTTGCGCGCCTAGGATGTGGTCGCGATATGCGACAATATCACAGTTTTTGATTTTGAGAGTATGCTCTAAGATCAGCTCTGCTTCTTTTTGCGCATTGCTGATTGTTTTATTTTTTTCTAGTTCAGCTGTGGTCGAAGCCAGAACTTCCTTGAGCTTGCAACCGTTGGAGGGCTTCTTGGTATTTAATCTCGATATCATAATTTTGTAGCGATTCTAGTATTGGCTCTAGTTGACCATTGAGAATTCTTTCTATTTTACCCCATGATTGGTTGACGCGGTGGTCGGTAATACGATCTTGGGGAAAATTATAGGTTCTAATTTTTTCACTGCGATCTCCACTACCAATTTGGCTTTTACGTGCTTGCGACCTTTCTGCTTGTTTTTTTTGTTCCTCCATTTCATAGAGGCGCGCACGCAAAACCGAAAGGGCTTTTTCACGGTTTTTTAATTGTGATTTTTCGTCTTGGCACGTTGTGGTAATGCCTGTTGGAATATGTGTTATGCGTACCGCGCTATCGGTGGTGTTTACGCTTTGTCCTCCGTGACCACTGGAGCGAAAAACATCTACTCTTAGCTCTTCGGGTTTTAACTCTATCTCTGTGGCGGGCACCTCGGGTAACACAGCAACGGTGGCGGCAGATGTGTGTATGCGACCAGATTTTTCGGTTTGAGGAACTCTTTGCACGCGGTGGACACCGCTTTCATACTGGAGCTTGGTGTAGGCTTCCTCGTTTTTAATTTCTGCGGTGAAATCCCTATAGCCACCAAGTGAAGTAATGGCGCTGTTAAGGAGGTTTACTTTCCAGCCATTGTGCTCACAAAAACGAAGATACATTCGCGCTAAGTCGCCCGCAAAAAGCTCTGCTTCTTCGCCACCAGTGCCCGCTCTTATTTCTAGAATTACTGCATTAAAACTAGGTGCTGTAGATAAAGCCAGCTTTTGTTTTAAGAGGCGAATGTCTTCAGTAGCTAACTTTTTTAGCTCTTCGTCGTTAGTACTTGCCGCAAGTGCTTCACTGTCGACAATCTGTTTAATTAGTGCTTCGTCGACCTTTGCCATATTTATATACTTGCTTTTTTCGCCTTGGTTTTTTTATCTTTTTTGATTTTGGGGGCGGTTGCCGCACGCATTTTCGCGCCCTTTTCTAGGCGTTGCTGATAACGAGTTACACGACCAGCGCTGTCAATAAATTTCTGATTGCCAGTATAGAAGGAATGACAGTTACTACAAACTTCTACCTCAATTTTGGCAACCGTGGCGCCTGTTTCGAACTTGTTGCCACAAGAACAGGTAATCTGTGCTTTCTCAAACCACCTTGGGTGTATATTTTTTTTCATATTTTTTTCCGTTAATATGGTAGTATTTTAGCATATTTGTTATGTTTTTCAAGACTCGATATTGCTTGCCACAGCAGTTACATCGTCAAGGTCATCAAGGGCAGAAAGCAGATTAAACACTTTCTCTTCTTCTTTGTCCAGGGAAATAGTTTGCTTTGCATGCCAGGCAATTCTTGCATCTTCGATATTGTATCCTTTTTCTTCGAACCATTTTTTAACACTGGCGGTTTTTTCGGGAGCGGTAAGGATTAAATATTGATTACCTTCTTTTTCATAGTCATCGGCTCCGCTTTCGATAATATCCATTTCCGTTTCGCCCTCGTTTTTTTCTTCGATAATGATTTCTCCTTTTTGGTCGAAAAGATATTGTACAGCACCAGCAGCAGCAAGTTTGCCACCAAATTTGTTTAAAACGGCTTTGATCGATGCAATAGTGCGGTTGCGATTATCGGTGGCTACTGCAATAAGAATTGCTACTCCCTGCGCACCGTAAGCTTCGTAGAGAATTTCCTCGATATTTTGCGCACTCCCCCCCTGGGCTCGCGCAATCGCTCTTTCGATATTGGTAGCAGGCATATTGTTGGCACGCGCTCTATCTATGGCAAGACGAAGTTGAAAATTAAGTGCGGGATCCGCGCCGTTACGTGCAGCGACGGTAACGGCATTAGCAAGCTTAGTAAACAAATTACTGCGCTTTGCATCTGCAGCACCTTTTTGTCTTTTAATTGTAGACCATTTAGAATGACCGGACATATTTTTAGCTTAAATAATGGATACAGCAGTATATATTCTATAACAAAAGAGAGAAAAATCAATAATCAAGCTACCACGTAAGTTTTGATATTATCGGCTGGGAGCTTGCCCCGCCTTTTTAGATGGGGTTCTCTCGAACGATAAAAAAAGACAGTCTGTAGTTCTCGTCGTTTCGCTCCTCGAACAATAGGACCGGCGGCTGATAGTTCTCGGCGCTCTGCGCCTCGAACGATAAGGGCGACGACCGTTGCCCCCCTTACTGTTCGAGCGGAAGCGAGAACTCTCCGTTGTCTCCCTTTACCGTTCGAACGCAGTGAGAACTCCTGCATCAGTTTCAGTATCAACGTCTGGGAGTTCTCGGTGAGTACACCTCGAACAATAAGAAGATGACGTGCGGGAGTTCTCGGCAATTACGCCTCGAACGATAAGGGCGACGACCGTTGCCTCCTTTACTGTTCGAGCAGAGTGAGAACCTGCGTTACTCTCTTTACTGTTCGAACGAAGTGAGAACTACTGGGTGAGTTGCAGTGTCAGCGGTCGGTAGTTCTCGTCGCTCCGCTCCTCGAACGATAAGATAAAAACAAACCTCTTGCCACTTTATATTATGGTGCATTTACTTCGATACTGGGAAGTATCGAAGTAAANNCAAAAGTCCAATATGTTGTGGACCGTAACATTAGGTTGATTTTTTTGCCCTATTACTATAGAGTATAACTTATGAATATTGAATATCGCGATAAAAAACAAAGTCGCAAACTCATAAAGATAATGTTTTCTGCCTATGAAATGAAGCGCATCTTCGACCGCGTTTATAAAAATATGGCAGCAGACGTGAACATTGCCGGCTTTCGCCCCGGCAAGGCGCCAAGAAAAATGATTATCGAAACTATTGGCACGCAAAAGCTTGCTAATATGGCAATTCAAGAAGCGTTGCGGGAGGGGTACTTAGAGGCTATTAGAAAAAAATCCATTAGCCCCCTTGGTAATCCCAGTATTAAGGTCAATAAACAACCTTCTTTTATTGAGGGGGATAAAGACGGTCTAGAATTCGAGCTAGAAGTTGATGTGATCCCCGAGGTTACTTTTACTAAAGACTATACTCGCATAAAACTACCTCATAGCAAGGAGGACGCCGTTGTTACGAAAAAAGAGCTAGATGTCGCAATGGAGGTGCTTGCTCAAAGGAAGGCGGATCTTAGGCCCGTAAAAAGAGGGGCAAAATTTGGCGATAAAGTAGAGATTACTTTCCAAGGGTACGAAAGGCATGTTGCGCTCGAGAAGCTTGCAAGCAAAAACCACCCACTAATTTTGGGTAGTAAAACATTAATCCCCGGCTTCGAGGAGGAAATCGTTGGTCTTAAGAAAGGCGAGAAAAAAGAGTTTAAAATTCAATTCCCCAAAAATTATCACGCTAAGGATGTGGCGGGTAAAAAATATCTTTTCAAAGTAACCGTGGACAATGTAGAGGAAATAATAATACCAAAAATAAACGAGGAGTTTGCAAAAAGTCTTGGCGCAAAATCGTTAGTTAATTTACGGTCGTTAATTAAGAAGAACCTAGAAATAGAAAAAAGAAATAGAGATTTTCAAGCGCTAGAAGACGCACTTGTCCGTGAGTTAGCAAAGATTGCACGGGCGGAACTCCCCCGAACCCTCGTTACGGCAGAAGAACGACGCCTGCGCAAGCTGGTTGAGGAGGTGGCACAAAACCAGGGTATTAGTTTTGAACAGTACCTCAAAAATATCGAAACAACATCGGAAAAATTTTCTGCCGATATTGTAAAGCAGGCGGCTACCAATGTGTTGATCGGTTTATCTCTAAGAGCAATTGCACAAAAAGAAAAGATCAAGCTAAGTGAAAATGATTCCTTAAAAAAGGTTGTTGCTTGGCTTATCGATAAAGTAAAAAAATAAATATGACATACCTTGTACCTAGTGTAATTGAAAAAAGCCAGTTTGGAGAGAGAGCTTACGATATTTACTCTCGACTTTTAAAGGATAGAGTGGTCTTTATTGGGGGAGCGATTAACGATGAGGTTGCAAATCTTATTATTGCGCAAATTCTTTTTTTGCAATCCGAGGATGAAAAAGACGATATTCGCCTATATATAAACTCTCCGGGTGGAGCGGTGACTGCCGCGCTGGCGATCTATGACACCATGCAACATGTTAAGCCTGATATAGAAACAATTTGCGTTGGCCAAGCGGCGAGCGCGGCTGCTGTTTTGCTTAGTGCGGGGGAGAAGGGAAAGCGCTTTGCCTTGCCAAACTCGCGTATTATGATTCACCAACCAATGGGCGGGGCGGAGGGACAGGCAAGTGATATTGCGATTGCAGCTAAAGAAATTCTGCGCGTTAAAAAAACTTTGAACGAAATATTAGCTCAACATACCGGTAAAAGTAAAACTCGGATTGAGCAAGATTCTGAGCGCGATCGTTTTATGACTGCTCTCGAGGCTCAGAAGTATGGCATTATCGATAAGGTTGTAAAGTAGGCGATTATTTTCTTGCCATAAATAGTGGCATCGAGACACAAGACGCAAGAATAAAAACAGGATTCAATATTCAGGTACCGAGCATCTATTTTTGCGCGGGGGTTCTTGTTTTGCTCGAACAGTACAGTATTAAAATTATCGTTCGAGGAGCGAAGCGCCGAGAACCCCGCCCGGTGGGGCGGGGCAAGCTCCCAGTCGTCACTTTTTATCGTTCGAGGGCTACTGCCCGAGAACTCTTGACCGCTAGTATCAAATCTCACGTAGTAGTTCTCACTGCGTTCGAACAGTAAAGTGAGTAACGGGAAGTTCTCGCTTCCGCTCGAACAGTAAAGGAGGCAACGGTCGTCATTTTTATTGTTCGAGGGTTACTACCCGAGAACTAAAGACCGTAAGTTTTTATCGTTCGAGGCGTAATCGCCGAGAACTATCGACCTTCATTTTATCGTTCGAGGGCTACTGCCTGAGAACTATCGATCGCTAGTGCTGAAACCGGCGCGTTAGTTCTCGCTTCCGCTCGAACAGTAACAGGATTATCATTCGAGGAGCGAAGCGCCGAGAACTAAAGACCGTAAGTTTTTATCGTTCGAGGTGTACTCGTCGAGAACCCCGCCCGGTCGGACGAGGCAAGCTATCAACCGCTAGTAAAAAACTTGCGCAAATAGTTCTCATCGTTCCGCCTACGGCGGATACTCTTCGAACAGTAAAAAAATTCTCCCTACGCTCGAGAACAGTAGCAGGTATCGCATAGTGTGTTACTTATGTATTTCATCTTTTGTACTATGTACTTATCTAGTACACATTGTTGACTTTTGTTTTTTTATCAGTTAAAATTAATATTGTTAATGCCATAAATAAATGGCAGTGATGTTTTTTGACAATCAGTCGCTATGCGAGTAACTACATAACATCGGTTTTTATGTGGTTGCAAGAATACAGGGTTGTCAATCCCTGTATCAAAATTGAGCCCTAAGTCGCACAATTTGTGCGCAAAAACTATATTAAGAGTTTGATCCTGGCTCAGGATGAACGCTGGCGGCGTGCCTAACACATGCAAGTCGAACGACCCCTTCGGGGGTAGTGGCAGACGAGTGAGTAACGCGTGGGAATCTACCCCAGACACAGGGATACCTGGCCGAAAGGTTAGTTAATACCTGATATTCTCGCAAGAGAAAAGCTCCGGCGGTTTGGGATGAGCCTGCGTCCTATCAGCTTGTTGGTGAGGTAATGGCTCACCAAGGCTATGACGGGTAGCTGGACCGAGAGGTTGACCAGCCACGATGGGACTGAGACACGGCCCATACACCTACGGGTGGCAGCAGTGAGGAATCGTGCGCAATGGACGAAAGTCTGACGCCGCGACGCCGCGTGAAGGAAGAAGCTTCTCGGAGTGTAAACTTCTTTTCCATAGGACGATTATGACGGTACTATGGGAATAAGCCACGGCTAACTTCGTGCCAGCAGCCGCGGTAATACGAGGGTGGCAAGCGTTATCCGGATTTATTGGGCGTAAAG
>DBQW01000008.1 GCA_002305395.1 Candidatus Berkelbacteria bacterium UBA1384 | reverse complement strand
AATATGTTAATGAACTTTTGCAGCTCCATCATTTTATCGTTCGAGGCGTAATCGCCGAGAACTCCCGACCGGTGGGATGTGGCAAGCTCCCAGCCGTCGTTTTTTATCGTTCGAGGAGCGGAGCGACGAGAACTCTGAACCGTTGATACTGAAAATGACGAAGTAGTTCTCGCTCCCGCTCGAACAGTAAAGTGTGCCACGACCGCCACTCTTATTGTTCGAGAGAACCCCGCCCAGTGGGGCGGGGCAAGTTGCGCCACGCGAAGCGAGGCGCACATCTCGAGAACTACAGACCGTGAGTTTTTATCGTTCGAGGTGTACCCACCGAGAACTCCCGACCGCTAGTATCAAAACTCACGCAAATAGTTCTCGCTGCGTTCGAACAGTAATGGGTATGACGGGTAGTTCTCGCTCTCGCTCGAACGGTAACCATAAAAGGCGCAAATAGATGTTACCTTAAAAACAAAACCCAAAGCTTAAAATGGCAAAAAATGCCCCGCGAGGCGCGTAGGCCTCGCGGGGGAAAAGTAAAAGAAAGGCTAGTACCAGCAACTCCTTTCTCTAGAGAGTCGCCGGCAAGAAGGTGGAGGTGGACCTTCTTGCGATCTGGGGGAGAGTGCGGCTATGTAGCCGTCAATCGCGGCGCGCAGTTGTTCGTCGGTGGTTTTGCGCCATTTGGCGCGTAAACACCGACGAAGTCTTTGCTCGTTGCTCTTGCCGCGAGCATTGTATGCTTTGATAGCCCTCTCTAGTTGCTGCGCCGTGCGTGCCTGTGCTACTTCCCTCAAACTACCTCGGTTGCTAGCCAATAGCAACCCTCCTCTCAATAAAAATATGGTAATATAAAACTGTGATTAAATCAAGGGTAATCGGCACACAATTTAGAGCAAAAGGGATTGGTCGTTTTGCAAGCACCGCCTTCGAGCTTTTAAGGTGGCTTATTCTTGGGGGGCTTGCACTTTTTCTTATACACTTTTTTCTTTTTACGGTGTTTATCGTTTCGGGAGAGAGTATGGAGCCCAACTTTCACGACCGTGAAGTGGTTATTATTAACCGTTTCAATTTATTTACCGGTAATTTTAAGCGTGGCGACCCTATGGTGCTAAAATTCCCTGGCGACCCTGACAGAGTCAAATATATTAAGCGCCTTATTGGGTTACCGGGGGATTATGTAGAAATAAAAAATAATAGCATTTACATCAACAATAAACCGTTAACGGAAAGTTATATCCCTCCTTCTTTTGGTACAGAGGCAACATCGGCGGTTAGCACCTGGCAGCTAAGGGAGGGAGAGTATTTTTTAATCGGTGATAACAGGGGCAATTCCAGTGATTCCAGGGCGTGGGGAGTGGCACGTAAAAGCGATATGACCGGCCCAGTCAAGTTAATTCTTATGCCAAGGTTTGAGTTCGTTACTACGCCACCTTACTAGGCCTGTTTAATGCTTAGGCCGATGCGCCCTCTTTCGGCGTCAACAGTCACGACTTTTACTTTTACTTTTTGTCCTACCTTTAGTGCGTCGCTTACTTTAGCAATTCGCTCGTTAGCAATTTCAGAAATGTGTACCATGCCATCTTTGTTAGGAAGAATTTGTACTATTGCGCCGATTTCCTTACCAGTGTTACGATCTTTTTGAATATTAACCACTTTTCCTTCGTACACTTCACCTACGGCAACCTGTTTTGTATCGGCGGCGATAATATCGATGGCTTTTTGCGCGGCTTGCGCGTCGGCGGAGCTAACAAGAACGGTGCCATCTTCTTCGATATCGATGCTAAGAATCTCTTTCCCTCCGCAGGCTTCAATAATGCCGTTAATATGTTTACCACCTGGACCGATGAGCTCACCAATTTTGCTAGGATCGATTTTTACGCTTTCAATACGAGGGGCAAACTGGGAAAGAGAGGGGCGTGGTGTGGCGATAACGGCAAGCATTTTATCCAAAATAAAAAGGCGTCCTACTTTTGCTTTTTCTAGTGTTTGGCGAATAATCTCAAAACTTAAACCTTGCAATTTAATATCAAGCTGGATAGCGGTTATTCCATCGCGCGTGCCCGCAATTTTAAAGTCCATATCACCGCCAAAATCTTCAATTCCCTGAAGGTCGGTTAAGATGCGAAACTGCTCTTTAGCGCCGGTAACAAGACCCATTGCAATACCGGAAACAGGTTTTTTGATAGGAACACCGGCGTCCATCAGGGCAAGGGTGGAACCGCAAGTCGCTGCCATAGAGCTAGAGCCATTAGAGGATAAAATTTCACTTACAAGGCGAATGGTGTAAGGAAAATCGTCGCTGGGAGGCAAAACCGGTATGAGAGCGCGCTCTGCTAGCGCGCCATGCCCCACCTCGCGGCGGGAAGCACCACGCAGGGGACGCACCTCACCTACAGAAAACGGAGGAAAGTTGTAGTGGTGCATATATCTTTTTGTGTCTTCACGCTCCATAGTGTCGATATGCTGTTCTTCGCCCGGGGCACCGAGTGTCGCGATGGTAAGGGCTTGGGTCTGACCACGGGTAAAAAGAGCAGAACCATGCGTACGCGGAAGTAAACCTACCTCTATGGAAAGAGGGCGTACTTCGTCGTCGTGCCGTCCATCGGGGCGCGTGCCATCTTCTAAAATAAGCTCACGCACTTTTTCTTGCATTAAGGTGTCAAAGGCGCTAGAAATTTCATTTTGTTTGTAGTCGCCTTCGAGTGTAGTTTTTGCTTTACTAAGGAGTTCGTCGATTTTTTGTTCACGCTCTTCTTTTTCGACAATTTTTACCGCCTCTTTAACATCGGCTCCGACCAGACTAACAACGGCAGAAAAAACCTCACTAACCGCGCTATCTGCTTGAATTTTATTACTGTTGTAGAAGTTATGCTGAACCTCGATGGCGGGTTGCATCATTTTATGGCCAAATTCAATGGCGCTAAATACCTTTTCTTCTGGTACCTCGTTAGCACCTGCCTCGATCATCATTACTTTTTCTGCAGTCCCCGCGACCACCAGTTCAAGAGAAGATTCTCTGAGTTGGTCGCGGGTAGGGTTAACAACGAATTCATTGTTAATAAGGCCAACGCGTACGGCGGCGACGGGACCGGCAAAGGGGGCGCTGGTTTGGTTAATGGCGGCACTCGCGGCGATGATGGCGGGAATATCGGGGTCGTTTTGCCCATCGTAAGAAAGAACGGTTACTATTACCTGTATGTCATGGTGGAAGTTTTTGGGGAAAAGAGGGCGGATGGGGCGGTCAATCAAGCGACTTGCCAAGACTGCGTCATCGGAGGGGCGCCCTTCGCGCTTAATAAAACGACTTCCAGAGATTTTGCCTGCCGCGTAAAACTTTTCCTCGTAATCAACAAGCAAGGGGAGGTAGTCGGCGGTTTCGTTGGGCTCAGAGGCAACAACGCAAGTGGCAAGAACAACTGTGTCGCCAAGCCTAACGGTAACGGCGCCATCGGCAAGACCGGCGTAACGACCTGATTCAAGGATTAGTTTTTTGCCCCCCAGCTCTGTTTTATGGACTGTGATAGTACTTGCACTGTCTGGTTTCCCTCCTATTTCGACGGTTTCTTGTGCTACGAGACGTTCTTCTTCGAGGGGTTGAATAGGGTTGAGTGGATTGTTTTGGGTAGTGTCCATAAAGCTCTTTTCTTCTTATTTATAACAAGGATATCATACCGTAAATAGAATGAGGTGTAAAGCGCGTGGTGCCTGCCTTGAAAGGGGTGTCACGGTCGTCATTTCTTATCGTTCGAGGAGCGAAGTGCCGTAGCCGTCGCTCTTATCGTTCGAGGTGTACTCACCGAGAACTAAAGACCGTAAGTTTTTATTGTTCGAGAGAATTGCGCGTAGCGCCATCTCGAGAACTAATGACCGCTAGTATCAAATCCTACGTAAATAGTTCTCATCGTTCCGCCTACGGCGGATACTCTTCGAACAGTAAAAAGTTCTCTCTTCCGCTCGAACAGTAAAGGGGGCAACGGTCGTCATTTTTTATTGTTCGAGGGCTACTGCCCGAGAACTCCTGACCGTTAGTATCAAATCTCACGTAGTAGTTCTCACTGCGTTCGAACAGTAACAGGCATCAAGGAAAGCTTGCCCCGAGCCTTTAGGCGTGGGGTTCTCACTGCGTTCGAACAGTAACAGGATTATCGTTCGAGGCGTAATCGCCGTAGCCGTCGCTCTTATCGTTCGAGGTGTACTCACCGAGAACTATCAAGCGCTGATGCTAGAAATAACGTGATAGTTCTCGCTCCCGCTCGAACAATAAAGGGGGTAACGGTCGTCATTTTTTATTGTTCGAGGGCTACTGCCCGAGAACTTCTGACCGCTAGTATCAAGTCTCGCGTTGTAGTTCTCGCTCCCGCTCGAACAGTAACAGGATTATCGTTCGAGGCGTAATCGCCGAGAACTCCCGATTGCTAGTGCTGAAACTGACGTTTTAGCTTGCCCCGCCTTTTTAGGCGGGGTTCTCGCTCCCGCTCGAACAGTAACAGGTACCACGGTCGTTGCCCTTATTCGCACCTTCTAAATCCAAATGCAATATTTTGCATTTTGCAAATAAAAAGGCATAATAAAAGTGTCATTAGCAGAAATAATTTTTTAGCTAAAAGGAAGTATTATGGCATACAATCTTCGCCCTAGCGAAAAACAGATGGAAGAAGTTATCGATAGGCTTTCGGAGGAGCTTGTAAAATTACGCACAGGGCGCGCCACGACTAATCTTATCGAAGATATAAAGGTGGACTGCTACGGCACCCCCACCGCCCTTAAACAAGTGGCCTCGCTTACTATTGCCGATGCCTCGACTATTTCTATTCAACCATGGGACAAGTCACTACTTTCAAACATTGAGAACGCAGTGCGCAATTCTGGCAACGGTCTCGAAGTGATTAACGATGGCAATACTGTTAGGGCAGTACTTCCCCCTTTAACTGCAGAGCGACGCAAAGAAATGTCTAAACTGGTTGGCGCGATTGCAGAGGAGGCAAAGGTCGCGATGCGTGCAGTGCGACAAAAAGCGATGCAAGAAGTAACGAGCCAGGAAAAAGCAGGACAAATTACAGAAGACGATAAGTTTCGTACCGAAAAAGAATTAAACGAGACAATAAAAAAATATAACGAAAAAGTGGAACAAATGGTTGCCGATAAAACAAAAGAACTAGAAACAATATAGTGTTTTGCAAGAGATTTTTTAGGAAAAAATTGCAATGTTCACATTTATTCTCTCGGTATTTATTTTAGGGATTTTAATTTTCTGCCACGAGGCAGGTCATTTTCTTGCCGCTCGTCTTTTTGGGGTAAAGGTAGAAGAGTTCGCTTTTGGCTTTCCTCCTACGCTTTGGAAAAAGAAAAAAGGAGAAACAGAGTACAAAATCAACTTAATTCCGCTAGGTGGCTATGTCCGTCTTTTGGGTGAGGAAGATAAAGTCAAAGACCCCCGTTCTTATTCCAACCTCAAGGGGCGTAAAAAAATTATTATCATCACCGCGGGTGTGGTAGTCAATATTGCGCTTGCGTGGTTTCTTTTCGCGCTTGGTTATATGTTCGGTATGTCGCCCGTTGCACTCTCGCCAGAGTCGCTAGGCGGGGAAAAAACAGGGCAAATTATAGTAGTGGCGGTAGAGCCTGGTTCTGCGGCAGAAAAAGCGGGGATCACGGAGGGTGATATTATTAACGGCTTTAAGAGTATGGAAGAATTTGCGCAGTTTACCGCACAACATAGGGGGCAAGACGTAACCTTGTCAATTGATGGTGCTACCGGTGCACATAACGTTACCGCACAACTTTCACACGACGAAGAAGCGCCGCTTGGGGTTGGTCTTGGAGGGGCGGGAACTAAGGTCAAACTGGGCTTTTTCTCTGCGTTTGTCGCTGCCACTCAGGAAATCTGTGCTTTTACCAAGCTTATAGCAAGTTTTTTGTGGAAAATTATTACTTCTCTTTTTGGTCCAGAGAAAGTCGGGGACAGTGTCAAAGATGTTACCGGTCCCGTTGGTATTTTCACTCTTACTGGACAGGCGGTAAAAATGGGTGGTATTTTTATCTTGCAATGGATTGCTATTTTATCGCTTAACTTTGGCCTTATTAATATTTTGCCGTTCCCCGCGCTCGACGGCGGAAAAGCAATTTTTATAATGCTTGATGGTATCGCGCGGCGTAAAGTTATAAAGGAAGAGGTAGAAGGCTTAATTCACATGATTGGCTTTATTCTGCTCATCATACTAATTTTGGCAATTACTTATAAAGATATAGCAGTGTTGATAACAAGTTAAAGGGGAGGAAAATGCGAGAAACAATCGTTGCTGGTAATTGGAAAATGAATACAACAATTGCAGATGCTATGGCAATTGTAGGGGGAGTGTTGCGTCGCAACGACGAGTTCGGCAGAGTAAAAGTAATTTTTCTACCACCGAGCATTTGGCTTGTTCCCATTAAAGAGCGCTACAGGAGCGCAATGCTAGGGGCGCAAAATATTTACTCTCATCTTAGGGGGCCGTACACAGGCGAACTGTCGGTAGAAATGTTACACGCTATTGCGAAATATGTTCTTGTGGGACACAGTGAAAGGCGCACTGTTTTTGGCGAAGACCACGCCCTAATTAATGCCAAGCTAAAAACTGTTTTACAGGCGAATCTGCGCCCCATTCTTGCGGTGGGAGAAGAGGCAAAGCTCAATATTGGTAAAAAAGAAAAAAGAGACATTCTTGCTCTTGTTAAAAAAAGCGAACTCGGCAGGTCGCTGGTGAGTGCAACAAGGGGCTTATCGCATTCCCAGTGGAGTAAAATGGTGCTTGCCTACGAGCCAGTGTGGGCGATTGGTAGTGGGCAAGCCGCAAGTGGAAATTATGCCAATTCTATTATCGGTGCGTTGCGGGCAATGGTTGTCCAGCTTGCCAACGACAAAGTTGCTACTAACATTCCCATTTTATATGGAGGAAGCGTAAGTCGCTATACCGCTCCCGATTTTGCACAGTTTGAAAATATCGATGGAGTGCTCGTGGGCAACGCGAGCCTTAGGGTGGCGGAATTTTCTAATATTATCGAAACCTTTGCACTTGCAAGAGCACGGAGAAAAAATGAAAACAGTGCGTGATGCAGAAGTAACAGGCAAAAAAATCCTTTTGCGAGTGGACTACAATGTGCCTCTCGACCAAAGTGGAGCAATTGCCGATGACAATCGTATCGTGGAAACAATTCCTACTATTGAGTGGCTTTTGCGCCACAATGTGGAGCAAATTATTATCCTTACCCACTTTGCACGCCCCCAAGGAAAAGTAAACGAGGCGATGCGTCTATCGCCCGTTGTTGCGCGTTTAAGCGAAGTACTAAAACGCAAAAAACTTATAAGCGGAGGGAGAGTAATCTCCAAAAGCTTCGAAGAGAAATCGCCTGTTCTTAACCGCCGTTATTATGTGGGGCGTAGTATTACTGTTTTAGAGAATCTCCGTTTTGATTCTGGCGAGGAAGAAAATAGTGTTTCTTTTGCTAAAAAGCTGGCGTGCTGTGGTGATATTTATGTCAACGATGCTTTCGCGACTTCGCACCGGAGCCATGCTTCACTGGTAGCTATTACCAAACTCTTACCCTCTTTTGCGGGTCTCCTTTTGGCGGACGAGCTTAAGCACTTAACGCCTGTCTTAAAAGAGCAAGAAAAGCCTTTTGTGGCGGTAATCGGGGGAGCAAAAATTAAGGACAAAATACCTATTATCAATCTTTTGCGGAAAAAAGCAGACACGGTTATTTTGGGAGGAAAAACCGCTAATGATTATTATGCCGTCTTAACAGAGCCAGTAGAGAAAGTGGTTTTTCCCACCGACGGTGTTGATGAGCAAGGGCGTATTGTTAAGTTTACACAAGACATTGTAAAGAAAACACCACCTATGGACATTGGTCCCGATACCATTGTGCGCTACAAGACAATACTCAAACAAGCAAAAACCGTATTTTGGAACGGTACACTTGGAGTGGCCGAGAACAAAAAATTTTGCCATGGCTCCTACGAGATTGCTCGTTTTATTGCTAATTTAAGAGCTACCACTATTGCCAGCGGTGGCGACACAGCGCGAATTTTGGACAAATTAAATATTAAAGAAAGGTATAGTTTTGTTTCGACCGGCGGAGGAGCGGCGAGCGAGTTTCTTATTGGCCGTTCTCTCCCAGGTCTAATAGCTCTGGAGGAAAATGCTGGTATCAAGCCGGAAAATGTTGCGCGAAGCACGTGCCAATAAACAGGCCATTTTTGCGTTTAACGTTTATAATTTAGAATCAGCGCAGGCAGTAGTGCGCGCCGCGGAAAAGATTGGTAAACCTATTATTGTGCAAGCGTCGCAAAAGTCATTGCAATATGCGGGAATGGAAAACCTGGCGTATATTGTCCATAGTTTGGCGCAGAGTGCCAGTATTCCCGTTGTCTTTCATCTTGACCACGGCAAAGACTTGTCTTTTGTAGAAAGAGCGATTCGTTCCCGTCTTTTTACCTCTATAATGTACGATGGTTCTAGCCTTCCCCTAGAGGAAAACATCAAAAATACAGCAAGAGTTGTAAAAATGGCGCATCGTGCACGTGTTGAGGTAGAGGCGGAGCTGGGCGTTGTGGGAACAGCTAGCGGTAACAAGGCTGTGAAAATAGAGTACACCGACCCCGCCCAGGCGAAGGAATTTGTTGGCAAAACAAAATGCGACAGTCTAGCAGTTTCATTTGGCAATATTCACGGGGCAAAAACGGCTAACGAAAAGCTTAACTTCGAGGTTCTTAAAGAAATAGCACAAGCAATCGATATTCCGCTTGTTTTCCACGGTGCGAGCCATTCTACACAGGCAGAAATCGAAAAGGCGAGAACGTTAGGGGTGGCAAAAATAAATATCGATACGCAATTAAAACAAGCATTTTTTGCAGCGATCAAGAAAAATAGCGACGCAGACGATCCGCGTCTATTGCTTGGTGCTGCCCGTGATGCTATGGAAAAAGAAGCATATCGGTTATTGACTTATTAAAACAATCATCGTGATATTTGTAGCGACGCAAAACAATATCGATTCATAGTCTTTCCTCTTTTATACCGCCTTTTTCTTGCATCAGTGTAGGAAAATATGGTTTGTTTTGTTGTTATTATTGCAATAAAGTTTTATACTTCAATTAAATACTTTCGTAGCAATGAAAACATTAGTTGTTATCCCTACTTACAACGAGAAAGATAATATCGCCAGAATTATTAAGGCGGTTTTTAAGTTACCTCTAAAGAAGGTGGAAGTTTTGGTTGTCGACGACAGCTCGCCCGATGGTACGGGTACGATCGTGAAAGAACTTAAAAAGAAATACCCACGGCGCTTGCATCTCCTTACAAGAAAAGAGAAAAACGGCCTCGGTAAAGCTTATGTCGAAGGCTTTAAGTGGGCATTAAAAAGAAATTACGACTTTATTGTATCAATGGATGCTGACTTCTCTCACCATCCAAAGTATTTGCCTAAAATGCTTAGGCTCGCCCAAGAAGGGGAAAACGATATAGTGATTGGTTCTCGCTATATCCCGGGCGGAGGAATTGTGGGCTGGGATTGGCGGCGCCAGCTCAATAGCCGGGGAGCAAATATCGCGACAAGGGCAATGCTTGGCTTAAAACCAAAAGATTCTACGGCAGGCTATAAGGTTTATGCGAAAAGCTACCTGCAATCATTGCCTCTCGATAAACTGGTAGCATCTGGTTATGCTTTCCAAGTAGAAATGCTTTACTTAGGTAAGGAAAGAGGGGCAAAAATGGCAGAATTACCAATTATTTTTGTCGACCGGCAAAGAGGAAGTAGCAAAATTGGTGGTGAGCTAAAGCGCTCGGTAAAGATTGTGTGGCGCTTGTTCTTGCGCCGTAGAGTTGTGCGCCAAGGAGCAAAGTTTATGAGTGTTGGTTTAATGAATGCGTTTCTCGATGGCGCGATCCTCTTTTCTTTGGTGGAGTTGGCTTCGCTCGATAAAATTATTGCCCGCATAATTTCTTCGTCTATCGCTCTTACTTCTAGCTACGTTCTTAACCGCTTGTGGACTTTTCGCAACCATAGCAAAAAAATCGCTGGCCAGTTTTTTGCTTTTATTTTGATTAATGGCTCTGGGCTCGTGTGGAACAACTTGCTCTACGGCGCTATGGTGAAAAAACTAGATATAAATTATCTTCTTGCTATGGTTGTTGCCACAGCGATTGTCGCTTTTTGGAATTTTGGCCTAAGCAAAGTCTGGGTCTTTAAGGAAGGCAAAAAATAAATCGATGGCGAAAATAGATCGAGAAAAATTAACCCTGGCGTTATTTCTGCTGTTTTATTGTGTAGTACAATTTTTTACGTTGGGAAGAAGGGGGTTAGACGGAGACGAGGGCGTAATACTAAAAGCAGCGCTTGCCGACAATTGGGAGGTGTTCTGGGCGTTTATTGCTCACGATGTTCACCCGCCACTCTACCATTTGCTTGCAAGAACATCAATGAATCTATTTGGCGTGTATGAATGGTCGCTGCGCTTGCCGGCTGCGCTTGCCGGCGCCCTGTTAATTCCTTTGGGGTACGCCCTGGGGAGAGTAGTTTTTAAGAAAAAAAGTTTGGCGCTACTTTTAGCGGGTCTTTTTACACTTTCCCCGTACCTTTTTTATTTTTATGGTGAAGCGCGTTTTTATTCACTGTTGTTGTTGGGCGCGACCCTTACGTACATTGCTATTTTCCGTATGCAATCGGAGAAAAGTATATATTGGTGGCTCCTGTTTCTTGCCGGCGCTTTGATTATGGTGTGGGCGCAATATTTGGGTTGGTTTATTTTATTGGTAGAGTTTGGTGCCTTGGTCGCCGCGCGCCAATGGCGAGAGGTTAAGAAAACAGGCATCGCTTTGGCTCTTGTTGGCTTAAGTTATGTTTCTTTTTGCGAGATCGCCTTGGTGCAAATTAGTGGTCGCCTCACGGAGCAGGGAGGGCTTGCCCTTGGCGATAATATTAAGGGGTTTTTAGGCGCCCTTTACCGTTTTGGCACTGGACGCTTGGTACTAGGCATCGAACCGTCAACACTTCTAGTGGGGGGATGGAGTTATATTTTATTATTTATGATATCGCTTATTGTGCCTGCGCTAATAATTTTAGCGCCTTGGTGCCGGCAAAAAAAATGTATGCTGGTGTCGCGTAAAAATCTCTCAATAATTTTGGCTGTCTCGGCAGTAAGTTTTGTTATGGCGCTTTTGGTAAGCGAGGTAGGAGGGAGGGCGACACGTTATATGGTTTATTTGTGGCCCTTTTATGGTATTTTTACTGTTTTGGGTGTAGTTTCTCTCTGGCATAAGATATGGGGGAAGATAATAGTAGCGTCGTTTTTTATTTTAATGTTGGCGAGTTTAGGCAAACACGTTTTTTCGTGTAATCAGGCAGTTGGTGCGAGAGAGATTGCTATGTTACTTGCCCATAAGGTGGAAGCGCAAGATGCAGTCTTAACCAAAGGAGCTTTTGCGGGTGGAGAGTCAGCAGCTCTTCGGTTTTACCTGAAAAAAGATGTTACAATATTGGATTACTTTAGCGATTATAAACCTGGTGCATTAAAAAGTAAGACGCTCACTACCGAATTATTTATTAACCAAGCGTTGGAAGCTCACGCAGTAGTTTGGTATTACGACTTTACCTATGGTAATTTTAAGAAAGAGGAGATCAACGGCTCTATTGCGGAGAATTTTATAGGAAAAGACAAAGAGGAAAAAGAAATAGTTTTATATAAAATAACAAAACAGCAGGGTGTGTAATGTTTAAGAATAAAAAAATTGCAATCGACGCGCGCTTTTTGGCGGGTCATCACGGTGGTTTTGCTCGCTATAGCCAAGAGCTAATAAAATCTTTTTTGTCTTTAAAAAATGATGTGCGTTGGGTCTTAATTGTGCGGGATGATGAAAAATTGCCAGAAGAAGTAAAGCAGGTCATTAACGGCGCAAGCGATGATGTGGAGGTGATTGGCACAACTATTACCCATTATACGTGGCAAGAACAAACAGAGTTTTTGAAACTATTAAATAGTATCGATGCTGATTTGGTGCATTTTCTGAGCTTTAACCATCCCGTGCTTTACAAAAAGCCCTTTGTTGTTACTATTCACGATTTAACACTAGGGCAATTTTCCCAAGGCACACCGTGGTTAAAGAGAAAGATGTACGATTTTATAATGCGTCGCGCAGCAGAAAAATCTCAATATATTTTTACGGTATCAGAGTTTTCTCGCTTAGAAATTGCACGCCATTATAGCGTAAGCTTATCGAAAATAAATGTTACCTATAACGGTATCGACCACAACCGTTTTTTTCCTATTAGCAACACACGTAAATTACAACAGGTGGCGCGGCAATATAGAATCAGCGATCAATTTATACTTTATGTTGGGCAGTGGGCGGATCATAAAAACCTACCTCGTTTACTCGAGGCTTTTAAGATGATTAATGACACCCTGGAGCATCGTAATAAATACCAGCTGGTATTAGTGGGTAAGCCACGTCATTATTATGAAAAAATCAATAACTATGTTAAAGAGCTCGGGCTGCAGGGGAGGGTGGTGTTTCCTGGCTTTGTGGAGGACGAGGACTTGCCCATCCTTTATAATGCGGCGCGCCTTTTTGTTTTCCCTTCGCTTTTGGAGGGTTTTGGTATTCCACCCTTAGAGGCAATGGCGTGTGGTGTTCCCGTGATTAGTAGTAATGCTAGTAGCTTGCCGGAGGTACTGGGCGATGCGGCACATTATTTTGAGCCAGAAAAGGTGGAAAGTATTGCTCGCGCCCTTGTTGATGGCTTAATTAGTAGCCGTTTAAGAGAAAGGCTGGTGAGTCGTGGCTTAAAGCAGGCGCAGAAGTATGATTGGCAAGAGACAGCTTTTAAGACTTTGCGTGGGTACGAAAAAGTATTAAAGAAATAAAACCATTACCCGAACGATAATCCTGTTACCGTTCGAACGCAGTGAGAACCTTCTGCTACCCCTTTACTGTTCGAACGCAGTGAGAACTATCAAATGAGGTGCAATATCAACGGCTAGGAGTTCTCGGGCATTAGCCCTCGAACGATAAAAAATGGTGACCGTGGCACCTATTACTGTTCGAACGCAGTGAGAACTCTCCGTCATATCCATCATTGTTCGAGCGGAAGCGAGAACTGCCGGGTCGGTTTCAATATCAACGTTTAGGAGTTCTCGGTGGGCACACCTCGAACAATAAAAATGACGGCTGGGAGCTTGCCCCGCCCCACCGGGCGGGGTTCTCGGCGCCCTGCGCCTCGAACAATAAGAATGACAACCGTGGCCCCATTACTGTTCGAGCGGAAGCGAGAACTACAGGGTAAGGTACAGTATCAACGGTTCAGAGTTCTCGGGCAGTAGCCCTCGAACAATAAAAAACAAACCCCTCGCCACTTTATATTATGGTGCATTTACTTCGATACTGGGAAGTATCGAAGTAAATGCAGGAAACGCTACTGTGATACATTATTAATACATTTATAGGCTCTCAAAAGTCCAATATGTTAGTGAACTTTTGCAATATGCTATGGACCGTAACAGACACTTGCTTTTTTCGGGGAAATGGGTTATCTATTAGGTAACATAAGAATAAATAATAATACAATTTAGTATTTTGGAGGCGCATGTCTAACAACTTTATTGTTTGGCTAGCTTTAGGAGCTGGCGTTCTATCTATTATTTACGGAAGTGTGCTTATTGTTTGGATTATGCGCAAAAGCGCGGGTAATGAAAGAATGCAAGAAATCGCGCGTGCTATTCAACAAGGAGCGGCAGCGTATTTAGGAAAGCAAAATCAGGCAATGGCAGTGGTAGCATTGGTAATTGGTGCTCTACTGTGGTGGCAACTAGGCATAATGACGGCATTTGGTTTTATTGTGGGAGCAATTTTATCGGCGCTGGCCGGTTATGTTGGTATGACGGTTGCGGTGCGCGCCAACGTAAGAACAGCCGAGGGCGCACGTAAAGGCTTGCCTTCTGCTTTTGGCATTGCTTTTCGCGGAGGAGCAGTTACTGGTTTATTGGTGGTGGGTTTAGGCATTATTGGAGTAGCCGGTCTTTATTTGTTAACAAAAGATATTTCCGCACTTGTTGCCCTGGGTTTTGGGGGTTCACTTATTTCTGTTTTTGCCCGCTTAGGGGGAGGTATCTTTACAAAAGCGGCAGATGTTGGTGCTGATTTAGTAGGAAAAGTAGAGGCGGGTATTCCCGAAGATGACCCAAGGAACCCGGCGGTAATTGCCGATAATGTTGGCGACAACGTTGGTGATGACGCCGGTATGGCCGCTGACCTTTTTGAAACATACGTGGTAACAGCAGTTGCTATGATGCTTTTAGGCTCCATTATTTTCGATGCCGAAGCATTAGTTGTTTTCCCTCTTGCTCTAGGGGCGGTGGCGATTGTGGCTAGTATTATTGGTACCTTTTTTGTTCGCGCAACAGCGAAAACACGTAACATAATGACCCCGCTTTATCTCGGCCTAGGCACAAGTGCCGTTTTAGCAGCGGTAGGTTTCTGGTTTATCACAAATAACATTGTTGGCGCTCTTGAGTCTTTGCCTTTTACTGCCGTAGAGCTTTTCTGGGCAAGTATGGTGGGTATTGCCGTAACTGGTCTAATGGTAGTTATCACCGAATACTTTACTAGTGGCAAATATGCGCCAGTAAAAAGTATCGCAAAGGCAAGCTCTACTGGTCATGGTACAAATATTATTGCTGGCCTTGCTGTGGGAATGAAGTCAACAGCACTTCCGGTGATTGTGATTGCTGCGGGTATTGGCACTGCGTATGCGCTTGCCGGTCTTTACGGCATTGCGGCAGCCGCTTTTGCTATGCTGTCTATGACAGGTATTATTATCGCCATAGATGCTTTTGGTCCGATTACTGACAACGCAGGGGGAATTGCCGAAATGGCGGAGTTGCCCAAAAGTGTACGCGACAAAGTAACTGATCCTCTTGATGCCGTGGGTAACACAACAAAGGCGGTAACCAAGGGTTATGCCATTGCCTCGGCGGGTTTGGCGGCTATGGTTTTGTTTGCCTCCTACATTGAAGAACTTACGGCACTAGGAGAGACTATGGAGTTCAACTTAGCTGATCCCAACGTTATTATTGGTCTTTTTATTGGTGGTCTACTACCTTATTTGTTTGGTGCTATGAGTATGGAAGCGGTAGGGAAAGCAGCGGGTGCAGTGGTAGAGGAAGTAAGGCGTCAATTTAGAACCATTAAGGGTATTATGGAGGGTAAGGCAAAGCCCGACTATTCAAGAGCAGTAGCAATTGTCACAACGGCTGCTCTTAGGCAAATGGTAGTACCTGCTCTTTTGCCGGTGCTTGCGCCAATTTTGGTAGGCGTAATACTAGGACCGGTTGCGCTCGGCGGTATGTTGGTAGGGGCTATTGTTACAGGGTTGTTTGTCGCTATCTCTATGACAGCGGGAGGAGCGGCGTGGGATAACGCAAAGAAGCATATTGAAGAAGGACAATATGGTGGCAAAGGGTCTTTCGCGCACCAAGCAGCGGTTACCGGGGACACAGTAGGTGACCCCTATAAAGACACCGCTGGTCCTGCTATCAACCCTATGATCAAGATTCTAAACATTGTTGCCCTCATTATTATCCCCTTTATTATCTAACTAGGGTTGTTGTGGCAGAGTTCACGGCGGTTGTGCGTCGTATCGAGGAAAGAAAAGTAACGCTAGAAACAGAAACGGGCAAAAAAGTCGTTTTGCCTTTGGTGCTTTTACCTAATTCTGCGCAGGTTGGTCAAAAATTGTACATCGAAATAATTGACGAAGAAAGCCACGAAGCGCGAGCAAAAAACCTTGCCCAAGCTTTGTTAAACGAGATTCTAGGCGATGGCAAAGAGCAAAGGGAATCCCCCAAAAAATAACAAGAGAAAGCTTAAGATAATGCGTAGCACCGGATTGAAAATTGGTACTCTACTGGCAACGCTTGTTGTTCTTGCTGGTTTTACTGGCTATGCCTACGCTTACCGTAACAAGGTTTTGCCCAATGTGTTTTTGGGAGATGTTACTCTAGGTGGGTTAAGCTACAACGAAGCGCAAAATAAAATTAGTACTGTGGCAAAAGAGGCGGTAGAGAACAAGGTTGCCCTCCGTATTGGCGAAAAAACCCTAGAAGAAGAGGCAAGCACTCTTGGGTTAGAATACAATGTGGAAACATCTTTGCAGGAGGTGTGGCAGTTTGGCCATAGTGGTAGCTTTGGCAATCGTGTACGGCAGAAGCTACGCGCTCTTTTTAAGAGAAGCCATTTTTCCCCTGATATTAGTGGGGATTTAACCAAAGTAGATAGCTGGCTCGAAAAGGTTGCGCTTGAGGTTGATAGTCCAGTGCAGAACGCCAATCTAGAAATACGCGATAAAGGCGCCTATATTATCGAGCCAAAAAACGGGGCGGAAATTAATAAGTCTACAACAAAACAAAGAATTCTCGATGCTTTTTATCGCTTTGGTGCTCCTGATCTAGTAGTGGAGTTAGAAACTGTGTATCCCCAAGTAACAAGTGACGACGCGCGTGGGCTAAGCGAAAAAGCAATTGCTCTAACCAAGGAACGGTTTAATTTAAATATAGAAGGAAAGAGTTTTGTTTTCTACCCTAGTGTTTTAGGAAAGTGGATTAAGTTAGTTAACGATAGTGAAGTAGGTCCACGCATAACTTTTGACGAGGGGAAAATTAGAACCTACATCGAAGCCAATGTTGCGCCTAAAGTGGTTAGCGCGCCAAAAGACGCAAAGTTTTCATTCGCCGATGGTGCTATTCAGTTGTTGCAGCCATCTGTTGCTGGGAAAAACCTCAACATCGAAAAAGGGGCACGTGCTATTGCGGAAGAGCTACAGAAAGAAGAGCGGGCACCTTTGTTTAAACTAGAAATGGAAAGCGTAAGCGCGAAGATTAACGAAGAGTTAGTGAAAAATGTTGGTCGTTATGGTATTAAAGAGCTTATTGGCAGTGCTACTACTAGCTTTGCCGGTAGCTCAAACAGTCGTGTTCATAACATTAAAACAGGGGCACAGTTTATAAATGGCATTGTCCTTCCTCCTGGCGAAGAGTTTTCTACTATAAAGCATTTGGGGTCTATCGACGGAGCAAGTGGTTACCTGCAAGAGCTAGTAATTAAAGAAGATAGAACGGTGCCGGAATTTGGCGGAGGATTGTGCCAGGTATCAACAACTCTTTTTAGAGCGGCTATGAATTCTGGGCTTAAAATTACAGAAAGACATAATCATTCTTACCGTGTTTCTTATTATGAGCCACCGGTGGGTATGGACGCTACTATTTATTCCCCTAAACCGGATTTGCGCTTTGTTAACAACACAGCGCACCACATATTAATTCAATCTGCGGTGGAGGGGCGCAATGTAACCTTTAACTTTTTTGGCACAAACGATGGGCGGAGGGTAGAGATTAGCGATCCCGAAATTTATGCCGTGAGTGAGCCGGGTGAAACTATTTATGTCGACGATCCCGCTATGGAGCCAGGTGTGGAAAAGTATTTAGAGCGCGCGCGCGCTGGTGCGAAAACGGTCTTTTACTACAAAGTTTTTAATGGTGATGGGGGTTTAAAACTAGAACAAACGTTTCGTTCTAATTATGTTGCATGGCCTGCGCGCATTGCGCGAGGACCAGAGAAGCCACCAGAGCAAGTAGAGTAGTTTTGTTACCGTTCGAGCGGTGGTAAGGGTAGCGACCGTGGCACTCATTACTGTTTGAGCAGAAGCGAGAACTTTTTACTGTTCGAACGCAGTGAGAACCCCGCCTAAAAAGACGGGGCAAGCTACAACGTGAGGCGTAATATCAGCGACAGGTAGTTCTCGAGATGGCGCTACGCGCGTTCTCTCGAACGGTAAAGTAGCGGTCGGGAGTTCTCGGTGGATACACCTCGAACGATAAGAACGACGACCGTTGCCCCCTTTACCGTTCGAACGCAGTGAGAACTCTCCGTCATATCCATTATTGTTCGAGCGGAGCGAGAACTCTCCGTTGTCCCCTTACTGTTCGAGCGGAAGCGAGAACTATCGGGTCGATTTCAATATCAACGTTTAGGAGTTCTCGGTGGATACACCTCGAACAATAAAAAAAGACGGCTGGGAGCTTGCCCCGCCCCACCGGGCGGGGTTCTCGGTGGGTGCACCTCGAACGATAAAAAAGTGGCGCTCGGTCTTAAAACATCAAATAACTTTTTGTGGTAAAATGTAATTACTGTGAAAAGATCCTACCAGCAGATTGCTTTGTGTGTAATGTCAGTAAAAAGAATAGATGCAACACAAGAAGCACAAAAATAAAATAGTTCAAATAGCAACTATGGTGTATAGAGAGAAAATTCTCCCCAATAAAAGCAAGATATTATGGAGCCTCTTAGCATTCTTTCTTATCGGTGTCCTTTCTGGGTTAACTGTGTTTGCTCTTAAAAAATCAAAAGCAGCCTCTACCACATGTTACTGGGTGGGGGATACTAGCCCCGCCAACTGGAACGATGCCACCCACTGGTCCGACACTTCTGGCGGTGCTGGTTCTACTTGTGATGGCGGTACAGTACCAGGCTCCGATGACGACGTTGTTTTTGATGGTGGTAGTACCAACGGAGTAACAATAGATGCCGATATCAACATTGCCTCATTAACCCTTGCCGCCGATTATACTGGCATATTCGATAACGCCACTAACAACAAAGACATCAATGTTACTGGTAATGTTACTATGGATAACACCCAAACTAATATGGGTGACGGCACGTGGACTGTAAGTGGAGACTTCGATAATAAAGATGTTACAACATTTAATAGAGGTGATTCGACAATAAACCTGTACGGAGAATCAAAACAAATTGTTTCTGCAAGTTCAAAATATTTTAACCATGTTACGGTTTTTGGCAGTTACGAGGTTGTTGGAGCTTTGACCATGGGTGGGGTTTTAAGTCTCGAGGGAGACGCAGTTCTTACCGCAAATGGTTCTAGCTCTATAAGCCTGGGCCAGTTTGGCGGTAGAAATGATATACAAATAAAATCACCTACTGCAAAAATTACCGGAACAGGCAGTATAACGATGAATGGTAACAGTAAAATATCTCGCAAGGACGGGGTTATTGATATACACACAATCGATGTTTTCTTTGTTCATAGCGCTTCTAATACTTTGGTGCCAGCAACCTACGAATCGGAGAATGTAATAATTAGGCAGCGGGTTGACGGAGACTTTGCTTTTGCCTTCCAGGGTGGGCTGTATACTTTTAATGGAAACGTTAAGTTTTCGCTAGATGCGTATAATAGAGTTTATACAATCGATAACTCAGCTAATCCTAGTTTTGTTTTTAAAGGCGATGTTACCATTGAAAACCCTGCAGGAGGTACATTTGTCTGGCAAAAAGGTAACGGCACTATTACAATAGGAGGCACCTCTGCTCAGAGTCTTGATTTCCTTAATAAAGCCGTTGAAGACATAGTAATAAGCAATACCTCTGCTGCGGTCTCACTTACTGGAAATAGAGTAACTACCGATAGCCTAACGGTAGATAGTGGTGCAACCTTTGACCTAAATGGAGAGAACCTCTCTTATGCCTCTGCCACTAGCACTACCAACAACGGCACTATCCGATTGCAAGGAGGAGAAACACTAACTAATGTAAGTGATTTAGATACTGATAGTGGAACGGTAGTTTACTATGGTGATAATGGTGGAGGTGGTTCACCCTTTACTATCAAAGACTTTGGTACTACCGACTATTACAACCTTACCTTTGATGCAACTCTCGGAACCGATGTCTTTAGAACACAAGACACATACACACTAACTGTTGCTAACGACTTAACTATTACACAAGGCACCTTTGATAATGCCACTAACGATGCCACCATCAATGTTACCGGCAATGTAGTAATGGATAACACACAAACCGATATGGGTGATGCCACATGGACTGTTTCAGGCAACTTTGATAATTACCACGTTACGACTTGGGACTATAATGCTTCTACTCTTGTAATGAATGGGGTAGATAAGCAAATAGTTACTTTTAACAAGGGTCTTTACAATTTAACCATTCCTCAAGGATCCTCGCTCATAGCAAACGACTCTCTTACTGTATTTGGTACTTTTTTAGTTTCTGGCACTTGCACTATTAATTCAGGAGTGGCACTTAAATTATGGTTTGGTGAAGCAGATTTAAAATTAACATCAACAGGAATTATTACTGGCGCTGGTGCTCTTAAAATGGACAGCCAGTCAAAAATATCACAAAAAGACAATGTAATAGATGTTGCGACATTATATATTGCTGGTGATCACACGGGAACCTACTCTATATTGCCTGCTACCTATGAATCAGCATTGGTGGATGTTTATGGCCAGAATAAAACTTGGACACTTTCTGCCGGTACGTACACTTTCAATGGTTCTTTCAGCGTGAGTTCAAGCTTAGCGTATGGCTATAACGGCTATACCATGGATTGTAGTGTTAATAACCCAAACTTTGTATTCAAGAGTAATTTTCAGATCTCGCAAGATTTCATGACCACTCTTAACTGGACCAAAGGCACAGGCACTATAACCTTCTCTGGTACCTCTGCTCAAACAGCAGACTTCCTAGATAAGGCTGTAGAAGACATAGTAATAAGCAATACCTCAGCCACAGTATCACTTACTGGAAATGGAGTAACTACCGATAGCCTAACGGTAGATAGTGGTGCAACCTTTGACCTAAACGGAGAGAACCTCTCTTATGCCTCTGCCTCATCTACTACTAACAACGGCACCATTAAGCTAAAAGGCAGTGAAACACTAACTAATGTAAACGATCTAGACACAGGCAGTGGTGATGTTATCTACTATGGCACCAATGTCTCTGAAACCCTTACACTACAAAATGTTACCTACAACAACTTAACCATAGACGATGCCAATGCTACCAAAGCTACCTTCTCTCCAGCTTCCGGCTCTACCCTCACCGTTAACGGTAATTTCAACCTCACCTCTAACACCGGTACCTTTGATAACTCTACAAGCGATGAAGACATCACAGTAGGCGGTAACTTCACCATAGACAATGCACGGGTTAACCTAGGTACCGATAACACCCTCACTGTTTCCGGTGACTTCGACTATGAAGACGTTGGTTATTGGGGAGAAGAGAAAACCACCCTAACCCTAAACGGTACTAACAAACGAGTCATCTCCGAAAGCGAATATGCTCCCGGTATGGAAATATCATTTTACAAAGTCGTTGTGCCAGTGGGTTCCACTATTACTATTCCCGACACTAACCCCGGTGGCCTTCTCACCTCCATCGCAGAAATAGGTGGCACCCTTGTTGTAGATAAACAATTTGGTGTTTATAAATACCCCAAATACGCCTCCTCTTCCTACCTTGATGTTCCTGCCACTGCCACCATTACCGGTACTGGTGAACTCTTTGTCTATGGAGGCACTGCTATTACTACCAAACAAGGTATTATCGATACCGCTATTATGTATATCCCCGGTAACCACAGCTCTACCGCCTCTTCCTCTATTCCTCCTGCCACCTACGAATCCCCACAAATACAATTCTACAACCAAAACATTACAGGCAATGTAACATGGGTACCTGACGCTGGCACCTACACCTTCCTCGGCAATGTTACCTTCCGTGGCACCTACATTTCCGCTCCCACCGATACCTTCACCGTAGATAACTCCGTCAATAACCCTGATCTTGTCTTCAAAGGTAACGTTACTCTAAACAACGGCAGTAGCGCAGTCTACTACACTAAAGGTACCGGTACCCTTTACTTCGATAGAAACGGTGGCCAAAACGTTAACCTTCTCAATAAATCAGTTGAAAACATCGATGTTACCAACACCGGTGGCAGTATCTATATACTAGACAGCTTCAGCTGTGATTCCCTCTCTGCCTCCCCGGGTGCTACCCTCCAAGTCACAGCCGGTAAAACTATAACTGCCAATGATATAAGTGGTATGCAAGGCGCAGAAGGGGATCTTATTACCCTGCGTTCCTTAACCGCTGGTTTAGAGTGGTACCTCAATGTCTCCGGCACCCCAGTAGTAAGCTATGTAGATGTAAAAGACTCTAACGCCTCTGGTGGCAGTATTATCCACGCGGGAGAAACCAGTGTAAACTCCGGCAATAACATAAACTGGCTCTTTACCTACTCTTACTCTCTCTCATCCACCATTAGCTCTACTAACCCAGGTAGTACCATTCCTCTTACTCTTACTCTCAAAGATGGCCTAGGTAACACTATCTCTGATATTAACGGTATCAGAACCCTT
>DBQW01000027.1 GCA_002305395.1 Candidatus Berkelbacteria bacterium UBA1384 | reverse complement strand
ATTTTGATGTCCTAAGGAGTCCAATATGTTAGTGAACTTTTGCATATTTTACTTAATTTTGTAGAGAAATATTTTCGTTTTATTGTGTCCAGCGGTAAAAGTACGTAACGGTACTAGGTTTGTTAGGGGGAAACCGCGACTAATTATTAAAGTACCTGGGTCGCACTCTTGTTGCAATTTTACCCCTACGGTTCTTAATATTTTTGGCAACAAATAAATAAATACTACCGTGGCGCCAGAAAGATCTGCCTCAAAAAGAGAGGCATAATGAATACGTACTTTTTGTCTTATTAAAATAGTTCTAACCCTAGATAGCAAATAAGGGAACGGACTGATTTCGTAACCTATAGCGGTGGCGCCAATATCCTTTACGGTCGCAATTAGTGTATTGCCACTACCAGAACCTAAATCAAGCAAAACGTCTTTTTTACTAAGCCCAGCTTTGCGCAAAATTTCTGCGCAAAGAGCGCGCGAGGTATCAACTGGAGGTGAGCCACCGATTATAGCAATAACGTTGGAGGTAGCCCACAGAGCTAAGAAAAAAATAAAAATAATAAATATTATAAAAAGCGCATTCACATTCAATATGGTAAACTATATATATTGTCTTATCAAATATACAAGGAGGGCTTTGTTCTGGGCTACTGCTTCGCCTAACGCAATAGAGCAAAGGTTAAAAACAGATCTAGAGAACGGTCTTTCTTTTCGTGTTGCAAGAAAAAGAGGTGCAAAGATAGTTGCAATAGGAGACAGAGGTAAAGCCATTTCTTTTGTTAAAATAATTTTGCACCAGTTTGTTAACCCTCTTGTTTATCTACTACTTTTATCGGTGACAATATCGGCACTAATCGGTCGTCCGAGAGATGCGTATTTTATTTTAGTAATAGTTTTTATTAATGTATTGTTTGGCATAATTCGAGAGAAGAAAGCGGATAATGCTCTTAGAGTTTTGCACCACATTGCACCAGATAGGAGTCTAGTGGTAAGGGGTGGCAAAGTGGTTGAGGTTAGCGCTAGTTCCATTGTGCCGGGCGATGTAATTATTTTATCGGAGGGGCAAAAGGTGCCAGCCGATGCGAGGGTGCTTTACGGAGTGGGCTTAGAGGTTAATGAGGGACCGCTTACGGGGGAGGCAATGGCAGTGGCGAAAACATCCTCTTCTATTGTGCTAGCGGGTAACAGGAGCGTAGCGCAAAAGAATATGGTTTTTTACGGTAGTTCCGTGGTGGCGGGGTACGGGCGCGCGGTGGTGGTGGCGGCTGGCAATAAAGTGCGTTTTGCAAGTACTCTTGCCAAAGCAAGCGTGTACAAAAATGAAAAAACACCACTGGAAAAAGAAATTACGCATCTTGCAAAAATTCTTTTATTTTTTGCAGGTGGTGCAGCGGTTTTAGCGTTCGTCGCTTTTTTGCTAACAACCCTTAATTGGAAAGAGTCGCTTGTATATTTAATTAATTTATTTGTGGCAATAATGCCAGGTGGCTTGCCGACTGTTGCAACTTTAGCGCTGGCGGTTGTAACATACAGAATGGCAAATAAAAAAGTTGTTACGCGACGCTTGATGATGGCGGATATGCTCGGAAACGTTGACTTGGTTTTAGTTGATAAAACCGGCACTGTTACTACGGGCAAAATGAAGGTGCGCTATGTATGGACGAAAGGGGTATTGTATAGCGCAAGAGGGGGTAGTAGGTTGCGACTTTGGAGGGGTGGTGAAGGGGTTGTTAATAGCCAAGAGGTAAAAGAAGTTCTTACCGCAGGTATTCTAGCTAATAACGCGCGCTTAGTATATGGTTTAAAGTGCAATGGAAGCGTTGGCGATGGTCTAGAAATAGCTATGCTCGATTTTGCCCATAAACTTAACTCATCGCTTGGCAACCAGAAATGGCATCGCATTGATGAGGTAGCATTTCCTGATAGAAACAAGCTTATGGCGGTACTGGCAAGGAAAGACAAGGAAGCAATGATTTTTGCCAAAGGGGCGCCAGAGGTGATTTTACGCAAAGCTGAGAAGGTTTTAAGCGAAGATGGGGAGTTAAAGCTATCGCAGGCACGGCGCGACGAGCTGAACTCTCGGTATCTTCAATTAGCGCGTAATGGCTATAAAGTAATTGCACTAGCGCGCAAGAAGGTGGGCTTAAAAAAGAACAGTCTTAGTGAAAAAGATCTCACAGGTTTAACAGTTTTGGGGATTTATGCAATAGAGGATAGTGTGCGCAATGACGTGGCTCCTACCGTAAAAGAGTTAGAGAGTGCTGGTATTGAGGTTAAGCTAGTAACGGACGATCATGCCTCTACCGCCTTTGCTGTTGCTCACGAGGTTGGTATTGCGAAAGATCGAGACTTTGTGGTGGGGGGAAGTAGGATAAGTGCCCTGCTTGCAACACATCGTGATGATGTTTTGGAGCGCGCTAAGGTTTTTGCACGGATGTCGCCAGAAAATAAGCTCGAGCTCGTAGAGCACTACAAGAAAAAAGGGAAAAACGTAGCTTTTGTTGGTAGCGATGTAGGTGATGTCGCGGCAATTAAGGTTGCTAATGTGGGGGTAGCGTTATCTGGTGATGGCAGAGAGGCTACTCGAGAGACTGCTGACGTTGTTCTTTTGGATAATAATTTTAATGTTCTTGCTCAGGGGCTAAGGGAGGGGATTGCGGCAAGGCAAAATCTGCGCAAAGTTTTGTACTTTTTACTCTCTACCAATATGACAGAATTTACCGTTATTTTTTCAGCGCTTGTCTTAGCTCTTCCCTCCCCCTTTAGTGCGATACAGATTCTATGGATAAATTTGGTTGCCAACACAGTTGCCGATGAGGCGTTGGCGCTCGAATCACCCGAAAAAAAATTATTAAAACAAAAAAGTCGTTATCTACTCTCTCCGCTTGTTTTACGACGCGTGATGGTAGCTACTTTGGGGCAAATTGCGTTAGTAATGACAATTTACTTTTGGGCCATTAACAATTTCGATACGGCAATGGTTAATAGCTTCACCCTTGTTGCATTAGTTGGTGCGCAAATTTTCAATTTATTAAGCGCTCGCTCTCTTAACCAATCGTTTTTTAATTATATAGCGGTAAGAAACTATTGGCTTTTAGCGACAGTCGCGCTGATCTTTGTCTTACTTATTGCCTCTATATATTTTGCCCCACTCTCGGGCTTTTTGGGTCTAAGTGCCATAGAACCTAAATATTTTGTTGCAATTTTATTATTAAGTACTAGTATTATGGGTATCATTGAAATAGATAAATTATTCACCAACCGTGGTTTTGGAGAAGATGGAAAAAGATCAACGTAATTTGTGGATTTTGCGCCTCTCGGGGTTAATTGCCCTTGTACTATTTGCTTATTATTATTTTTCGCCTCGTTTTGCTGGCTATATTGCCGTAGATGGAGTTGCATTTTCTCTGGGTACTATTACTGTGTATTGGTATGGTATTATTATTGCTCTCGCCATTGCGATATCTTATTTATACTTTATGCGCCCCGCCGCTCGGCTTCTAAAAATAAATGACGACAACCTTAGCAATTTAATTATTTTAGTGGTTTTATCTGGCATTGTGGGGGCGAGAATAGGTTATGTTTTACAATTTATAAGTAGCTATTCTCAGAACTGGTGGCAGATTTTTTATGTATGGAATGGTGGGGTTTCTATCCATGGAGCATTGGTTGGTGGAGGGCTAGCAATTTTGTGGTGGGGAAAGCGTAGCAAAGTAAGTGTAAAAAAATTGCTCGACGCTTTCTCGCCTGCGGTTATTTTTGCAATGGCCCTTGGGAGGCTAGGTAATTTTTACAACCAAGAGCTTTATGGTCTACCATCATCTGCGCCGTGGAAAATGTATTTACCGCCTACGCGCCGCCCCGAACAGTTAATGAATTCTGATTTTTTTCATCCCGTTTTTCTTTATGAAATGATTTTTGACCTACTAATACTGGTGGTTCTTCTAGCGGTGCAAAAGAAAAAAACAAAGCCAGGAACAGTGTTTGCCTTGTTTGTTTTCCTTTATTCGCTGGCGCGTTTTATAACAGAGTTTTGGCGTTATAATGAAGGCTATTATTTTTTCAATTTATCGCTTGCGCAAGTAGTTAGTGTTTTATTGATTGCCCTCTCCACGACTGGTTTTCTTCTAGTTTCACGGTCGAAAAAGAACAGGAAAGTAAAGCCCTAAACATTGACAAAACGGCAAAAATCGGTTACTGTTGTATGTCTTGTAAAACGGGCCCGAACTGGCTTCGACGGAAGGTTTGGGCGAGATTGGTTGCGAGCCGAGCAGGTTACGTTTATCTCGTTAAACTAGCGTAACAAACACTAAGAGCAAACAACTTAGTTAGCAAAGTAAAGACCGCTTTTGCGGGACTTTCATTTGCGCCAGCTCTTGCCTAAGCGCTAAGAGCCACCTGTCTGTTTTTAGCCCAAGAGGATAGAACAGGTGTCATAAATTGGGCTCGTCTACGTAAGATAGCTTTGGTAGCGTAGGTTAGTACAAACAAAAGCAACTTTACGCTCGTCGATGATCTTTCTTGCCTCCTTCCGGACAGGGGTTCAACTCCCCTCGGGTCCACCAATAAAAACACCACCTACGGTGGTATTTTTTTATTGGACGAGCTGAGACGGAGTTGAACCCCAAATGATAACCTGCAGAGCTTTACTTAACCGAATTGGCACTCTTTGCTAACCATTAAGAGTTAATGTGTAAGGTGTTGATAGAGACGGCGCTTGCGCCTTCAACTCCCCTCGGGTCCACCAATAAAAACACCACCTACGGTGGTATTTTTTTTATTGGACGAGCTGAGACGGAGTTGAACCCCAAATGATAACTTGCAGAGCTTTACTTAACCGAATTGGCACTGCCTGTTAATTATTAAGGGTTAAAATGAGTCTAGATTGTTGAGTAAAACGTAGTGTGGTTATGTAAAAGTTCACTAACATATTGGACTCTTTTTCTTTCTTTTTTTAGTTTATGGAGTGTAAGTTCTCGCTCCCGCTCGAGCAGTAAAGGGTGTGACGAAGAGTTCTCGCTTCCGCTCGAACAGTAACAGGTGCCACGGTCGTCATTTTATCGTTCGAGAGAATTGCGCGTAGCGCCATCTCGAGAACTATCAAGCGCTAGTATCGAAACTTGCGTAAATAGTTCTTGCTTCCGCTCGAACAGTAGAGGATATGGCGGGTAGTTCTTACTTCGTTCGAACAGTAAAGGGAGTAACGACCGATGCTCTTATTGTTCGAGGGCTACTGCCCGAGAACTCTGAACCGTTGATACTGAAAATGACGTTGTAACTTGCCCCGCACCTTCAGGTGTGGGGTTCTCGCTCCCACTCGAACAGTAACAATAGGATTAAGCAGTCTTAGAGCTTAGGAGATATTTCGGTAATATAATCGACTATCTAACAAAGTAGCTTTCAGCAAGACTTTTTTTGCTACCTAAGCCAAAGTATTAGCAAACAATCACCACTGCAATACATTATTAATACATTTATAGGCTCACAAACACAACTATTTTGTTGTCGCTTGTCTTTTTGTGCGCAATTATTGTAACTTTTTTGGTTTTTACGAAAAGGCCACCCAAAGAACCAGATATATTTAAGGACCCCTTAACGAAAAAATACGGCCTTAAGGGGCATAAGGAGAACAGGTGAACTCACTATGTTTTGGCTGGTTGCGAGAGTTTGACTATTTTAAACTATCATCCCACTTGTAAGTATGTGCTCTATTTTCTCTATTATTGATTCGCCGGGGATAGATTGTCGAGCAAGAATATCTTGGCTCATGCGCGGTAGGATTCGATGCATATTGTTCTGCGCGTTCCTTAATAAACCTAGTACTTCTTGGTCAAGTGGTGTTTTTTGCAAGCGAAGATCGAGGCGTGGTCCCATAATGTCTCGATTGCTTATGTGGCAAAAAGAGCAACCGTGGTCTATTGCTATTACTCCAGGCGTGGACCCAGTAACCGCAAGCATATTTGCATCTTTTCGGTCTGCGTTATTGATGAGGTAATCCAGAACTGCGATTTTTTGCCAATCAATAGTGCGTGTATATTTTTCCCTATCTTCGCGACTTATTTTGTTAAACGGAAGCGCATATTCTCGGGGAATAAACAGTTGCAAAGATCCTAGTACAGCGTCTTGATTATCTTTAAGGCGAACTTTCCTAATAACGGTTGGGGGAACCACGTCGAGCCCTAGTGCCTTATCTAGTCGGTATGCATCTCTTTCTCTTGGGTAGAACCTGGTGATATTAAATTCAGCTTTTCGTCGAGCGCTTTCTCCACTCTCCGGTTTAAATATTGCCCTTAAATAACCTTCTTTTGTTTTAAGGAGAGAAAGAGGCGCGGTGTTCGAACTAAAGGCGTGAACATCGAGTGGCTTACCCTTTTCTTGTAAAAAAGCAATATCGACTTCGTTGCTATGTGTACCAATAGCGTCCAAAATGTAGTCATCAATACTGATAACCGTGGCAATATCCGCGGTGTTAAGGATAGTTTCAATTCTTTCGAGGTCGCCAAATCTCGACTCACGCGGGGTTAACCCTTCGGTGTCGCGGGTTGGCTCGGTGCCAAAAATAGTTTCTCTGTTTTTGTCCACAATAAAAATATAGCATATTATTTAGGGTGATGCATACTTTAAAACAATATTTTCATCAATCTATAGATCAATAGCTTTTGGTGATTTTTTTAAACATCTCAAGCGCTTTTTCGCCATGCCAAGGCTTTGGCAATAGCTCGGTGGGAAAGTTGGGGTCTCTTTCGCGGATGCGAATAAAATCTTGTTCTAATATTTTTGCGCGCAAAGGCCAGTAAATATCTTTTTCTTTCTTTAAGTACTTTCTCGCTTTTACATAGTACGAACGATACCTTTTGTTTATTTTTTCCAGTCCCCAAATTTTTTTAACCGAAGTAATTTCACGGTCGAGATTTTGGGTCTCGAAAAGTAAACAATACTGGCGTACGCCCAGGTAAATTATTGATCTTTCTACGAGAGAAAGAAAAGGGTGCGGAGAAATAAAGGTACCTTTTAGTGCCTCCTTGAATCCTAATTTTTTTATCTTGTTAAGTGCTTTTTCTTTGATACTTTTTTGTATGCTGGGGATTTTGCATATTACGATGCGCCATCTTCCGTCCCAAAGGTCAAGTTTAATTGTTGGTAATCTAGGCGATAAATAAAGAAGACCGGCAGGGGAAATAATATAAACTTTTTTACCATAGTAGGTTTTCGTAGTAATAAGGTTATTTTTTTTAAGCTCAAAAAATTCCTTGCGCAACGTCCCAGGCTTTATATCGGTTGCAAGGTATTGTGTAAAGATTTTGCGCAATGTAGTATAGGTGTTCTTAAAGCGCAAAGCAGGGGCAACAAACGCTAGGTACGTTAGTATAATAAGTTGAGACGGTTTGGTGGTTATGGACTTCATAGTTTACCTATTAATATTTTACCAAGAAACAATACAATTATAAATACTTTTTGATACCGCCTAGTAACGGTAATTGGTAGCTAAAAACGCAATTAAGTTGTTTTGTTATTGACAAAATATGCAATAATTTCTATACTCTAGGCGGCAAAGTTTTTATATAACTTTTTGTGGCAAAGTTGGCGAGGAACCACTTGCTAATAACGCAACAAAAATATGGCAAAAATTATTCCCAATAACGCGCAGGGGATAGAGGAATTAAAAAGAATTCTTAGTGCTACGGGCGCGCAAAAAATCGATAATTCCCAGCTTTTTTACGACGACATTATTACAATTCGCTATCCAAAGTACTACAAGGCAACCTTAACTAACGTACAGAAAAACACCTTACTTAAAAAGATTTTCGGCAAAAATCCAGCCGATACTGGTTTTTGGGTTTATTATTCTTGGCTCAATGAAGTGCACTGGTCTCCGCCTGAAAATATTTACCACGAACTATTAACTGCACGCAATTTAGGTCTTGTTTCCAAAGCGGAGCAAAAAAAGTTTTATAATTTTAATGTTGGCGCTGTTGGTCTAAGTATTGGCTCAAGCGCAGTGGCTACCATAGTTAGAGGTGGTGGTGGCAGGCGTATCAAGGTAGCAGATTTTGATAACGTAGAGCCAACGAATCTTAACAGGTTAAGGAGTGGTTTACCCAGTATTGGTCTAAAAAAAGCCGAGGCGATTTCGAGAATTGCTTATGAAACCAATCCGTTTATTGACATTGTAAGATACGACGAAGGTATTAACAGTGGTAATGTCAACTCTTTTTTCGACGAACATTTTAAATTAGATGTAGTCATAGATGCCTGCGACTCCTTCGACGCAAAAATGATGCTCCGCGAAGGGGCTAAAAAAAGAAAAATCCCCGTAATTATGGTAACAGATCTTGGTGATGGAACGCTTTTTGATATCGAAAGATACGATATAAAACGTAACCTTAAACCTTTCCATAATCGCCTTGCCAATGTGAAGGGGGAGAATTTTATGGAAAGAGGTCTTTTGGCTATTGGCAAGGAAAACATCCGTCCTAGAGTGTGGCGGGCGATTGGCGAAATTGGTAAAACTATCCCAACTCATCCCCAGCTTGGCAATTCTGCCTATATGTCGGGCATTGTTATTAGCTATGTTGTGCGATCGCTCGCTAATAAGCAAAAGATTACAGACAAACAGGTACTTATCGACTTAGATGATTTTTTATTAAAAAAATAGTTATTGCAAAATTGGAGGTGACATGGAGGCGAAAGAATATGTCGAAGCGTTGGGTGTTTTTTTTAATAGCAATGCAAGAGAGACAAACGCAATGGCGAGCAAGGCACCAAGCAAGGTGTTCTTTGATATGGCGGAACAAACGGCACTTGATACATTCAAGCTTGCATCTTCTTCCGTGCCGGCCTATAAAGACTTCCTAAAGAAGAACAAGATTGACGCTCGTAAAATTAATACAATCGATGATTTAAAGAAGGTGCCGTTAACAAGTAAAGAAAACTATCTGTCGCAATATCCCCTTAAAGATTTGCTTGTCAACGGCGATTTTAACGATAAGTTCGCGAGTACTTCTAGTTCTGGCTCTTCGGGGAAACCGTTCTTTTGGCCACGCTATTTTATGCGTGATATTGGTGTTATAGCTGGTATAGAGAGCACTTTAGTTGATTTGTTCGATATCGATAAAAAATCAACATTGCTTGTTAATTGCGCTGGCATGGGTGTTTGGACTGCGGGTGACTTGGTTAGTTTTGCCTTTAAGGTTATTGCGCTTAAATACAAGAACGCCTCTTCGATTTCGCCTGGCATTGATATTGACAATACATTGTGGAGTATTGAAACAATTGGTGAAAGTTTTGAGCAAATAGTAATACTTGGTTACCCGCCCTCGCTAAAGGACCTTGTTGATCAATTGCCGAAAAAAATTGCTCAGGCGCAAAAGATAAAGGTTATTGCGGGCGGAGAATCTTTTAGCGAGTCGTGGCGTAATTATATGATAAAAAAAATAGGGGCAAAAAACGCTTATAAGAGTATTTGTTCGATGCTTGGCTCTTCTGAGGGTGGTTTTGTTGGTGCGGAATATGGTCTTTCAGTTTTTATACGCGAACAGTCTTTAAGGAGCCCTGAATTATGTATGAGTCTTTTTGGTGAAAGGGACCTACCAACTCTTGTGCAGTATGGACCCAAGAGCAAGTATTTCGAGGAGGTAGGTTCGCAGTTGGTCACAACCGATAAAGGTGCCTTGCCTCTTGTGCGTTACGATACGAAAGACCGCGGAGGGGTATTGTCGCAGGAGGATATATTTTCAAGGTACCAAGAAGTTATTGGCCGCTCACTGGATGAGGAGATGAAAAAAAAGAATATTGTTGCATACAGTATGCCTTATGTTTACCTTTTTGGGCGTGCAGATTATTCCGCAACACTTTATGGCATTACTATTTCTCCAGAGCAAGTAAAGGATGCCCTCATTAGTGACAGGGTTAATAAGCTTCTTACTAGTCGCTTTAATATGAGGACGGTTTACGATAAATCTGAAAACCAAAATCTTGAAATTGTTTGCGAACTACGTCGGGGTGTTCAGGTTGATTCTGTCGACGCACAGTCTTTAGCTGGTATTATTAGTGAGGAGTTAGCACACTTTTCTACCGAATATGGTAAATTGCTTAGTACTATGAAGGGGCGTGTCTTGCCGATTATTAAGTTAAAAGAATATGGCGATAAGCAATATTTCTCGAGCAAAAACAAACAGAAATATTTAGGGTAAAATATAAGTGTATACCTTTGTGTGGTACTTATGAGGTAGCGTCTCTGTTTGTTGGCTTGCCATAGTACTTAAGGCGGGAGAAAATTAAGGAATATGTCGTTTTTAGTAGAACAAGGAGGTCTGCTACTTACGTGGACAACTGTAATTACAGCAGTCGGCAGTATACTGTTGGCGTTGGCAGTTCTTTGGGTTGCGGAAAAAAAATCCTCTAATATTTACTTTGCGATGGTTTCTGTTGTGCTCGGATTAACGATAATAGCAAACTATTTCTCTTTTACCTCTCATTATTCGACCGAGACAACACTTTTTTGGATTCGCATAGTTATGGTGCTTGCGCCAATGCTTATGGTGTTTGTTTATGGTTTTGCTATTTCTTATGAAAATGTTTTGTATAAATTTAGCCTCGCGCGTGGTCTTTGGATTGGAGGAGTTGGGGTTTTAGCTTCTATTCTCGGAATATTACCAATTACTTACAAGGATGTTTCTTTTGCCGAAAATGGAGCTATTATTCCAGAAACTGGTCCGGGCTTAATGGTGGTAGGGATTTTTATTCTTCCTACTTTTATTGCCTCTATTTCCTCTATGATTCTCAACGCAAAAAGGGCGCGACAAGAGCAGAGGCAAAAAATAAATATCGCGCTTTATTCATTTCTTTTTTCGTTTGGCGTGATGATTTTGACCTCCTTTGTGGCAGTGGCAGCGTTTAACTATACCGATTTAGTGCCGATGGGTAATATCTTCGCTCTAGGCTTTGTTGTGCTTATTACGACATCTATTTTGCGCTATAAAATCATAAACCTAAACGTCGCAAGCTCGCTAGTGTTTGTTGTTGTTCTAGGGGTAATGTTGTTTGCCGATATTTTCTCTGCTAGTAATACGGAAGAACGTATCTATAGGGCAATAGTGTTTCTTGCTGCAGCGATGATTGGATATCAGTTTATTAAAGCGATTATCACCGACACAAAAAGAAAAAGGCAGCTAGAGTACTATTCGCAAGAACTAAGGGGGTTAAACGAAAAACTCAAGAGAACCGACGCTATAAAAACCGAATTCATTTCTATGGCTTCCCATGAATTACTTACTCCTATCTCCGCCATAGAGGGTTATTTATCGATGATGGTCGACGAAAAAATAGTAGCTGTTGGTAATCCAAAGGCGGAAAAATATCTACAAAGTGTTTATAAATCATCTAATCGTTTGGCACGGCTAGTTGCTGATCTTCTTAACGTTTCTCGTATCGAAGAAGAGCGTCTCCTGGTAGAGAAGAAAGCGGTAAGCATATTGGAAATGTTGCAATCTACAATCGATGAGCTAAGGTTCAAGGCATTGGCGAACCGTATTACAATGAATTATACCTCGCAAGTAAGCGGACAAGATGCATTGGCTTATGCCGACAGCGACAAAATAAAAGAAGTTCTCATTAACCTCTCTGGTAATGCCATTAAGTTCAATAGACCTGGTGGTGTAGTGCACTTATGGGCGCAGGTCTGGCCTACCCAAGCCGTACAACAACGTTACAATCAGATGGCACGCCTTGCTGTCAACAGACCAGAGCATGGCGATGGTGCCCTTAAGCGGATAGTAAGCCAAATCTACACGCAAATGGTAGGTGATAAGCAAATGGTAATTGCAGTTGCCGACAACGGTGTTGGTATTTCTCGCGAAGATATTGGTAAATTATTTCAGAAGTTCTCTCGTGTTGGTGACTGGAGTACACAAGAAGTACAAGGTACCGGCTTGGGTCTTTATATTTCAAGAGCAATTGTTGAAATGCATCATGGAAGAATATGGGTAGAAAGCCCTGGCGAGGGCAGAGGTTCTATTTTCTACTTCAGCCTACCGCTTGCGCAATATAGTGCCACTATTGCACAGTTAGATGCTCGTGCGCCTCATAATAAAAATATGAAAGGACTTGCTCGTATGGGTGGAGGACCAGCAGCAAAGTAGATTAGAGCTCTTCTAGACTTTGCGCCATTAGTTTGTAGGTCTCCTTTGTTGGCAAAATAGTAAATACCACGATACTTTTTATCTGCAGTTTCGATGTATTGTGGCGAGGTAGAGGCAAGAGTTGCTGCGTTGATAAAGGTGGCAGTTAACTCTTCTGCTTAAAGGTTAAGTCTCCATCGTGATTCTATGATGAGCGAAGCGAGGCGCACATTTTCAAATTTACAGACTATTTGTAAATACGAACCTGAACTACAGGTTAGCAAAAGCACCCGTTTTTGCAATTATCTCCACATCTCGAGAACTATCAACCGCCACTTTTTATCGTTCGAGGAGCGGAGCGACAAGAACTACTAGCGCCTGATATCAGACTGGAGTTGTAGTTCTCACCGTGTTCGAACAGTATTAAGGTTAAATATGGGTTCTCGCTTCCGCTCGAACAGTAATAGGTGTCGCACCATGTGTTACCTACGCATTCATCCAGTACAAAAGATATTATTAAATTATTATGTATGATAAGGTAGAAATATATTAAAGAGTAAAAATATGGCAAATTTTAGTGATGTGTTGCATAAATGGCAGTCATTAAGACCGTCGCCGGACAGAGACCTTGACCAGTTCTGGGCTACTGAAGAAACTGTTAAGAAACGTGTCGCTTATATCGGTGGATTAATAAATGATAGGACTGAAAAAGTTTTGTTTTTGGGCGATGACGACCTAACGTCGGTTGCTCTTTGTATGTCTAGGTCTGGTCTTAAAGCAACAGTAATTGATATTGATAAGCGAATGTTGGAATTCATTGGCAGAATTGCAGAATCTGAAGGTTTGTTAATCGAAACGTATTACCATGACTTAAGAAACCCACTACCAAAAGACTTATTCAATGACTATGATCTTATTTTTTATGATCCACCGTATACTACGCAAGGAATTGGCGCATGGCTTGCAAGGTCGATTGAGGCATCTCTTAGTGGTGGCAAGAATGTCGACCGTAAAAGTCTCGACCGCTTGAGTAGGAAGAAATACGTTATGTGCTACGGATATACAGATAGAGGGGTAGAGAGAGGTTATGCAATACAAAAAATAATTACTAACTTTGGGCTTGTTATTCAGGAAAAGAGAAAAAATTTCAATGAGTATCATGAGGCTAAAGCGATAAATTCCTTGAGCGACCTTTATCTACTATCACCAACGCCACACGTAAATATACGTAAAATTGACGGGGAGCGAAGTAGATTTTATACTGGTCGAAGAGAGGACATTAAGTAAAACTCCTACTGTTAAGCAGGGGGATTACAGGTGTTACGGTCCATAACATATT
>DBQW01000032.1 GCA_002305395.1 Candidatus Berkelbacteria bacterium UBA1384 | reverse complement strand
CACCCGTTTTTGCAATTACACCGCCTTGTATGTGGGAGTTGCCAGGGGGCAAGATCGAGGCAAACTCGATATCTATGGGGACGGCCGTCGCGACAGAGTATGCTCAAGAGACGGGTATTGCCGTTGTGGCAACACAGCCTCCTCTCTACGTCTGGGATAAGCCAGCCGGTCTTCCTCCTAAGTACCCGGGGAATGTGCGGTACCAGTGCACTGTATTAAGAGTGCACCTGGTTTATCCGGAAGTGAGAGAGGTTCGTCTCTCAGAGGAGCACGATGACTACCGGTGGATTCAGCCAACACCGGAAGCCATTACCCCGTACGGGGATTATATCCCCAAGGAGACAAGGGATGCGCTGGAGATTTTCTACCAGCACTATATCCTTTTTCCCCGTCTCCTACGTGGAGAACAAGTCTGATCTCTTCTTTGGCGCCGCTTATGCCCACCAAGGTGTAAGCGGCGCTTTTCTTTAAGAGTGGCATTTATGAATTATATGATAAGATAATAGGTGTGAATAAAGTTTTGGAAAGCGAAACATTACGTGGCCTCAACGAGGCGCAAAAAGAAGCAGTACTTACCACGCAAGGGCCGGTTTTAATATTAGCCGGGGCAGGGAGCGGTAAAACAAAAGCGCTTACCCACAGGATCGCATACTTAATTAAAGATAAAAAAGTTTCAGTCCACAACATTCTGGCAGTTACTTTCACCAACAAAGCAGCCGATGTTATGGCGGAAAGAATTGCCAAACTTTTAGGTGGTGCCTACCAAAAAGAGAGTGAAGAGGGAAGGGCAAGGCTACCGTGGATGGGGACGTTTCATTCTATTTGCGTGCGTATCCTGCGCCGAGAAATAAAAATTTTAGGCTATCCCTCAAACTTTACAATTTACGATGAACAGGATGCCCAAACAGCCGTGAAGAAGGCGATGATCGAGGTAGGAGTTGACCCCAAACAATATAATGCCTCGGCTATACGCCACACTATTTCTGGCGCAAAATGCGAAATGGTTAGTGCGCCCGAGTACGAAAAATACACCCAAGGTCATTTTCAGGAGTTGGCAAGCAAGGTCTATTTTCAGTATGAAAAAAATCTACGTAAAATGGGGGCGCTTGATTTTGACGATTTATTAAACAAAACCGTCCAGCTCTTCTTGGAGTATCCAGAAGTGTTACAAAAATATCAAAATCAATTCCACTACATTCTTGTCGATGAGTACCAAGACACAAACCACACGCAATATTTGCTCTGCAAAATGTTGGCGAAAAAACATAAAAATATTTTTGTCATTGGTGACGATTGGCAGAGCGTTTATAGCTTTAGAGGTGCACGTTATCGCAATATATTAGATTTTGAAAAGGATTACCCCAACGCTAAAGTTATTAAGTTAGAAGAAAACTACCGCTCCACGAAAAGTATTTTAGATGCGGCGCAAAGTGTTATAGAGCGTAATATAGAGCGTTCAGAAAAAAAGCTTTGGACAAAGCGGGTAGACGACGATTTGATCACACTCTTTGAGGCACCAGAGGGGCCAGTAGAAATAGAGTTTATTATTGGTGAAATGAATAGACTCTATCAAAGAAAAGGAGTTTCTCTAAAGGATATGGTTATTTTGTACCGCACTAATGCGCAATCACGGGCTATAGAGGAAAAGTTAATGAGCTTCAGTATCCCTTATAAAATAATCGGAGGCTTAAGATTTTACGAGAGAAAAGAAATAAAGGATATGATTGCCTATTTGCGTTTTATCAATAATGCACAAGATATGGTTTCTTTGGAAAGAATTATTAACTTCCCTCCTCGGAAGATTGGCGCAAAGGCCTGGGGGGGTGTGGTTGACGAAGGGCTAACAAAGGCGAGTGAAAAAAACCCCAACATCAGTGCGTTCTTAAAAATAATAACATCTTTTAGGGAGCTAAAAGATAAAATGACCGTTTCACAGCTGATAGAAAGGGTAATGTTTGATAGTGGTATCTACAAATACTTTAACGATGGGGGCGAGGAAAACGCTTCACGGCTAGAAAATATTCAAGAGCTAAGGAGTGTCGCGGAGAAATATTTATCGCTAGAAGAGTTTTTAGAGGGAGTGGCGCTAATAAGTGATCTAGACACCTATAACGAAAAAACAGATAGCATTACTTTAATGACGTTACATAGTAGTAAGGGAATGGAGTTTTCGGTTGTTTTTCTTGTGGGGATGGAAGAGGGTTTGTTTCCCCACTCGCAATCCTTAAACGACCCGAGTGAATTGGAGGAAGAGCGTCGCTTGTGCTATGTTGGAATGACAAGAGCAAAAGATAAACTGTATTTAAGCTGTGCTCGCTCGCGTGTGCTTTATGGCTCTATCCAGTACAACCAAAGATCACGCTTTATCGACGATATCCCTGCGAAATTATTGGATGAGGTTAACTGATAATAAGCACCAATAAGATATTCTATGAATATTATTGCCTTTTTAAAGAAAATCAATTATGCGCGAAGTGCGCTGTGCTTTATTTTCTTTCTTTGTGCGGGCATTTTTTTTCCTCCTACAAAAGTACAAGCCTCTCCGCCCAAAGAGGAGATTATTAAACTTCCCGAAACAGAGTTGGTTTATGTTTTACCCTTTGAGGCTACGGAACTTGAAAACGTGGTGGCGGTTGATATCGTAAAGGTTTTTCCACGCCACGATTTTGTTATGGGGAAATTGGTAAGAATATGGCGCGCCCCGCGATATAGTATTGTCGACGGTAAGAAGAACAGCAAAGTAGCAAGTTGGGGTTTAACAATTAAAGAGGTGCTTGCCGACGGAGGTGTTGAGGTAGGGGAACAAGACCAGGTTACGCCAACACTCGAACAAACTGTTTCGGGCGTAGAAGGTATTAAAATAGTAAGAGTAGCAGAAACAAAACAGAGCGAAATAGAAACAATAGAATATACGACCGTGAACAAAGACGACCCAACCCTAGAGCGAGGAAAAACACATATTCAACAGGAGGGAAAACGAGGGAAAAGAGAAAAGGTCTATTTGGTGCGACGCGAAGATGGGGTAGAAGTTTCACGCTCGTTAATTAGCAATGAAATCATTGAGCCGGCAAAAAACAAAATTATCCTACACGGTACAAAGATTGTTATACTAAGTAGCGAGACAGGTGAGGCTTCGTGGACGCCAACAAAAACCGCCTCTCGTCGCTATAAGCGCGGTACACTGTTGCGCGTTACAAATTTGTCCAATGGACGGCAAGTAGAGGTGAGGGTGGGTGATTACGGTCCTGCTGCTTACACTGGTCGTATTTTGGATCTTAACAAAGATGCTTGGTTGCAAATATCGAGCGGTGGTCTTGGGGTGGGGGTAATGCAGATAAAAGTAGAAGAAATAAAAGAATAATGAACGTTCCAACAACGCTTCGCAAAATAGGGGTCAAGCCAAGCAAGCTCTATGGGCAAAATTTTTTAGTAGATAAAGAGGTGCTAGAAAAAATTATAGAAGTTGCCAATATTAAAAAAGGCGATCGCATTGTTGAAATCGGTCCTGGATTAGGAGTTTTAACAGGTGCGCTAATGGCCAAGGGGGCAAGCGTTCTTGCTATAGAAAAGCAACGTGAATTTGTTGATTATTTGCGCAATAAATTCAAGCACCGAAATGTTTGTGTTGTTGCCAATAACGCACTATTTGCTATCCCCAAGCTAACCGTTGAACCGCCTTATAGTGTGATTGCGAACTTACCGTATAGTATCACCTCGCCAGTTATTAATTTGTTTTTAACCAAAGCACCTACCCCGCCTCAAAAAATGATTTTAATGGTGCAAAAAGAAGTAGCAGAGCGCCTTACTGCCCCTCCCCGTGCGAGCGAAAGAGGAATCTTAACGGTTTTAGTAGAAATGCTCTGTTGTGGTAAAAGGATAGTTTTTTCCGTGCCACCTACATCGTTTTGGCCACCGCCAAAAGTTTATTCGGCGGTAATAGAGTTAACTCTTAAAGAGGAGTACAGTAAAGCAATGGTTAAGAAAACTATGGCCGTTGTTAAAGCCGGTTTTAGCAAAAAAAGAGCGCAATTAAAAAACGCTCTTAAACCTAGCTTTATCGATGTTGAAAAAACATTACTTTCTCTTGCGCTAGACCCGTGTCTTAGGGCAGAAGACTTGACCGCCAAAGATTGGCAAAGATTAGCAAACCACATTAAACACAAATAGCTGGTAGAATTAAGCTATGAAGATTTATAGCAACCTAAAGCATAATCTTAGTCGCCTCTTCCGCTCTATTAGTAAATTTTTTGCCGGCAAGAAAGAGGGAATTATTGCTGGTGGGGCAAACAACGATCCGGCGGGAACAATTACCTATCTGCAAATAGGTGCCTCATCTGGTTATGCCCTTCTTTGGCTTATGGTGGTGACCACTCCTATGCTTATTGTTGTAACGCAAATGGCGGCAAAGATAGGCATAATATTGCGTCTTGGCTTGGCACGTGTCCTTAAGGATTATTACGGCCGAAGAATTGCATTTTTTCTTGTCGCCCTTGTCGCCCTTGCGAACATTTTTACTATTGGTGCCAACATTGCCGGTATGGCCGATTTAGTAGCAATCACTGTTAATATGGAAGCGCAATATGTACTTTTTGTAGTCTTGGTTGGTCTTTTCGTTCTCCTTTTTCTCTTGCGTAAGCGCTATGCGGACATTAGTAAGTTTTTGTTTATCCTTACGCCAATTTCTCTTGTCTATATTATTACCGCCTTTCTTGTTAAGCCAGATTGGCACGGTGTTGCCCTTGGTATAGTGGGGGCACGTATGAGTTTCGAGTTGCATTACTGGATGCTCGTCGTCGGTGCAATCGGCACTATTATTGCCCCTTATATTATTTTTTGGGAGACAACGGCAGAAATAGAGGAGAAAAAAACCATCAAAGACCTCAAAGAAACAAACAGCGGTATAAGCTGGGGTATGGCTCTTGCCAATATAATTTGTATTCTGATTGTTGTTCTTGCTGCTACGGTACTTGGTGGGCATGGTGGGGTGATAGAGAATATTCGCCAAGCTTCGGAGGTTCTCCGTCCTCTCGCGGGCGACGCCGCCTTTGGTCTTTTTGCCATCGGCATACTTGCTTCTGGCTTTGTTGCTGTGCCAGTGCTTATATCCTCTACTGCCTATATGGTTGCCGATTTGCTTGGCTGGCGCGCCGGTCTCGATAAAAAAGAATACCAAGCTCCCGCTTTTTATCTGCTTATCATTATTTCGGTAATGGTGGGGATCTTAATGAATGTTTTTAACGTTAATCCCGTGCAGACAATGATTTGGAGCCAAGTGGCGGCGGGTTGCGTTGCCCCCTTTATTGTGGTGGCACTACTTTTAGTATGCAACAATAAAAAACTAATGGGCGCCTACACCAATTCACGTAGCGCCAACGTTGTAGGATTTTTAACAATCGCAATTATGGTACTTTCTATCGCTTTCTTTCTTTTTGATATATTAAAGTAAATGAAATCATACGCCACCCTAAGTTCAGCTGCTTTGTTTGGGTTGGAGGCTTGGCCGGTAAATGTAGAGGTTGATATTGGTGCAGGCCTACCAGCTTTTACAATTGTAGGTCTCCCCGATAAGGCGGTGGAGGAGAGCAGGGAAAGAGTGCGCTCGGCAATTCGCAATTCTGGTTTTATCTTTCCCAACAAAAGAATTACAGTTAATCTGGCACCAGCGGATATCAAAAAAGAAGGACCTGCTTACGATCTGGCGATTGCCCTTGGAGTTCTGATTGCCGATGGGCAAATGCCATCGCCGGAGATAGACGATGTCTTAATTTTGGGCGAGCTTGCCCTCGATGGTGCGGTACGGCCGATTAGCGGGGTATTGCCAATTGCTCTTTGTGCCCAAAACTGGGAGTACAGCCAGATGTATGTTCCTGATAAAAACGGACAAGAAGGGGCGCTTGTTGGTAATATGAAAATTTTTGGTATTTCTAGCCTACGTCAAGTAGTGGATTTTGTAAGTGGGAAGGTAGATATTGTCGCAGAACTAGCGCAAATTCCTGATGCCTCTGCTAATCCTGCCGAATTCGATTTTGCCGAAGTAAGGGGACAAGAAAACGCAAAGAGAGCGCTAGAAATTGCTGCGGCGGGTCATCATAATATTTTAATGAGTGGGCCGCCCGGGAGTGGAAAAACTATGCTTTCCCACGCCTTAGCGGGTATATTGCCTCCACTAGGAAAAGAAGAAATATTAGAGGTGACGCAAATTTATTCTGTCGCGGGGCAGTTAAAGCAAGGTGAGCATCTTATAAGGCGCCGTCCCTTTCGCCATCCACATCACACCACAAGTCCGGTGGCATTGGTGGGAGGCGGGACGTTTCCTAAGCCTGGCGAAATTAGTCTCTCTCACAAAGGAGTGTTATTTTTAGACGAACTCCCAGAGTTCCCCCGCTCCGTTTTAGAGGCGTTGCGCCAACCGCTAGAAGATAAAGTAATTTCAGTAAGTCGCGCGCAAGGGTCGGTCGTTTTTCCTGCCGATTTTATTTTGGTCGCGAGTCGTAATCCTTGCCCCTGTGGATATTTTGGCGATCCTCGCAAAGAATGTGTTTGTAGCGCGCACCAAATAGAAAAGTATAACAAACGAATTTCTGGTCCCCTACTTGATAGAATTGATCTCCATGTGGAGGTGCCGAGATTACCCTATAGCGAAATGACAGCCAAGCAAAAAGGAGAACCTTCCGCAGCCGTTCGTGAAAGGGTTATAAAGGCAAGGCGAATACAAGAAAAAAGGTTCAGCGGAGAAAAGACCAATAGCCAAATGAAAAACAAGGAAGTAGAACAGTTTTGCCAAACAAACAAGCAGGGCGATGCGCTGTTGGGTAAGGCGGTAAATAGCTTAAATCTTTCGGGACGCGGTTATATTAAGGTGTTAAAGCTGGCGCGTACAATTGCTGATCTCGACAATTCTTTACATATTACGGTAGGTCACATTGCCGAAGCGTTGCAATATCGCCCTAAAAGGTAACAGAAATACGCAAATATTTTCGTTGCCTTAAAATATCTAAGCGGTATATAGAAAATGCAAAAATTCACTAACATATTGGACTCTTTTTCTTTCTTTTTTTAGTTTATGGAGTGTAAGTTCTCGCTTCCACTCGAACAGTAACAGATATTAAGGAAAGTTCTCGCTTCCGCTCGAACAGTAAAGGGTATGGCGGAAAGCTTGCCCCGCCTTTTTAGGCGGGGTTCTC
>DBQW01000042.1 GCA_002305395.1 Candidatus Berkelbacteria bacterium UBA1384 | reverse complement strand
CCAATATGTTAGTGAACTTTTGCACCTCGGCGGTAACTATAGAGTGAAAAAATTATAAAAAACTAGAACAAAGCGTCGAACTCTTCTTGTTCCACGGTTTCTTGCTTTATTAAAATCTCAACCAGTTTTTCCATTACCGGTTGGTATTTTTTTAGTGTTTCTATTGCCCGTTTTTCTGCACGCTTAATAATATCGCGCACCTCGCTATCAATTAATTCTGCTACCTTTTCCGAATACATTTTGTGCTCACCCAGTTCACGCCCCAAAAATACAAGCTCTTCTTTTTCTCCTAAGGTAACTGGCCCTAGTTTATCACTCATGCCATACACCTTAACCATTTCATTGGCAATTTTAGTGGCTTGTTTAAGGTCATTGCTTGCTCCCGTACTGACGCTATTGTATTTAAGCTGTTCGGCGGCACGCCCTGCAAGAATTTGCGCCAACTCATCTTCAAATTCTTCACGGCTTCTGAGGTATTTATCGCTTTCCGGTATGCTCCAAGTATAACCCAGGGCCATACCATGGCTAACTATCGATATTTTATGAACAGGGTCAGTGTGTTGGAGGATTTTACCCACTATTGCGTGCCCTGCTTCGTGGTAGGCGGTAAGTTCTTTATCTTTTTGATCGAGGACACGACTGCGACGCTCTGGTCCCAGTACACCCCGTTCAATGGCTTTGTTGAAATCGGCCATGGTAATGGTGCGCCTTGCGCCACGAGCGGCCAAAATTGCCGCTTCGTTAACAACATTGCGCAGGTCTGCGCCACTCATTCCCGCTGTCGCGCCGGCTACCCTTGCAAGGTTTACATTTTTCTCCACTGGCTTCCCCGCGATATGCAAATTTAAAATTGCCAGACGTTCTTTTTTGTCGGGCATAGAAAGAACAACTCGGCGGTCAAAACGGCCAGGACGCAAAAGTGCAGGATCAAGCACATCTGGTCGGTTGGTGGCGGCCATAACAATGACCCGCTCATCTGTTTCAAAGCCATCCATTTCCACCAAAATTTGGTTGAGGGTCTGTTCTCGCTCGTCGTGGCTTCCTCCAAGCCCAGCACCGCGTTGGCGACCAATAGCGTCTAGTTCGTCGATAAAGATAACTGTTGGCGCGTAACGTTTTGCTTTTTGAAAAAGATCGCGGACACGGCTTGCCCCTACACCAACAAACATTTCCACAAACTCGGAAGCACTTAAAGAAAAAAAGGGGACACCGGCTTCACCCGCTACCGCTTTTGCTAGCAACGTTTTACCCACACCAGGGCTCCCTACCAGCAAGACACCTTTGGGCATAGTGGCGCCAACACGCCTGAACTTATCGGGATTTTTAAGAAAGTCAACAACCTCTACTAATTCCTGCTTTGCCTCTTCTAGACCAGCGACATCTTTAAACCTTATTTTAAGACGACCATTAGCAAGGCGCGCCTGGCTTTTGCCAAAACTCATTGCTTTGCTGTTTGCCCCTTGTGCCTGGCGCAATAAAAACCAAAACAAAACACCGATTAGTAAAAATGGCAACACTACTGTTAATAAAGTAGGCCAGATCTCACCCTTGCTGGGATTAACAACGTTTATTTCTATTTTATTAGGATCTATGCCGTATTCGCCGATACCTACCCCCTCTTCCTTATATGCTCGAAGGCGACTATCGTTTTTCAAGAGGGCGGTAACACGGTTTTTATCAACCTCGACACTCTTGAGATTGTCTTCCTCTAGGTTCGAGACGATTTCTGAAATTGTTACTTCTTTTGGTGGCTCGGGATACGGTTCGGCGAAAATACTGTATAAAATTAAAGCAACAAATAAGGCAACGGTAACATAAGCCGCTTGTCGCGTAGATTTCTTATTGGGTATCCTTTTAGTAGGCATCTTATTTGCTGATGGTGGCTGTGGAAGGGATCGAACCTTCGACCTAGGGCTTATGAGTCCCTCGCTCTAACCAACTGAGCTACACAGCCCCACGGCGCGCAACAGTATAGAAAATTTAATTTGGTTGCGGGGGTGGGATTCGAACCCACGACCTCAAGGTTATGAGCCTTGTGAGCTGCCACTGCTCCACCCCGCTTTAATGTGGCGAGCACGCTAGTTTATAATAACGTAAAAAGGAGAAGAAATCAAGAGAAATTATATTAAAACCCGGAACAGCAAAATAACGACCGGCGATTCGCCTACTGTTCGAACAAAGTGGGAGTTTTTTATTGTTCGAGCCGGGATATACTTCATCTCGTTACTATTCGAGCGGAAGCGAGAACTATCACGTCATCTTGTTACTGTTCGAACGCAGTGAGAACTCTTGCGTTAGTTCCAGTACCAGAGGTTCAGAGTTCTCGGCGCTCTGCGCCTCGAACAATAAAATGACGACCGTTGCCCCCTTTACTGTTCGAGTGGGAGCGAGAACTCTCCGCCTTGTCCCGGACGAGGTTATTTTACTTTCCTGTTTTTGGCAAAACAGTCAGGGCGGGGGTATGTTCAGAGTAATTATTGACAAATATCAGTATTTCTCCGATCTCCATACTTTCACCGTTTTTGGTAGTTGTTAGCTTATAACTTAATTTATCTGTTTCATTATCTAATGTAACTTTCAGGTCAGTATTATACTGTGTGCCAGAATAGGTTACCCCTTCGGCAGAACCTTGTTCTTGGTAGATAGTGTAGGTGTAATTTCCCGGTAAAGGATGAATTTGTGTGGGGAAGGCAAAGCTACCATCGGCTTTGTTTTTGGTGCTCATTGTAGTTAGGTTAGGGAGAGTTAGTGTAATAGTGAATTGATCAGCTTCTAGTTCTTTACCTTGGAGAATAACTTTACCATTAATAGTAACCTCTACAGGGTCAGGCATTGTGCGAGAATTAGTTAATATAAAAGGATCGGTTGGCGCACCAGTGCCTGTAATCTCTAAGCTATACTTTGCGGGCACTTCTTCTTCGATGGTGTAGATATAAGAGTTACCTAAGAGGTCTTTCTCCGGTAGGTTGGTAAAGGTATAGTACCAGTCTGTACCCGCTACCCCTGCAAGGGTTTGGGTCTTGTATGGTGTTGGTGTTTCGCTTTGTACATGTCGTAATAGGGTTAGCTTTATTGTGCTAGGAATAGCATCGCCCAGAGGGTTAATCCACCTTTTAACTACTTTCACACTGGTTACATCGCGAATATTAGTTAATATAAATGGATCACTTGTTGTACCGGTGCCTGTTGTTGATAAAGTATAGCCTGGCGGGACCGTG
>DBQW01000011.1 GCA_002305395.1 Candidatus Berkelbacteria bacterium UBA1384 | reverse complement strand
TATCGGGGAGACCAGATGCTCGAAAAGTGGACATCTAGACTTTTATGGCTAGATCCAAACGATAACGAGCTGGCTCTCCGATTTCATTATGACACTCTTTTCATTAATAATATACAAACGATAATTTTAATACTGTTCGAACGAAGTGAGAACTATCACGTCAGTGCAAAAACTCACGGTCTGTAGTTCTCGAGATGGCGCTACGCGCGTTCTCTCGAACAATAAGAGTGGCGGTCGTGGCACACTTTACCGTTCGAGCGGAAGCGAGAACTCTCCGTTACCCCCTTACCGTTCGAGCGGGAGCGAGAACTATCGGGTCAAGTGTAACATCAACGGTCGGGAGTTCTCGGTGAGTACACCTCGAACGATAAGGGTGGCGGTCGTGGCACCTGTTACTGTTCGAGCGGAAGCGAGAACCCCACGCCTAAAGGCGCGGGGCAAGCTTTCCGTGACCTCCTTTACTATTCGAACACAGTGAGAACAAGACCTTGCGCCCAATGTATTTATCTTTCTGTTTTATTTTTTTCCGGATAAACATTAGAAACTGACTTTATCAGATACTGCACCGATGCCAGCCACGGACCAACGCTATCTGTAAACAATATAATAATTGAAAATAAACTAGTAATAATGGCATTATAGTATTTTTTTGTCGAGTCATTAAGGGTGAGCCCTACTAAGAAATTCGGTATTAACTGCAACAACACCATCAGAGTAATTGTAACAGCTAACAATAGCCACTCTTTTCGCCACAAAGTTATAATTATCGGTATCAGATAAATAATAGAAAGAGTATACCAACTCAGCCCTCTTACCAAACCTCTAAATACCAGAACCAGCAATGCCGACGATTTAATGCCCATCTTTTTACGCGTAATTCCAAATAGCCTTGGATACTCTAAATAACTCCAAAACCATATCTTTTTTTGGTTAATTATTGATCTGAATCTATTTGGTGTCTCTGCTCTTTCAAATAATTTTAATACATATATTGGTATTCTTTTCGCAGAGAGTTGGTACCCCAATGGCAGATCTTCATTGTAGGTCTCCTCTGGCAACCACCCTATTGACCTTAACGTTAAAAAGTTAATTATCATACCATGACCAATACAATAAGCGAGCTTAGCCTTACCTCTTCGCGCTAAAGACCTTGTATAATTTGTGATCAGCGGCAGTTCTCGACCCACTGTGTATGTACTCTGATATAGCCCACCTGCTCTTAATAGATATTTTTTAAAAAAAGAATGTGAGTTAAATTCTTTAAAATTATTGACGTACAAGGCTAATTGCTGAAGTACTTGCGCGCCCTCGTCTTTAATAATACTAGCTGCCTCGATAAATGTGTCCTTTGGTATGCAGGAGTCAGCATTATACAATGCCATATACGCCTTGTCTCTTTTGGGCGAGTAAAGTTTCCTAAGAGCATAATTTACTTGATGAACCATATATCCATCGGTATGCGGATAGTGAAAAACATTAACGAGTGTCTTATTGTACTTATTATTGATATCTTCTTTGATTCTCTGAGCAATCTCTATTGTTGTAACCTTCTCTTTGCGAAGAAATTCTTTTTGGGTAGTAATAATAACAATCTGATATTTGTTTTTGGGATAATTAATAGAAAGAATTTTATTAACCGTTTTTCTTAATGTTCGTTGCTCGCCTAGAACAGGAATAAATATGTAAAAAAAGGGAGTATTTCTCATTGCCTTGTTGTCGGATTTAGTTTTTCCACTATGTAAATAGTAATTCAAGACAGCAACGAGCTCTGGAATACCACGTATTACTTGCAACGCGATACAGATAATTAGTATGATAATCATGTTAGCTGAAAGTTTATTCCAATCACTACAATATGTCCACTATTAAAAACCCCATAATCATCGAGGGATTTTGGAATGTCGGCAAAACTAGCTTGGCCAAATACCTGCAAGACACGCATGGGTATTTGTATATACCAGAGCCAAACCACGAAAATAGCGGTATAAAAAACAATATATCTAATTGGTATACTAACCATCACAACAAGCGATTCGATCAGTATTGTAATGCTTTAGGCAACGATACAAAAGTGGTAATGGAGCGCTCGATCTTATCCTCTGCCGCCTTCGATTACGCCCAAGGTCGTAACTACAAGAGTAGCTCATTCTTGTCTTTTGTGAACTCTCTAAATAAAAACATACTATTTATCTTTTTATATCAAGATCTTGGACACATAAATAAAAGAAAATACGATATCAGTAATAAAAAAGTTATATGCAAGCTACGCTCCCCATCTTTCGCTAAGCGCTATGATGGTTTTTTTCGGACAGTATTGCCACTCAAGTGGGGTATTGTCCCGTTATTCATCAAACAACCAAAGACTTATAGAGAAAGCACTGCGAAGAATAACTGTCGAATCATCGAGCGCGCAATTGGCAACAATAGACTTGGACAGGTGAATATTGTGTGTTTTTATGAGCAAAAAGATATAGAATTTCTCTTATTAAAAAGAAGCAAGGAAAAAGGTGGCTTTTGGCAAACAATATCCGGCGGTATCAAACTCGGAGAATATCCAAAACAAACCGCCTTAAGAGAAATCGAAGAGGAAATCGGCGTTGCTCCGGATTCCGAAAAAATAATTGACACAAGTTATCATTATTCGTTTATTGGCAAAGAGGGGTACGAATTAAACGAGTACGTTTTTGGTTATAAATTAAAAGATAATAAAATTATTTGTAGCGCAGAGCACGTAGAGAGTAGATTTACAGCAAAAGCAGAAGCTAAAAAAATGATAAAATTCGATACAAACATCAAATCGCTCAAATACGTTGAAAATGCCTATAGAAAAGAGAGGGCAAAACGCCCTCTCATGTAGTGGATCGATAGGCAAACCTAGCGCTTAATGCAATAGTGGCTTGATCGCCGAAAATATCTCGCTGTGTACTTCGCTCTTAGAGCGCGAAGCATCGACAATTATCCACGACCTCTCTTTCGCCAACCTTTCGTACTCGCATTGAATCATCTCGAAATACTTTAAGTCTCGATTGTCAAAGACGTCTGAGAACGCTCTGGCTGACCTTCTTGATTCTGCGCTCGCTGAGCTAACCAAAAGAAGGAATGTCAGGTCTGGAACTATGCCCTGGAATGCCATTTCGGGTGTAATTGCAAAAACGGGTGC
>DBQW01000018.1 GCA_002305395.1 Candidatus Berkelbacteria bacterium UBA1384 | reverse complement strand
GCTCACAAAAGTCCAATATGTTATGGACCGCAATATACCCTTGACAGGGTTGTTTTTTTATGGTACAATGCTCTCTTCTCCTGAAAGGGAGGTTTTTTATTATCTAAAGTAAAAAATCAATAACTTCGGGTTAGTCGTCGAAGTTTCTCTGAGGGAGTAGCTAGGAGTTGAACGTAATAATGGTAAAAAATACCTTGATTCGTTCTGTCAAGCTAGCAATAGCAACAGCTTTGCCTCTTTTGTTGGGGATAGCCTATGCCCCCCGAACAGAGGCGGAGGTAAGTAAAGTCTCCACCCTTCCCCGCATAAAGATCGAAGAAAATATCTTCGAAAGGGAAGTACTAGCAAAAGCAAACATCGAACGTGGTGAGTCTTTGGCGCAAAAAAAAGAGCGCACACTTGCTACGGCGAAAAAAACAACCCCCACCGTTGGGACGGCATTGGCTGCACCGGTGCATGATCCATCGCTCGAGGAAAAAAGAGCGGTCTATGCTCAGGTTGCCAGTAAATACGGTATTGCCTGGCAGTTGCTAGAAGCAGTACACCAGATTGAGTCTGGAAAGCGCTGGTATCAGCCTAATCGTTCTAGCGCTGGCGCAACTGGTCCTATGCAGTTTCTGCCAAGTACTTGGCGCGCTTATGGGCAAGACGGTAACGGAGATGGAGTTGCTGATATTATGAATATCTTCGACGCTCTCTATGGTGCCGCAAATTACCTTGCCGCCAATGGTGCCAATAGAGGTGATATTGATAATGCCCTCTTTCGTTATAACCATTCTTGGAGTTACGTTGCGAAAGTTAAAGGCATTATGAACTCTATATAAAAACAAAACCTCCGCGAATTTGCGGAGGTTTTGTTTTGCTTCTTTATTAGGCGTTAGTACTGCCACCGTCGGGGTTAATAACCTGAATCCATGTTTGTCCAGGGTTGAATTGCACTTCTCGGCCATTGCTGTCGTAAAAGAGGGTGCGCTCTTTCCCCTCTCGCTTCCATGTGCCCGTAATAACAACGCCATCGCGAAGAATTTTTGCCTCTCCGCTCCCTGTAACGGTAAAATCATAAACTGTTTTGCCGGCTGATTGGACAGCTCTTCTCGAATAGGTGGCAATTACCACATTCTTTGCCTTGAGTTGCTCGCCACTTATTTCGTCCTTGTGTGGTTGCCCCGCAAGAAGGCGCAAGTAGGAGTTTGTTGCTGGATCGTATTTCCACTGTGTATTGTACAGGGCGCTAGAAAAGTTTACCTCGTAAATTTTTTCTTCGGCGGGGCGCATTGATGCTTCGTCTTCCTTTTTAAATTGCCATTGGCGTAGTGTGTCGTCTGCTTTTTCGCTATAACCCCTTGCTTGAGCGTACTGGTAGAGGTGAGGGATAGAGGTGTAAAGAGTATGCTCTAATGCCCGCCCATCTTTTTGACGCCAAAAAGCTGTAGCATTATGGTTAAGGTCTAATATGCCGTCTTCGACAATCTTTGTTAGAGCGTTTTGTGCCCCTCCTGCGTGAGCGTAAAAAGCATTATATTCTCGCGCCCAGTCGACAAAGTATGTTCTCGCGGAACGAACGGGTCCAACCTTATCGGTACTAGAGCAACCAAATATAGCCATAAATCTGGTAATTCCGCCTTCGGCAACGGCTTCATAAACAATACTAGCCTTGTCAAGCCCGGCTTGGGGGCGAGCTTGGGTGTGGTTTTCAACCATTATCGCTATTGGGTGTTTAACGTCACTTTGCTCGACCTTCGTTCCATCGAGCGGGCAGGCTACCCGATTGTCGCTAAACTCCACAGGCGGGGTGCTACTTGGGGGCTCTCCGGTCTTCTTTCCTCTTGTTAAAATAAAAATAGTCGCTGCCACTAAAACGGCAACTAATGCAATAGCGACACCAAGCAAGATTTTCTTTTTTTTATCCCAAATTATCATATCTCTCCTTTTATCTATTAAATATAGATGTTTTTTTGCAAACAGCCCTTTTCATTACTGTTATAGGCCACAAGAAAAAGAGCATCAATATTAAGGTACTATTAATATACCAAATTAAAGTAACGAGTTCAGCGTTAATAATAAGCCATTTATTAATATAGAAAAGAATGAACAAGGCAATTAAGGCAATTACGCCGGTGCTGGCAACAGCTAGATCTTGTCGGCTTGGCGCTAGGGTGAGGCTCACAGAAAGAAGGATATAGAGCCATAATTTATCCACCCATTGCCAGTGGCTGACGAATGCCAGCACGGATATTGTGGTTGTGGTAAACGGGATGGTGAAAGTGGTTAGCTCTAAGGGGAGCTGGCGAGAAATAAAATAAATTACGGTAAGACCTAAGATTAAAGGTGCAATAGAGATAAATAGCTGTCCGACAATTGGTATTTTCGGTTTTTGGTGTGTTACGTAGCCACCGGTGCGAGAGAAAAAACTAACATCTGATACTGGGGTTGCTGTTAAAACCGCTCCCACAAGATGTGCACTTTCGTGTAACACTACCCCCGGAAACATAAGCGCCAAATAAAAAAAGCGTGGCAGGACATCGAGTAAAAGACGGTTTACAGCAAATGTTAAACCGAAAAAAAGGAGAATAGCGATAATAAAAGAAGTCATTTATTGCCAAGTGCTACTAAAACGTCGTTGTCTTTCACGACAGAGGGAGATTCCAGGAGTGATGTCTGGTATTTACTGGCTACTATTTTTTCGACCGCTTGCGCCTCGGCGAGTTTGCCAGAATTATAATAAATTACCGTGGTGGCATAGCGACTTAAGGCGTTGCCTACGGTAATGTTAGTAAAGCCGTCTGCTTTGAGGGTGTCTTTCATAAGTTGTGCTTCCCCGCTACGCCCATTACCGTTAACAACCCTTACCTTAGTGTTAGCTTTGTCAACTGTTGGCGCCTGAGTGGTGGTAGGGGTAGTGGCGGGAGGTGTTTCGTTGAGGGTTACCTTGGTGGAGGAGTCGCCGTTAATCTTAGCTGTTTCGTTGGACGGCTCCTCTTGTGTTGTGGTTGTTTCCTTGTGTTGGTTTACCTCGCCCTCGCTGGTGAGTTGTTTGTAAATAAGCCAACCCGCGAGGACCACAAGAAGAAGTAATGCGCAGACCGCCAAGATAAGGTAGTAGTTCAGTACGTCTGGCTTGCTTTCATGTCGAGGACGATCGAAAAAAGCCCCTTTGTCTGACTCTCTTCTGTTGTTCGCGATGTCTTTGGGAGAAACTGGCTTTTGTTTTGGTGCTTTAATAATATCTATACTCTTTGCCATATTGTTATTATACCACTAATACGAAAAGCGTCGGATAACTCCTTTTACTTTGCCCTGGATAGTAGCATTTTTTGTAAGTATTGGGCGGTACCTAGAATTGGCAGGCTGAAGACGAATACCTGTTTTTTCGCGAAAATATTTTTTAAGCGTAACGTAGTCGTTATCAACAAGGGCTACGACAATATCGCCATTTTTTGGCTTTTCTATTTTTTCAATAACTACGTAGTCTCCATCTAATATTCCTTCATCCTCCATAGAGTCGCCACGTACTTTGAGGGCAAACGTATTTTTTCCCATCATATCTCTGGGGATGCTAATTGTTTCTCTTGTTCTAATGGCTTGTATTGGTGAACCCGCCGCAATTGCGCCCATTAGGGGAACGTCGAAAGTTTGCTCTTCGAATTGTGGCGTGAGCTGAATACTTCTAGCAACGTTAAATTCATTATCTAGTGCCTCTTTGTCTTTGAGGGCTTGGATGTGGTCGGCAACACTGGCGAGCGAAGAAAAACCAAAGTGCTCCGCAATCTCTCGGTAACTCGGCGCATACCCATTTTCGTTAACGTAAATAGCAATAAAATCGAGAATTTCTTTTTGCCTTTTTGTCAGTGGTTGCATTTTCCTCCCTTGCTGCGAAACTATCCACAGCGAAATTTTTTTGCAAAAAATACGATATTTTTCTCTATTATACCGAACAAAAACCGTATGTAAAGTTGTGGATAACTTTTGCAAAAATATTGACAACGCCTTTAGTTGTTGCTCCCACCTGTTGTGTAGGGATTTTTAATTGTGCTTTTTTTGTGGGGGAAATTATAAACACCTAAAGCATCGATGCCAAATTTTTTATTAACGGAATCGACTACTTTGTCAATAATATACTGCTTGTTATCGCCTATTAAAGAAAGTTGTGTACTGCTTCTGCAGTGAGTTAAGTTCGATGTAGTAATAGCAATGTGGTAAGGGTTGCTATGAGGGTATTTTTTAAACAGCGCGAGAGCAATGGTGGTAATCGCCACTTGGTTGTTGGTGGGCGAAACCGTTTTATAGGCGTGGTATCGTTTTGTGGTATTTTCTGGTGAGAGGATAGAGCTTTTTGCCGAAACCTCGATTTTTTGTGCCTTGAGGCTGGAGGCACGTAGGCGGCGCGCTACATTGATACTTAACTCTACGAGTGCTTCTCTTGCACTTTTGTAGTTTCTGTGTTCGGGTGCGAGTACACGCGAATGGCCAACGCTCTTTGTTGGTTCGTGTATTTTTTTTGTATCGTAGCCATGAAGATTGAGGTACCACCTTTCGCCAGACTGCCCCATTGCTGCTCGTAATTTTTCTGCCGAGGCAGACCACATATCCAAGGGCGTTTTAAGTCCGAATGTAGCTAGTTGTAGGGCTGTTGCTTTATTAATACCGGAAAGAAAGGTGATGTCTTTAATGTTTGCAAATATCTCCCTAGAGACGCTGTTTTTTATAATAAAAAAACCGTTGGGCTTTTTTATTTTACTTGCTATTTTGGCAAGAAAAGTATTGGAGGCAACGCCAATTGAGCCTGTGATACATTCACCGAGCTCCCTGGCAATGTCCTTTTTAATATTGTGGGCGATACTCTTTGCTCTGCTTGCGTTGCGTTCTTGTGGCGCAAGGACGATACTGAACTCGTCGATACTATAAGGGGTTACCCAGGGGCTAAAATAATCGAGGATATGTTTAATGCGCCTGTGGTAGTGGGCGTAAAGACTGGGGCGTGAGGAAACAATAGCAAGACAAGGAAGTGATTTTTTTGCCTCCCCTACCCTTTGCCCCGTGTATATGCCTGCTCTTTTCGCTTCGTAACTCTGGGCGATAATGGAGCCACTTGGTCCTGCGTGGTGAACAATTGCCACGGGGTGGTGGCGCCACTTTTTATTTTCTTGTTGCTCTATGGACGCGAAGAAGGCATCCATATCAAGAAAAAGATATTTGTAATCTTTGACCATATAACACCATTGTACCGAACAAAAACCAAACAGTAAAATACTTGTTACGGTCCATAACATATTGGACTTTTGTGAGCCTATAAATGTATTAATAATGTATTGCAGTGGTGATTGTTTGCTAATACTTTGGCTTAGGTAGCAAAAAAAGTCTTGCTGAAAGCTACTTTGTTAGATAGTCGATTATATTACCGAAATATCTCCTAAGCTCTAAGACTGCTTAATCCTATTGTTACTGTTCGAGTGGGAGCGGGAACCCCACACCTGAAGGTGCGGGGCAAGCCCCGCCAGAGGATCGGACGGGGCAAGTTACAACGTCATTTTCAGTATCAACGGTTCAGAGTTCTCGGGCAGTAGCCCTCGAACGATAAGGGTAGCGACCGCGGTACAACTTTACTGTTCGAGCCGGGAGCGAGAACTTATACTTCATCTCGTTACTGTTCGAACGCAGTGAGAACTCTTGCGTTAGTTCCAGTACCAGAGGTTGAGAGTTCTCGGCGCTCTGCGCCTCGAACGATAAGGACGGAAACCGTTACCCTCCTTACTGTTCGAGTGGGAGCGAGAACTCACACTCCATAAGCCAACATAAACTAAAAAAGAAAGAAAAAGGATCCAATATGTTAGTGAACTTTTGCAATATGTTGTTGTTGGGTATTTTGCGCTCTCTTAAACGCCGTTTTGTATCTTTTGCTATAATGGCAATGTAGTTGAAGTCTAGCAAAATATATTACGCAGGTAGCAAACAAAGCACAACAACAAAGATAGTAAATAAAATAAACCATTATGCCAGAAACAATACAACCCAACCCTATTGAACCAGATAGTGCTTATGCTTATAAAAGAGCAGAGGGTACCAGTAATACCCAGGAAACAGTAACGCCAAAAGAAGAAGAAGATGAGCTAACAATAGATCACGAACAATTAAGGGTTGAAATAAACAGTGCATTCTGGCGTCAATTACTAGTATCTAAACAAAGGGTACTTAACAATCTTAACAATGGTACCATAGACTCAGATACTGCAGAAACCCAACTTGCACTCATCCAAGAAGAACTAAACAAAGTATCACCCGAACAACGCTTTAGTGAAGAAATAAACAAGCTATCCAAGGAAGGTGCCGATAAGAACAAGATCGCCAGAAGTCTCTGCTTTCTCGACACACCACTTGCCTGGCAAATACGAGAAGAATTACTGAAAGCAAATTATATTCGCAGATTTCGTATCGCCCATAGCCTCACCTACCTCGACTCAGAGCGCGCCTGGCAAATGAGAGAAGAATTCTTAAAAGATGCAGATGATGACCTCAAATCCTCTATCGCCCTAAGCCTCACCTACCTCGACTCAGAGCGCGCCTGGCAAATGAGAGAAGAATTCTTAAAAGATGCAGATGATGACCTCAAATCCTCTATCGCCCGGAGTCTTACTGGTCTTAACTCAAAACAAGCCTGGCGAATGAGAGAAAGATTATTAAGAGGTGCAGATGAGGTAGTGTCAAGATTTTGTGTGT
>DBQW01000015.1:26852-27244 GCA_002305395.1 Candidatus Berkelbacteria bacterium UBA1384 | reverse complement strand
GACAATCAAAATTGTTGCCTACAATATACTTGGTAGGACTGCTACACTAACTCGTACTACTTCCGTTACGCTTGCTTCGGTTATAAAGGAGCTTACTGTTTTACCAAAAACAGGAAGGTAAAATACGACCGTACTGTTCGAGCGGAAGCGAGAACTATCACGTAAGGACTGGCATCAACGGTCCAGAGTTCTCGAGATGGCACTCCGTGCGTTCTCTCGAACGATAATCTTTTTACTGTTCGAGCGGAAGCGAGAACTCCTGCGCTAGTGCCAGTATCAGTGGTTGGAAGTTCTCGGGTAGTAACCATCGAACGGTAAGGGCAACGACCGCAACATCTCTTACTCGTGGGTTCTAGCATAAACGTCTGATAGTTCTCGAGATGGCACTCCGT
>DBQW01000015.1:13107-26811 GCA_002305395.1 Candidatus Berkelbacteria bacterium UBA1384 | reverse complement strand
CTTCGCTCCTCGAACGATAATCTTGTTACTGTTCGAGCGGAAGCGAGAACTCCTGCGCGAGTTCCAGTATCAGTGGTTGGAAGTTCTCGGGTAGTAACCCTCGAACGGTAAAATAAACCCTTCGCCACTTTATATTACGGTGCATTTACTTCGATACTGGAAAGTATCGAAGTAAATGCAGAAAACGTTACTGTGATACATTATTAATACATTTATAGATTCTCAAAAGTCCAATATGTTATGGACCGTAACATATTATTGCTCGTAACATTTTCTGGTGCAAGAATGTGGTAAATGGTATAATCAGTTTATGGTTAATAAGCTTCTTGCTTTTTATTTTGCTTGGTGCGCGCGCCGTGTTCTTTCTCGTGCCACAAAGGAAAAAGAGGTTATTGGCATTACCGGTTCCAGTGGAAAAACAAGCACAAAAGAAGCCCTCGGTCTTATTGCCCGCGCACAACATAGCAAAAGAGTATTAGTTTCTTCTGGCAATCTAAATAATGAAATCGGGCTACCTTTAAGTATTCTTGGGTACACGCAGGCTCCGTCTTCTTGGCATTATTTGCTGGTGGTCTTCGGTGCCTTATGGCGTGCTTTTACATATAGACCACCTTCTTTATTTGTACTAGAATACGGCATAGATCATCCCGGGGATATGGATTTTTTACTCTCTATTGTCAAGCCAACAACAACTGTGCTAACCAGTATTAGCCCGGTGCATCTTGAATATTTTGATAATGTTGAACAACTGGTAGAGGAAAAGTTGAAGCTAGCCCAAGCCATTGGTAAGGGTATGGTGATTATAAATGGTGACGATAAATATTTGCACGAGGCGTGTAAAAAAAATAATATTCGCGCAATTACTTTTGGAGAAAAAGCATATTGCACTTGGCGCATAATCGAGTTTAGGGTCGGTGGGAAATCTACGAGCTTTACTGTGGCAAACCTGCAAAAAAAGTATCATTTTTCTATTAATGCTTTAGGTGTACAGCATATTTATTCTGTTCTGCCCGCCATAATTTACGGACACATAGTAGGTATGGGAGCAAGTGAAATACAGAGAATACTCAGCGATTACACTCCTTTGCCGGGAAGAGGCAATATTGTTGCAGGACGGAAAAATACTACCATTATTAACGAAACATATAACGCGAACCCTCTTTCGATGGAGATGGCGCTTAAAGTTCTTGCTATAATGAAGGGGAAACCAAAAATTGCGATTCTTGGCGATATGTTAGAGTTGGGTGCCGAAAGTGAAAAAGAGCATAAAGCGGTGTTAGATTATGCACACAAGGTTGCCGACGAAATTGTTACCGTAGGTCCAAGAATGAAAGTCGTCTATAACAACAGTGAGTGTGCGTTTACCGATGTCGAGGGGGCGAAAAATTACGTTGCGCATAATCTAAAAGAAGGAGCCGTAATTTTAGTAAAGGGCTCCCAAGGGACAAGGATGGAGAAAATCGTTGAGACAATAATGCTTAACCCAAGTAGCAAGGAAAAACTTCTACCCCGCCAAAGTAAGCGGTGGCGAAGTATACCAATTAAACCATTATAGAGAGGGAAAAATGTTTGATATTCAATCGCCCATACACCTTATTCGCTTGCTGTCTTTTACATCTTTTTCATTTGTTATTGGTATTTTATTAACACCACTATTTACCGACTTCCTTTATCGCAATAAATTAGGAAAGAAAATACGCCATACCGATTATGCAGGGGAAAAAGCACCCATTTATAAAAAACTACATCAAGGTAAAGAGGGCACACCTACAATGGCCGGTCTTTTAATTTGGGTGCCAACAACCATAATTACCTTTATTTTTAATATGTCGCGCTCTGGTACATGGCTTCCTTTGTTTTGTCTTGTTGGTACGGGAATTATTGGTGCCCTCGATGACGTTATGAATATTCGTGGCATTGGCCCTAACCGTGGCGGTATGCGTTTTTGCTATAAGCTCCTGTTTTACAGTGTGGTGGCAGCGGTTGGTGCTTGGTGGTTCTTTTTTAAGTTGGGGTGGAGCACGATCCACATTCCATTTGCTGGAAATTTCGAAATTGGTTTATGGTATATCCCTATTTTCATTATTGGGCTGGTTTTTTTCGCGTTTGCGGTAAACGAGACCGATGGTTTAGATGGTTTAGCGGGTGGAACTTTAGCTCTTAGCTACGGCGCGTACGCAATTATCGCCTTAAGCCAAGGAAAGTTAGAGCTGGCAATTTTTTGCGCCACAATCCTAGGTCTTCTACTGTCTTTTTTGTGGTTTAACATTCACCCTGCGCGTTTTTTTATGGGAGACACTGGAGCGATGAGTTTAGGTATGACCCTAGGAGTGATTGCTTTTCTCACCAACACGCCAATTGTCCTTTTCGTAATTGGTTTTGTGTTTGTGGTAGAGGCATTATCGGTAATGGTGCAAATTACTAGTAAAAAAATATTCAAGAAGAAAATATTTCTTTCTTCTCCCCTACACCACCATCTCGAGGCTTTAGGCTGGCCCGAAACCAAAGTAACAATGCGTTTTTGGATTATCTCTGCAGTTTCTGCGAGTGTTGGTCTTGCCATTGCCTTGTTTGACAAGATTTAAAACTATAGGACTTTTTATGGAACTTGAGGGAAAAAAAATTGCAGTGCTAGGCGTTGGTCGTGAAGGGCGTGCTCTTGCTGATTATTTCAAGCGCCACCATATCGTTGCAGATTTTTTAGAGCAAAACGAAAATGCTTCGGTGGAGGAAATTACCAACAATGGCTTTAGTGTTCTGTTAGGTGAAAATGCTTTTGATGGTCTTAGTAAATACGACATAGTTTTTCGCAGTCCTGGTATATCGCCTCATCACCCCGCTCTTTGTTCTTACAGAGGTACGCTTACTTCTTTAACAAGATTGTTTTTTGATTTGTGGCCGGGCAAGATCGTTGCTGTTACCGGCACTAAAGGCAAAGGAACAACTGCTTCCTTGATTAAGGCAATTCTTGATCAGTCGTCGTTACAATCTGTTCTTTTGGGGAACATTGGTATCGCCGATTTAACGGTAGCCGATAATGCCTCGGGTAATGATTGGGCGGTGGTGGAGCTTTCTAGCTTTCAGCTTATGGGTCTTGGAGTAAGCCCAGATATTGCCGTAATGCTTGATGTGGGTGAGGAGCACTTAGATTACCACGCCTCCCTTGTGGAGTACCGCGAGGCGAAACTTGAAATTATGCGTCACCAAAAAAAGAATGACTGGCTTGTTATTACCGGCGAAAACTCTTTGCTTAATAAGGCGCAAGTATTGGCGAAGGGCAGAATACTAAAAGTCTTTGGTGATATTAAGGCAACTCCTGGCGCACCCGCGCTTTGGTGGCAGGACGATAGCCTTTTTTCCAACATCGGTGAGAAAGAAAAAATTATGCCTTTGTCAGATGTTACCATCAACCAGCCTCATAATAGGCTTAATGTTGCCGCTGCTGTTGCGGTAGCGAAAGTATTGGGCGTCGACAATAAAGCTATATGCCGTGCGGTAAAAAATTTTAAGGGCTTGCCTTTAAGGTTGGAGGAAGTAGCGAATATAGGGGGTATTTTATTTGTTAACGACTCTGCGTCTACTAATCCTAATACTACAATTGCCGCGATTAAAGCGTACACGCAAGGACCCCTGATTCTCCTTGTGGGTGGGAAGAATAAAGGGCTCGATTACTCCGCGCTCGTTCGTGAATTATCTTTAGCGAGAAATATTAAAATGGTTTATCTTTTTGGCGCTTTAGGACGTGAATTAACTTTGCTCTTTGAAGACGTAAAAAATAAAATTAAATTTACCGTAGTGTCTACTCTTGCCGAGGCATTACAGCAAACAAAAAAAATCGCAAAAAGCGGCGACACGGTTCTTTTTTCTCCCGGCGCGGCGAGCTTCGATCAATTTGCAAATTACATAGTGCGTGGACAGCAATTTAATAAATTAATTTATGAACACTTCTCTCGATAAATTCCGTCGTTATTCAAAAAGACCCGACTATGTTTTTCTCCTTGTCGTGGTGGCGCTAGTATTGTTTGGACTTTTAATGATTTACTCTGCTTCGTCGCTCGTTGCTTTTCAATGGTTTGATGGCGATAACAACTATTATTTCGTTGGTCGCCAAGCACTTAGTTTAATGGTTGGAGTAATTGCTATGGCAATAACAATGGCGACCGATTATCGAGTGTGGCAAAAGTATTCTCTCTGGATGCTGCTTGCAACAATTATTTTATTGCTTATTGTTTCGATCCCCGGTATCGGCGAAGAAAGCAAAGGGGCGAGTCGCTGGCTCGACATCGGCCCTATTCGTTTTCAACCTTCGGAGTTTGCTAAACTCACCTTGATTATTTATTTTTCTAGCTTGTTTGCGGGAAGATCAGGAAAAGTAAATATTTTGCCAGTTATTGGTGTTCTTGCGATTATTTCTCTGTTCTTAATTGGCTTACAGTCTGACCTTGGAACCTTGGTGATTATGACGGGTACTGCGGTGGCAACTTTTTTTGTGGCAGGGGGATCTTATACACAAATTTTATTTGGAGGAGGGGTAGCCCTCGCCGCTTTCGCAGCGTTTATCCGTAGTTCGCAATACCGCTGGGAGAGATTTTTAATTTTCTTAAATCCCAGTGCGGAGTCATTAGATTCTGGTTATCATATTAACCAATCGCTTCTCGCAATTGGTTCAGGGGGACTTTGGGGATTGGGGTTGGGAAAATCAGTACAAAAATACTTTTATCTACCAGAGCCATACACAGACTCTATTTTTGCCATTATCGCAGAAGAACTGGGTTTTTTACGTGCCTCTCTTGTGATAATTGCGTTTATAATTTTAGCGTGGCGTGGTATTAGGATTGCCCGCAATGCGCCCGATAACTTCGGTACGATTTTGGCGGCAGGTATTATTACATGGATTATTTTGCAGGCGTTTGTAAATATTGGTGCCCTTTCTGGTGTTTTACCGTTAACGGGTGTTCCTTTGCCCTTTATTTCATCGGGAGGATCATCTTTAATTGCAACAATGGCGGCCGTCGGGATATTGTTAAATATTTCAAAAAACGGATATGAAAAGTAGTGCGTTAAAAATTAAGAACAGGACCGTGGTGTTTACCGGCGGAGGAACGGGCGGGCACTTGTGGCCTATTGTAAGTCTAGTTCATTTTGCGCGCCACGAGCTGGGTGTTGATGCAGTTTATTTTGGCACCGGTACTGATTTGGAAAAAAGAGTGTGGAAAAAAGAACGAGTACGCCAGATTATTATTCCCAGTGGTAAAAAAAGAAGTTATTTTTCCTTGCTAAATTTCCTTGATCCTTTTTTGCTTGCCCTTGGTTTTATAAAAGCGTTTTTTTGGCTTCTTATTTATCGCCCCGCTTTAGTTTTTGGTAAGGGGGGGTATGGAATGTTGCCAACCGTTATGGCGGCGAGAATATTGGGAATTAACATTGTTGTCCATGAATCGGATATTGTAATAGGACGCGCTAACAGAAAGGCGCTCGATTGGGGGGCGTTAGTCCTTACCGCTTTCCCTTCCGATACGTTCGATGTGCCAGATCCTCAAAAAAGTCGTCTGCGCTATTGTGGGCAAATTATCCATCCATATTTTTACGAAAACGATGACAGTGGTAAGGGACGAGAAAAAACAATTTTAGTTTTCGGAGGAAGCCAGGGTTCGGAAAAAATCAATCAGCTAGTTTCCTCTTTATGGGTCGAGCTCACGGCGATTGCCAATGTTATCCATATTACAGGGCCACAAAATATCAATCATTATCGTCAGGCTTTTGTAAGGTTAAAAGCAGAAGTGCGCAGTAAGCTTGTTTTGTTAGGTGAGGACGACAACTTACCCCAGCACATCAAGAAAGCATCGTTGGTTATTTGCCGTGCTGGTTCAACAAGTCTTTGGGAGGTGGCCTACACGGGTACGCCAACAATTGCCGTTCCCTTGCCCCTCGCCACGGGCGACCATCAAAAATTAAATGCTTTATGGATGAGCCAAGAGTTTCCTTTTATCTCCTTTCTCGAAGAAAAAGGACTTAGTAGTGAAAAACTATACAACGCGGTAAAAAATAAAATCACAAAATGCGCAAACGCCAAGCCATCTCCTATCATCATTATGCCCGATATGGCATTAAAGCAGGTCGGTAATTTTTTGCAAGATGCGTTAAAGCAACATTATTTTGCAAGAAAAAAGACGTTTCATCTTGTTGGAAGCGAGGGGGTATCGATGCGCGGTATTGCAAAAGTATTGCAAACAATGGGGCATAATGTGAGTGGATCAGATGTTTCTAGAACAGGGCATAGCAAAGCAAATATAACAAAAAACATCGATGCTGTTATCTATTCTTCCGCCGCTGTCGCTAGTGGGGCGCCCGGCTTAGTAGAAGTAAACAGAGCGCGAGCACTTAGTATACCGACAATTAAAAGATCTGCTTTTGTTGCCGACCTTGTTAGCACAAAAAAGCTAATAACGGTTAGTGGTATGCATGGCAAGTCGACAACCACGGCTATGATTGCTCATATTCTTAAAGAGTTAGGCTTAGATCCTACCTACTTTATCGGTGTACCGCAAGATGGCATAGGGAACAATGTGGCTTTTTTAGGGCGGGGCAGTGTTGCTGTTATCGAAGCCTGTGAGTATGACAGGTCGTTTTACGATTTCAGAAGTGATATTATTGCCCTAACTAACATCGAAAAGGAGCACCTCGACTACTTTAAGGGTGGAATTAAAGAAATAGAAGAGGCCTTTGCAGAATATATTTGTCGTTCTCGCGTTAGTGCGACACTGGTTTTTGATGCACAGAATAGTTATGAAAAAAAGGTTTTAGAAAAAATTTCTAAAACAAGAACGGACATTAGAGTGGTTAAACCAACTCTGCCCTTGGGTTTGGAAAAAAACAATTATTCTTTTTTTGGCGATTATAATTTTTCAAACGCGAATTTAGCAACAAGTGCCGTTGCTCAATTGGGAATTATGCCCAAAGAAGCGTGGCGTGCTCTTCTTACATTTAAAGGTGCAAAACGCCGTATGGAACTAGTGGGGGAGGTAGGTGGAGCAAGAATATACGACGATTATGGACACCACCCTACAGAGATTAAGATGGCTTTAGATGCACTAAAAAAACATTATTCCAAACACAGGGTGACTGTTGTTTTTCAACCTCATCAGGCAAAAAGAACAGAGGATTTTTTCCAAGATTTTGTCTCTGTTTTGGCGCTGGCGGATCGGGTGATAATTACTGATATTTTTAAGGTACAGGGAAGAGATAAGGAAAGTAAACTTACGAGCGTAGATTTGGTAAACAAGATTAACACTAAAAAGAAAGGTAAAGCCCTTTATCTGCCTCTCCCGTATGAAAATATTACACACTATTTACAAAGCTATAAAAAAGAGCGAGAGGTTATAGTAACAATGGGAGCAACGGATATTTATAGGGTGGCATATCAGCTAGTTGGTAAAGAATAACTATGGCATTAGAGTATTTTTATCTAAGGCGCAGAAAAGGCGAAAAGGCGGAAAAGAGGCGTGGAGAAAAGCGTCCCAATAGCCGTTACGAAATAGATTATGTACGCTTGAAGTGGGTAGTAGTTCTGTTTTTCTTTGCTGTTTTGCTTTGGTGGTTTTTTGTTTCGCAGGTCTTTGTGGTAAAGGAGATAGTTTACGAGAGTGAACCAAGTGAACCGGTTGTGGAAAAGATAGAGGCCCTAAAGGGTAAAAATATTTTACTGTTAAAAACGGAAGAGCTGGTGGCGAATATGCAAAAGGAATTACCAATCATTAAGCGAATGGCGATTTATAGAGGCTTGCCAGATACCTTGAGAATAAGAGTGGAGGAGCGTGATAGGGCGATAGTGTGGCAAAGCAAAGAGAACTATTATTTTATCGATACTTCGGGAGTCGCCTACGAGCGTGCAGAGGGAGGAAAAAAAGAAAGTTATCTTCCGATAATTGACGACAGTGGTATTGCGGTGGAGCTTGGTAATAGAATTGTTTCTAGTGATTTCGTTGCCACAGTGCAAAAAATTATCGATGAGCTACCCGCAAAGATAAATAACGAATCGATAGAAGAGATTCATGTTGGCGAATCTACCTTTAGTATTGCTGTTTTAACGAGTGATAATGTTATGATTAAGTTTGATATTACTCAGGCAATCGATACGCAGATGGAGGCGGTGAGTTATATTTATAGCGAAAAACGTGGCGACGTTAAGCAGTATATTGACGTTCGTGTATTAGGTAAGGCGTATATAAAATAATTCAATGTCCAAAGAAACTTATTATGTTTGTTCGCAGTGTGGCAGTGAAACCTTAAAATGGATGGGGCAATGCTCTGTATGTAAAGCATGGAATACATTAAAAGAGTTCAAGGTAGAGCATAGTAATTACAGGGAGGGGGGCGGCGCGTCTCGCACGGAAAAACCCGCGCCAGTTTATCGCCTTGGCGAAATAAAAAGCGCGACCCTTTCTCGCATAGAATTTGCTTTGCCAGCGGTGAGCAATGTATTAGGAGGCGGGCTTGCCCGGGGCTCCTTGCTTTTGTTTGGGGGTAACCCCGGTGTTGGTAAGTCAACATTACTTTTAACCATTGCTCATTATATTAAAGAGCCTATTCTTTATGTAACAGCCGAGGAGTCACTGGAGCAAATTAAGGATAGGTCGTTACGTATTAAGCCAGCTGGAAATAGCGTGATGTATTTAGCGCAAACAAACTTTGCAACTATATTGGCAACCGTGGAAAAAGTAAAGCCAAAAGTGGTAGTTATTGATTCTATTCAAACGATTTTTGATCCATCTTTTAGCTCGAGCGCTGGGAGCTTGGTGCAGGTTCGCGAAATTGCTCTTGGGTTACAAAAGTATGCAAAGGCGAGTGGTATTAGTTTTATTATTGTTGGCCATGTCACTAAAGAAGGAAATATCGCGGGGCCAAAAATATTGGAGCATATCGTAGATGGTGTTTTTTATATGGAGGTAGAAAGTGACGATTTACGCCTTTTGCGTTCCGCAAAAAACCGTTTTGGCTCAACGCAAGAGGTGGCGCTTTTGAAAATGGAGAAGGATGGTATTAAAGAAGTACAACATCCGGAAAAGGCGTTTTTAGAGCAAAGGCAAAAAAATTTGCCTGGCTCGGCGATAACGGCAGTAATAGAGGGGACAAGAGCACTTTTAGTGGAGGTCCAGGCGCTGGTGGTACCTACGATTTTTGGCTATCCACGTCGTTCTGCGGTAGGCATTCATTCCCAGCGTCTCGAGTTAATCCTCGCGGTTTTGGAAAAAAGAGCAAAAGTAAGCTTGCGAAATTTTGATGTATTTATAAAAGCAACCGCTGGTTTTGTTGCAAGAGAGGCGAGTGTAGATTTAGCAATTGCCCTTGCTCTTGTTAGTGCCCACCGCGACAAGGCGGTTGATGCTAACTGGTGTATTTTTGGCGAAGTAGGGTTGCTTGGTGAGGTTATACTGCCCTCTGACGCACAGTTAAGGAAAAAGGCTGCGACGAGTTTGGGGTATAACCGGTTTGTAAAAAGCAAAAATATCGATGGGGCAATTAAAGAGGTTCTTTTTAGCGCCAAAACAAACAGCTAGAATATAATTATACTTTGGTTAACTTTTATCCACAGCTAGATTGTTGCAACTGCGTTAAATGGTATAATAAGGCTAGTAAAATAATAGGAGGAAGGTAATGAAAGCTAAATCGACAAAAATTCTTGTTATCGTAGCTTTTGTTTTGTTGGTTGTCGTTGGCGCAGTGTTTGCGCTAGGTAGATATGGCAAAATCGGTGCCTCTATGCTAGCCGATCGCCCCCCGACTAAAACAGCGTTGGTTTCGCTGGGTAATCATGAGTGGTATGAGGGAGAATATAGTAAATCCGATAATATTGGACGCTATGGCTATCTTGACGTGATTAGCCGTGGCTTTTTTTCTGACGTTTCTATATTAGAGAAGCATGGCTTAGTACGTGCGAACGATGGTTATGTTTATGCCTTTGGGAAAGCCAACAATAGTGCAACACTCAATGGGAAAAAAGCTAATACGATTACCCGACCATACAAAATTAGCAATATGAAGGTGGGTTTGATTGCTGCTGGTGCAGATCACTCGCTTATCACAAACGAAAATAATACAAAAATATATAGTTGGGGTGGTAACGGTGTTGGGCAGTTGGGTAATGGTGTTAATAGGGATTCGGCTAATATTATCGGTGTGAAAAATCTTACCAATATTAAATATATCGCAGCAGGACACTATGTTAGTTACGCGGTAACGCATGATGGGGTGTATGCGTGGGGAGACAATAAATCCGGACAATTGGGACAGGGTACGCTTAAGGGGAGTTCTAATACTCCACTAAAAGTAAAATTACCCTCCAAGGCTTTTGTTAGCGTTGATACTTCTGGAACAAGCCAGATCGCCTTAGGTACTGATGGCACTGTATATACCTGGGGTCCAGAAAATCCTACGCCGGCAGAGGTGCAGGGGTTGCCTCGAGCAAAAGGTGTGGCTGCGTCTGCTAGCGGGGCATATCTAGCGCTAGATAAAGATGATCAAGTTTGGGTTTGGGGTAATACTAGTGCGTTTTCCTCCTCTACAGAGTTTGGCAAGGACAGTTACAAGGAGCCCGTGAAGCTGATGGGCGGAAGCAATATTAAACTAATAGATGCGGGCTCTTCAAGTATTACTTTGGTAGATAGAAATAATCGCGTTCTCACAACTGGGAGAAATGAATATGGTAATGTCGGTCCCTATCAGATATATGACAGCGTGCTACGAACAAGCGCATACAACGTTCTGCGTACTCCAACCCCAGTATTTATTGCAAATGATTGCAACAACGGGTGCATGGGAGGGCAGAGATATTCACAGATAACAGATGTTAAAGCTATTTCAACGGGTAATATGGGGTCTCTGATATTGGGTGCCGTTGGGCATATGTAAAAATATTGCAAAAACGGACGTTAATCAAGATGTTATAGAATTATGTCGACCGATAACCAAGTCTTACAAAATAACGAAAATAAAGTGCCCAAGTGGGTCTGGTGGGTAGTTGTTGTTTTAGTTTTGGTGGCTGCGGTGTTAGCGTATCTTGTTTACGCACAAAAAAATAAAAGCACATCGGTAGCGCAGTCGGAAGAAGTAGTTAACGAGGCGAAGCCAACTCTCGAAACATTTAAGGATCCTTATACGGGCGTTGTGCTTGATTATGATCCCAGTAAGGTAAAGGTAGTAGCAAATGACTATAGCGGTAAAGAAAACAGCTTTACACAGCGAGCCTTCGACTCTAGCAAGGTTACGTTGTTTGTTAATATGGTCGATATAACGCAGACAATTCTTTCACCAGAAGGAAGCAGTATTTTAAATTGGGTGGAAAGGGCAAAGAGAAATGAACTTAAGGATGTTTCTTTTACCAACAAGAACGGCATAACACTTTACAGGGAGAATAAGATTAACGATGGCAGCCACGAAACGACTGGTTTTACCGTAGTGCGAGGCAACATATTGGTTACCATTACAACTAATACGCTTAGAGGCACAGAAAAAGAGAACACCAGCAACCTCGGATCTGTAAATTATTACGATCTTCTTAAGGAAACAGTGGATACACTAAGGTTTGCAAAAGCGAGCGATTTTACTGTTGCGCAAAAGGATTTGGCGCAAATTTTTCATTATTGTATCTACACTAATAAGTACAGTAGTGGCGATGATATCGGTAAAAAAGACAGCCAGTGTATTAAGATGAAAACGCTGTATGACAGCAGTGATGTTGACACTCGGCGCAGTAGCGAAGCATGCGATAGCGTAAAAGATGAAGACGTAACGGGGGATGGTGCAAAGGATAAAGTGGTTAGTTTTTCTGCTTGCGGGTCAGGAGGTTCTTATCCGGCGGTGTATAGTGCGCACAATGGGTTTATCGATCATTATACACTAGAATATCCGGAGGGGCGTTATCCTAAAGCAAGGACAGAGCGATCGTATCCCGATGTAGGCTTGGCACACTTTGCTGTTTTTAATGGCAAGATTGTGGTGGCAGTGCCAGTTCATAGTGAGCAAGACGATTGCCATACTTGTGTAACAGGCGGAATGGAGTTTATACAGTATAGTTTTAACGGCAACAGTTTCGAAGTAGCGAATTATAAGTATGATCCCAACCACCTGTGGGATTACGAAGAGCTAAAACATAATCCATTTTAGGCATAAGTAACTTTTAGATTTAGATAAAAGGAGGGTGTGTGGAGCAGGCTAACAATCCATTGCCGCAAACGCCACTAAAACCAAACGAGGCGAAAAATTTCCCTAAATGGGTTTGGCTTTTGCTTGCGGTGGTGTCTCTATTATTGCTTTTATGGTGGATTAATCAATCTAGGCAGCACCAAATTAAAGCGCCACCCGCGGAAGAAGTAGCCACGCTTTCTACACAAACAATGCAAGCACTAAACAAATACGACGTTGTTGCTGTTAAAAAAGATGACGGTATCTATTTAGTGCCGGTAGATAAAATTAAGGAAAATGCTGAAAAAGTAGTACTGGGTGCTACGCGTGCATATGCTGCACGAGAAGAAGTAAAAATTGCGCCAAAAGAAATAGAGGTAGATAAGGTTGAGGGCGTTGCAATTGGTAGCAATAATACAATTTATCTGCTTGTTGGGGAAGAGTATTCTGAATTACCGGGCAAGGGTAGAATGCTAGAAGCTTCCACAATTTACAAAACAACTGTTAGTAACCCCAGCGTAATAACTAAGATATATTCTAACCTAGAAAAATATCCAGAAAATAAGACGCTTTTTGCTACTCCTTGGAGCATCCAGGCAATTCCAAGAGATAACGAAAATATACTCGTATTTGGTTATGGAGGAGGGTCCGGCGGTTCTTTGCAGAAATTAAATGTCAATACAGGAGAGGTGGTTACGCTCGGCGGTGGCACTCCCGATATTAGCATTTCCCCAAGTGGCGAGATGCTTGTTGCCCTGGAACATTCTTACTACGAATGTTCAGGGTCGTATGAGAGAATTTACACATCTGCTTTTTCCGAGGAAAGCAAAAAGTATTTAACAGATGATACATTGTCGGTAGGTACTGTAGCGTGGCTTGATGATAAAACACTCATTGCCGATGCTACGCCTATGAACACGGATCAGTGTAAAGACCAATTACCTCCCAATAATGTGGTAAAACCGGTAGATGATAAGGGTGCTAGACTGTATAAAATTGGCACCGACGGTGCAAAAGAAACAATCGTCTATAACTCATCGTTTCTTAGGGGTCCTAAAGAATTTAGGATAAGTAAGTACTTACCGCTTTCTGGTTCTAGCTATGTTATTATTGTTGCCAGCTATTATGATACTAAAAGCAAAGAAACAGAATATAATCTCTATCTCTTAAACCATGCCACAAAAGAGGTTTTTACTATAAATAGCGATTATGGTGGTATTATTGCTACAGGAGAAATAGGGGGATAAGGTTTTACTACTTTCGAGGTTGTAAATAAGAAGGGAGTATATGGGGCGGGCTAACAACTCATTGTCGCAAAGGGTATCGAAGAAGAATGGGGCAAAAAAGTATCCCAAGTGGGTCTGGTTTTTGCTTGCAGTAGAAGTTATAGTATTTCCCATTCTTTGGTTTTTAGCTTACAAAAAACAGTAACCACTTTATTGTTCGAGCGGAAGCGAGAACTACCCGCCATACCCTTTACTGTTCGAACGGAGTGAGAACCCCGCCTAAAAAGGCGGGGCAAGC
>DBQW01000015.1:0-13065 GCA_002305395.1 Candidatus Berkelbacteria bacterium UBA1384 | reverse complement strand
AGTTGCAGGAAATAGCTTATGCAACAAAAAAGTACCTTAATAAATTCTGCTTATGGGTAGTATATTAGCCATTATGTGGCTAGTATTCTGCTCGTAGAGCAGATTAAAAAGAGGGGGGATATGTGCAATGTGTTGTTGCCGCAATAAGTGCAACTGGGCACGGCTCGAGCTTTGTGATGCTGATTGTCAGACAGGCCAGGACCAGGACCAAACTCGTGCATCCTTTGTCCGCGACCGCATCACGGACTACGGTTCGGTAGAGAGGTGGGTCGAGACCATAATGCGGACCCTTAACCAGGTGCCGACTCTGCCGGCGAACAGCTCTTCGCGCAAGGATGGGGGTCGTTTACGGGAAGAGTGGTACGTCTGGACAGGATTAGAGCACCTGATTGTGTGCCGGTACGAGGGTGGTGGCTGGTTGATCTTGCACCGAGAATTAGCCCTCGGTTCCGGGCTTCACGAGAAAACAAGTGGTTGGCTTTCGATCACTTCCGTACGAGACTCACAGAGCTTTGTGAAGCCATGCGCAACACTGATTGCCAAGCAGACTAAAGGTCCACCAGGACCGGGGTGCTTTCGCCCGCGTCCACGCTAGGTCACGTCACGTGAGCCCTCGCTGCATAGCAGAGAGGGCTCTTCTTTTTATTTGAAAATTTAGCTCTGGGCGATTATGCCTCGAACGATAATCTTGTTACTGTTCGAGCGGCAGCGAGATTTTTTTTACTGTTCGAAGAGTATCCGCCGTAGGCGGAACGATGAGAACTATTTGCGTGAGCTCCAGCACTAATGGTTGATAGCTTGCCCCGTCCGAATCTCCGGCGGGGCTTGTCCCCGCCCCACCGGGCGGGGTTCTCGGTGGGTACACCTCGAACAATTAAAATAAACCCCTCATCACTTCAATTATGGTGCATTTACTTCGATACTGGGAAGTATCGAAGTAAATGTAGCAAACGCTATTGTTGAAGGATAACGTTTAGCCAAAGATGAGCATAGAAGCGAGAATCTGCGTTACCCTCTTTACTGTTCGAGCGGAAGCGAGAACTCCTGCGTCAGTTTCAGTACTAACGATAGGTAGTTCTCGGCGCTTTGCGCCTCGAACAATAAAAATGGCGGCTGGGGGTTCTCTCGAACGATAAAAAGTGACGACCGTTACCTCCTTTACCGTTCGAGCGAAAGCGAGAACTACCCGCCATACCCTTTACTGTTCGAACGGAGTGAGAACCCCGCCTAAAAAGGCGGGGCAAGCTACAGCGTAAGTTCCAGTATCAGCGCCTGCAGTTCTCGGCGATTACGCCTCGAACGATAAAAAGTAATTCTCGGCAGGCACACCTCAAAAGGTACAATATACAATCCAAGGAAATCTCTTCCCGAAAAGAGAACGAGCAAATTATTTTGTCGTAAAGGTGTAAACCGAAGAGGTAACAGTGGAGGAGCCAGCGGTCGAGACAACTTGGAAAAAATACTTGGTGTTGGGAGTAAGTCCTGTTAGCTCTATTGAATGAGCTGTAGCATTTACCGGACTTTGTTTGCTTAAACTAAGCGAAGCTGATGTTATGCCATAGCGAACATAGGCCGTAGTAGGTAGAGATGTATTAAAGCTTATTGTTGCACTATTTGAGGTAATACCAGATGTGGTAATATTGCTTTGGCTATGGCTCGAAGCCGATATAACAATGGTAGTACTGACCGACGTGGCTACTCCATTGTTGTCGTAAACGGTTGCGGTTAAAGTATAGTCCGCCGGTGCAAAACCTGTCGTGTCTAAATTTGCAGAATAAGGAGCAGAACTATCGCTCGCACTTTGATTACCCAGGGTAAAGATAACCTCGCGCACGCCATTTCCTGCACTAGCGTTTGCAGAAACGGCAACCGGCGCTCCCGCATTATAAGTTGTACCTTGGGCGGGGCTAGTAATACTAATTGTTGGTCGTTTTCCATCGTAAGAATAATCCTCGTCTTGAGGGGGGCGACCAAAGAAACCGTTTGCCTCGGCCCATGCGCGGACAGGACCCTCCCAATTGGGGTAGGTGGGGCGCTCTGAGCGTATGTTACGATAAACTCTTTCCTCGACAAGCTCGGGTGGTGTGGAGCCGGTCGCAAGTTGACCGTTTAAGCGATTTACTCTTACTACCGTATTAACATCATCTTTTGTTGTTGGCACTTGCCACTGCGCAAAAATATCCTTGATCAGTTCTTGAGAATGTTCTGTTGGTAACTTGTTAGAAAATTTCTCTACTGTTATTTCCTGAATACCGCTTGGTTTTTCGAATTCGTCTCTTGGTAGTTTGGGAAGCGCTTGTGCCATATAGTTTCTAAAGATCGGGGCGGCAACCACCGAACCGTCGGCGCCGGGTTTCATTTTGGTGTTATCGTTGTTACCCACCCACACTACCGTGGCAAGATTTGGGGTGTAGCCGGCTGTCCAACCGTCGCGAAACTCTTGGGTGGTACCAGTTTTCACTGCCACCTTGTAATTAGGTACAGTAAGAGCGTTGCCAAAAACAGAGCGTCTTACGTTGTTGTCTGCCAGAATATCAGTAATTTCGTAGGCAATCTGTGGGTCCAGTGCTTGTTTAACATTAGAGCCTTCTTCGTATTCGTATATAGTTTTGCCATTCGATTCTTGAATTTTAAGAAATGGCGTTGTGGCGGCAAATTTACCACTGTTGCCAAAGGTGCCGTAAGCACCAGCTAGCTCTAGCGGTTTAACTTCGCCACCTCCTAAGACCAACGCAAGACCGTAACGCTTAGGATCTGTTAAGGTAGTAATACCAAGGTCTCGCGCGGTTTGAATAGTATTTTCAATGCCAGCAAGCGACAATATTTTAACGGCCGGAATATTAAGAGAATTAGCGAGGGCGTAGCGAATAGAAACAGGGCCATTAGTGCGCCCGTTATAGTTTTCTGGTACATAACCACCCCCGAAATCAGTTCTTAGGTCGAATATTGTACTTGCAGGGTTATATTGTCCCTTAAAAGCGGTGGCGTAGGCGATAGGCTTAAACGAAGAGCCGGGCTGCCTTTTAGCAAGGGTAACATTGACGTTGCCATCTTTCTCGGTGTCAAAATAATCTTTGCTTCCAATCATAGAGAGAATTTGTCCTGTCTTGGGATCAACGGAAACCAAGGCGGCATTACTTCCGCCCCTAGCGGTAACATTGTTAAAGTTTTTATCGATCGAAGATTGAGCTATAGCCTGGAGTTCACTGTTGAGGGTGGTGGTAACTTGCAAACCGCCTTCGTTGACCATTTGTTCCCCATAAAGCGCTACTAACTGTTCACGGACGTAAAGCACAAAGTGAGGTGCCTTTATGTTATCCCTATGCTTAACAAAGTTTTGTTCTTGGCTATTGGGGGCAGATGCTTTTGCTTCGTCGGCCTCTTCCTGGGTAATATAGCCCATGCTTACCATATTCTCTAAAACGCGGGCTTTGCGTGCGAATAATGCGTCGGTGTGGTTACCAAAAGGAGAGTAATAGGTTGGCGCCTGAGGTAGAGCGGCAAGCGTAGCTGCTTCGGACAAAGTAATATCCTTAGCGTTTTTATTGAAGTAGTATTTCGATGCTTCCTCGATACCGTAAACGTTACCACCGTAAGGAATCTCGTTAAGATACAAGGTGAGTATTTCTTCTTTCGTTCTTGTTTGTTCGAGCTCAATTGATAAAATTGCTTCTTTTATTTTGCGTGTAAAAGTTTTTTTGGGTGATAAAAGAGCGTTTTTAACAAATTGTTGCGTAATAGTACTTCCGCCTTGGGCGCGACTTCCACTGGTAACATCAACAATAAGTGCGCGGAAAATCCCAGAAAAATCTAATCCGTGATGTTTGTAAAAATCTTTATCCTCAATTGCCACTGTCGCTTGGCGAATATACACCGGCATATCTTTATCTTCAATAACCGTTCGTCTTTTTTCCCCGGTAGTGTACAGTAGATCGCCGTTTCTATCGAATATTTTTGTGCTTTCTGTTGCCCTGCGCGCCGCTAATTTTTCCGGAGTGGGGAGATCCTTTGAATACCATATAAATAAAAAGACTATAAACAACAAGAACGCGCCAACGCCATAGAGTAAATAGCGCCATATCTTCTTTTTATTAAGCCTTGTTGGTAAGCGGAGCTTCCAATATCCCTTCCTGAGGTTTCTTTGCGCTCTTCTTAGCGAACGGAATATTTTTTTCATATTTGCAGTATATCATAAAAAAATGTAAAATTTAAGGGAAATTAGACAAAAATTGCTATGAAAAACATTCTTCTTTCGTCGGCACGAGATATTATCGATCGCAGCTCTTTGGAGCGACGCTTGCGTAGCAAAAAGAAGTTGCGCGTTAAGTTTGGTGTAGATCCTAGCTCACCAGACCTTCACCTCGGTCACTACGTTATTCTCAAGCAACTTGATACATTTGCGCGTTTTGGGCACAAGGTAATTTTTCTCGTTGGCGATTTTACTGCACAGATTGGTGACCCATCGGGAAGGAAAACGGAACGCCCTGTTTTGTCGCCCGAGCAAGTCAAGAAAAATGTTAAAACCTATATTGACCAGGTTTCGTTGGTACTCGACACTACTAAAATAGAAATTAGATACAACAGCGAATGGTACAAAAAAATGGTACTCGCGGAGTGGCTTGAAATTATGGCAAAATTCTCCGCAAATTATATCTTTGAGCGTGATGATTTTAGCAAAAGAATAAAAAGTGGCTTGTCGTTGGGGATGCACGAAACAATGTACCCTATTATGCAAGCATACGACTCTATTGTGCTTAAAGCCGATGTTGAGCTAGGAGGCGTGGACCAACGTTTTAATATTCTTGCGGGGCGTTCCCTCCAGAAAAAAATGGGTGTAGAACCGCAAGATGTCATTACTTTTGACCTTTTGGTAGGCACTGACGGCAAACGCAAAATGAGTAAAAGCCTTGGCAATTATATTGGTTTTACCGATACACCAGAGGATATGTTTGGTAAAATTATGTCTATTCCCGATGAGCTTACGGCAATGTATGCAGACCTAATACTAAACAAGAAGGTTAGCGCACTAAAAAAGGCAATTGGCAGTGGTCACCCAATGGAGGTTAAAAAGCAACTTGCCTTAGAGATAGTCTCTATTTTTCACAAGGGAAATGAAGAGGTGGCGCGCGCTCACTTCGAACGTATTTTTTCTGCCAGAGAGTTGCCTGCCGCGAAACCTTTCTCATGTAAATGCACTACCGTACTACAAGCTATTTTATTTGTAGAAAAAGAGCAATCTAGCAGTAATGTTCGTCGCCTTGCGCAGCAGGGTGGAATTAAGGTTAACGGCAAGCCCATCTCATTGGACGAGCTCAATAGTGCTATTGCAAAAGGAGATATCATCTCTATAGGTCGCCGTAAAAGCTATATCTTAAAATGAAAAAATACCCCAAACAAGAAATTGCAAAATCTTTAGGCTTTTCTGATGTCGAGTATAATAAGAACTTAAATTATGGCGATTTAAGCTCGCCCATCGCTTTAAAGATTGCCAAAAAAGAAAAGAAAAAACCTATGGCGGTGGCACAAGAGATGATAAAGAATCTCAAGCTCCCAGAATCGATAACTGCCGTTAGTGTAAGCGAGCCGGGGTTTATTAATTTTAAGCTAAGCGATAATTATTTGGCGCAACTACTGCAAAAACCTTGGCGGGTGCCATTGCGCAATTATATTGCGAAAAAAGAAAGAGTGCTTGTTGAGTATTCTTCTCCTAATATTGCGAAGCCGTTTGGGGTGGGACATCTTCGCTCCACCATCATTGGCGATGCTGTTGCTAATTGTTACAGTGCGCTGGGACATAAAGTTATACGTATTAACCACATTGGCGATTGGGGGACACAGTTTGGAAAGCTCCTTTATGCATTTAATAAATGGGGGAGCGAGAAAGTGGTGGCGCAAGATCCCGTTAATGAATTGTTGCGCCTTTATGTACGCTTTCACAGTGAAGCAGAAATTGATGACACTATCCTTAACAAAGCTCGCTACTGGTTCAAGAAGCTAGAAGATAAAGATGAGCAAGCAGTGCGGTTATGGAAAAGGTTTTCCAATTGGAGTATGGAGGAGTTTCGTGCCGTTTATAAAAAACTTGGTGTAAAGTTCGATTTAGAAAAAGGAGAAAGTGAATATATTGCACTTGCACCCAAGGTTGTAAATGAATTAAAAAAGAAAAAAATCACTACAGAAAGTGAAGACGCTCTTGTTGTGCGTTTTCAAGACAAAGATATTACCCCCGCTCTCATTGTCAAGAAAGATGGCGCGACATTATATATGACGCGCGATCTTGCTGCCTTACGTTACCGTCTTAAAATTATGAAAGCAAATAGTATAATTTACCACGTTGGTAGCGAGCAGAGTCTTTATTTTAAGCAACTTTTTACCATCGCTCGCCGCGCAGGGTGGGTCCATAGCCAAAATCTTATTTATGCTCCTCATGGCTTAATTAAGCTTAAAGAAGGGACAATGAGCACAAGAAGGGGTCGTTATATCGCTCTTAATCTTGTCCTGGAGGAGGCAGAAAAGCGCGCTCTTGCCGTAATTAATAAAAAAAATCCCCACCTACCGCAGGGACAAAAGGAAAAAATTGCCCACGCCATTGGGATTGGAGCAATAAAATATAATGACTTGCAAAACAACCGTACGACCACAATTAATTTTGATTGGGATAGAATGCTTTCTTTCGATGGCAACAGTGCCCCCTATCTACAATACACTTACGCGCGCCTTAAATCTGTTGGTCGCAAGGCAAAAGTACAGCCCCTCCTAAATAAAAAGCTCAATAACGAGGAAAGAGTTATCGCTCTTAAAGTTGCACAATTCCCAGAAATAATTGCCTCCTCCGCAGAAAGTCAGTCGCCCAATATTCTTGCTCTTTATATATATGAATTATCGGTTCTACTGACAAGTTACTACGAAAAATATCCTGTACTTAAAGCCGACATAGGTACACAAAAACACCGTCTGGCAGTATTGCTGGCGGGAGCAAAAACAATTAAGTGTGGCCTCAATATACTAGGGATAGAGGCACCAGAAGAGATATAGGCTCTATATTTTTGTTTTGCCAATTGCGTGGCTAGTAATAATCCACATTGTGGCACTGTCAATATCTAGATCAACCGCCTCCCAGTCTTGCCCTTTTTCTGGCAAGAACCAGCTACTAACATAACTTCCGCTACGTGTGAATTTGCTAAGGCGCCATAAGCCATTGATCCATTTGTCTTCGTGTAGAGCAAAAATATTAGGGGAGTCCAGATCGGCAAATATTCTTTGCGGATTTTTAATAAAACCGTCGGCGGGAAGGTTACCGTATTGCACGGCACTACGTCCATTGCTTGTATATTGGACAATATCACCAGATTCAAAAAGTACTACCAGCTTGCCATTGATAGCAAAGTCAACGGCCCTCTTTAGTTCTTCTCCCTCTGGCTTGCCATATTCGTTGCCCTCACTAAAGCCATTTGCTTGTTTGGTAAATTTAATGAGTGCTCCGTTAATTTTGTCGAGAAAATATAAATTGTCATCAAAAAAATCAAAACTGTGAGCAGTGGGCCACTTGCCCGCGGAAAGCTTAACAGCGTCCGTTTTTTTGTTTTTACTATTAAAGAGATAAATATTATTGTCTGCCAAAAAATAAATGTTTTTATCGTTGCGATCTATGGCGATGGTCTTAAGCGTGTCGATATCGTTTATGGTTGTATTTTCATTACTGGGGACTTTTGTAACGAGGTATTGATTAAGAGCATAGCTTTCGTTTTCGAAGCCTGCAATAAAGGGGCGACCTCCCCAATCGACAACCTCCTCCATTTCTAGGTTTTTGGTATTAGTCAGTGCACCAAGTTCTGAAATAGTTTGTGTGCGCACATTACTAAGGGAGGGAGGGAGATCCTGGGGCGATCCGTAAGAATTAATTTCTTCAATAATACTACCTATTTCTTCCAAAGCAACCGATTTGTCGTTGTAGGCGGAAAGTAGTTTAATGCGACTAAGGCGACTTGTGAGGTCGTCCACAGTTGACTGCAGTTTGGCGTCGTTTTCTGTGCCCGCGGGACGTGGCTGCATACGAGTAACAAGCACCAAGATAATTAAAACGATAATCAGTGCCGCACCCCATATACCGTAGCGACGTGAGCTACTTGCCATACCCGCTTGACCACCAAAGCTAAAAAGGCGCGCAATGTTTGCAAAGAAAGAAGACAGGCGTTTTGCAAAAGAGGAGGCAAGACGTGTTGCCTTTGTTTCTCGACCACGAGTTAATTTTTGGTAACACTTTTTTACACCACCTGATACGGTTTTGTATAAAGACTTTACCACTTTCTGCACTGGTGGTTTTATTTTTTTATCGAAAAAATTGTCGGCACTACGCAGTGAGCGAAGAACGGTAGCGCTAGCTTTTGTTATTTTAGTAAACGTGCTATTGCTACCACCTTTGCTTCGTGTTGCGCCATCTTTGAATGCGTTTACTACTCCTATTTTTTGCCACAGCGTACCTATATTCCCCCTGTCGAGATAGACGGTGTCGTTTTTTTCTTCGAGGGATAAAGAGGCGACCTCCTCTTTGGTAGTAACTTCTATAATAATTGCCTCTGCCGGTGTTGCCTTTTCTCTTTTTACCATGTGGGCAAACTCGAGTGCTGCAAGAGAGGGGGGGTTATTGAGCAAAGTTAAGCCCATTTCTTCGAGGGTGATTGCTTCACTAAAAGCATGGTTCGCAATAACAACTTTGTCGCCCTCGTTTAGGGTGCCGCTAATAATATTGCCAAAGGTTCTTAGTGGGTGGGCGTCGCTTGCATCATCTAATCCCTCGGTAATATGGTTTATTTGTTGCCCGCGAAAAAGATAAGCGTTTGTTGCTCCCGTTTGCGAAATATAAATATCCTTCCCGCTAATAAGCATAAGAATGCCGTGAAGATTGCCTACCCACTCTGTTTCACCGCTTTGTGTTACCTGGGCTAAGGTGTCGTTAACTTTTTTTAGGGCACCTTCGAAATTGTTTAGATCGTTTGCGTCAGTTGAGCGATAATATTCGCGAATGGCAGTGTTGATGATAGTTTGTCCAATTTGCGAAGTAGGAAACCATGGGTTAAGGATTTCAATTTGTCCAAAAATGGTTCCCTTGTGTAAACTCTCGGGGTCGCTTGTGCTGTAGGCCTGGCTTGTTAAAAAACGGTCGGGCAACCGCTCGGCATGGGTGAGGCGAGTATATAGAACTTCTAAATTATTTTGTTTGTCGGGCATTTGCTAAATAAAAATACTAATTCACTTACGGCAGGGGGTGCAATTTGGTCGGGGAGAGAGGATTTGAACCTCCGATCTCAGGACCCCCAGCCCTGCGCATTAGACCAACTATGCTACTCCCCGAACACCACATAGGCTAGCAGATAACCGATAGCAATAAAAGAGTTTATGCTTGTATTGTACCATATTTAGCACCCTTGGTACGTGTTTGAGGTTAGAACGCTGTAATTAGGTTAGTAAGGCGGTTGACTAAATTTAGGAACTGTAAGAGGAGCGTAGAAGATGTAGTGTTAACGAGCAAAATAAAAACTAATAGAATCATCGGTCCAATGCGTTCTAGCTCATACGCACTTTCTTCGCTTAAAAATAGCCCTAAAATCTTTGATCCGTCGAGTGGGGGAATGGGGAGTAGGTTGAAAAAAGCAAGGAGAATATTGATGTAAACAACCGTGGAAATAACTAAAGTTAAAAGCGAATTGGGGGGAAGAAGAAAAGTTATTCCACCAAGCACTAGGGCAATCAATATATTTGTTGCTGGTCCTGCAAGGGCAACAAGGAGGTTGCCTACGGCAGGGTTTTTAAAGTTACGGGGATTGACTGGCACTGGTTTACCCCAGCCGAAACGAAAAAAAATCAACGCCAATGTGCCAAAAGGGTCTAGGTGTTTTAAGGGGTTGACTGTAAGGCGACCGGCCATTTTTGCGGTACTGTCGCCTAATTTATAGGCTACAAAGGCATGCGCTGCCTCGTGGAAGGCTAGAGCAATTATAAGTCCTCCTATTATTACCAAAAAAGCAAGGGGACTGGTTTGTATTAACTCGAGCATAGTTATTGATATTCTATTTTTTCTATGTTACCATAGTTATGATAATGGAGCTTATTATGAAGGTCAAGCATCTGTCAGGTACAGCGCTTAATCGATGGTGTGAGGTGTGTGGTAAAACCGCTACTAGTGGTTACAATCGCCCTCACTCGCAACATCGAACAAAGCGTACTATCAAGCCAAATTTGCAGAAAAAAGAAGGTATACTTTTGTGCACTCGTTGTATTAGGACGCTCAAAGGTAAAACAAGCTTGTTTTAATCTGCCTGTTCTTTTTCTTGCGCTAAAAAGCATTCTTGACAGAGTACTTTTTTCGGCTGTTCTGGTTTAAAAGGAGAGGTACTTTTTTTGCCACAGGTTGCGCAAGTGATATTGTAGTTGTTGGTAAAGGTGTGGCGTACTTTCTTTTTTTTACGACAAACTGGGCACCGACTAGGGGTATTAGTGAGCCCTTTTTCAACAAAAAAATCTTGCTCGCCCTTTGTCCATACAAAGACAAAGCCACACTCTTTGCATATAATTTCTTTGTCTTCTGTTTCCATAAATTTATTATAGCAAATAAGTAGCAATAGCTAAAAATGCGGAGCAAGCCCCGCTATATCTTCACCGTTCGAACACAGTGAGAGTTTTTTACTGTTCGAGCGAGAGCGAGAACCCCGCCTAAAAAGGCGGGGCAAGCTACAACGTCAGTTTCAACATCAACGGTTCAGAGTTCTCGAGATGGCACTCCGCGCAGTTCTCTCGAACGGTAATAATGGCGACCGTTGCCTCCTCTTACTGTTCGAACGCAGTGAGAACTACTACGTAAGGTGTAGTACTAACGGTTGATAGTTCTCGTCGCTCCGTGCCTCGAACAGTAAAAAAAGCTCCACGCTACCTCATATTAAGTTGCATTTACTTCGATACTTCCCAGTATCGAAGTAAATGCACCAATGCTATTGCGATACATTATTAATGCATTTATAGGCTCCCAAAAGTCGATATATTATGGACCGTAACACATTATTGATAAAGGTGGCGTTTTATGGTATATTGCAGTAGTTAGGCCAACGTAGCTCAGGGGTAGAGCAACTGTTTTGTAAACAGTAGGTCGTGGGTTCGAATCCCTCCGTTGGCTCCACCTTTTGTTGCTGGGGTAGCGAAGTGGTCAAACGCACCTGACTGTAAATCAGGCGGCTCTGCCTTCGGGGGTTCGAATCCCTCCCCCAGCACCACTTGCAGGAATCGATCGACTGCCCGGATAGCTCAGGGGTAGAGCAACTCCATGGTAAGGAGTAGGTCGGAGGTTCAAATCCTCTTCCGGGCTCCACGAATTAGAAAGGAAATGTTATGGCAAAAAAGAAGAAGAACGAAGTTGCACTGGAGTGTGTTCAGTGCAAGAGTCGTAATTACTGGACACATAAAAAATCTGGGCCAAACCCCGAAAAGATTGAGTTAAGCAAGCATTGCCCCCGTTGCAATAAGCACACTGCGCACAAAGAAACGAAAAAAAGTAAATAGCACACCGCGCCTTGAAAGGGCCATAGTCTAATGGTAGCACGCCGGTCTCCAAAACCGGAGGTAGGGGTTCGATTCCTCTTGGCCCTGCCAAGGCGTGGTGTGTACTAGGGCAGTTCTTTTATTTTATCTCTTAGCTGGAGGTAATTTTCTTTGTCTGAACAGGCGCTTAGCGCTTTTTCGATGTAGATGTGAGCTTTTTGTTTTTCTCCAACAAGAAAATAGGCGAGGGCTAAATTAAACTGCCTCGTTGGAGTGTTGGGGGCAATAGACAATGCTCGTTCAAAATTATCGATTGCCGCATAATAGCGTTTTTGTGTCATAGCGATAGTGGCAAGACGAGCAAAGGCGCGGTCGTGGTTGGGATCTATACGAACAACGTCAAAATACCATTTTTCCGCCGCAAAATATTTTTTTTCTTTGTAGAGCTCCTCTGCTTTGAGCCATTTTTGCATAGTACTTGTTGTCTCTCCGGGATTGTTGGGTAGTGAGGTACTATTGGTGTTACTCTCTTCTTTTTCGTCACCGTATTCACCATCTACCTCTCCCACACCCAAAACCATTGCGCGCCGAACAACTATTACCAAAATTAAAAACACGCTGAGCACAAATATTATAGGGTACCACATGACTTAATTAGACCTGTATTTTTCCCCGCTGTCAACAACTGTTTTTTATAACAAAATTTTCGAGCTGGAGCTGTTTATTGGCGTTGCTCTTAGCTAGGGTGTGAAGCAGGTTACTAAGAGCGCCTGCCAACCTCCAGTTATGAAGACGCGTTTCCTCCTCGAGCCAATACGCGAGTTTTTTTTCCATCTCCGGATCTGTCGCTAGCTCCCTAGCCCACTCCATGCGCGCGATTAAATCCATATTTTGCCAGTCCCATTTATCGCTTGTCGTATTATCGAAATTGTGGCGAATACGCTGGCAACGCGAGACCATCGTTTCAATAACCTTATGCTCACTTGTGGTGACTAGGTGAATAAAAAGATAGCTTGGTGGCTCTTCGATAATTTTTAAAAGTGCGTTGACCACCTCTCGACTCATATACTCTGCGCGAAAAATGACAAGATATATATCAACATTGTCGATTGGTTTCTTGGCGGCAAAATTTAAAAACTGACGCAATGTTTTGATGTCAAGGCTGGCGGCATCAAAAACTTCTAATCTTTGCGACCACTTGTATTTTGCACTAAGGTAACTAACGGTTTCCTTGTTGACTTGTGCGCTGCTAAAAATATGCAAAAAAGAATTCATACTTATAATGTAAAGTTAAAAAGAGAAAATGTAAATTTTCACCTTTTATTGAGAAAAATGAGGCATGTTTTTTATTGTTCGAGGCGCAGAGCGCCGAGAACCCCGCCGAGACCGGACGGGGCAAGCCCCGCCGGAGAATCGGACGGGGCAAGTTCCCAGCCGTCACTTTCTATTGTTCGAGAGAACGCACGGAGTGCCATCTCGAGAACTCTGAACCGTCGATACTGGAACTCACGCTGTAGCTTGCCCCGCCTTTTTAGG
>DBQW01000022.1 GCA_002305395.1 Candidatus Berkelbacteria bacterium UBA1384 | reverse complement strand
GGTACCACTACAATCAAGTGGAGTGGTTGCTTCGTCGGTGTAAATGGTACCACTTATAGTAATTTGCCCCGCAACAGAAAACAACCAGCCGATATTGTTACCCGAGTTAACAGAATCTGTTGCACTAATGGTTGGTCCAGTATTATTAGAATCTTGTACATCAACATAGCTCACAGATTCTGCATCACCAGCATTAACAATGTTCCACCGTGTACCGGGACTAGTGGAGACTAGAGTAAGAAGGTTACCAGAGGTACCTTGAAGAGTTAGAGCACCAGCGATGGTTTGAGTAGAAGAGGCAGTAAAGGTAAGAGTATCGGCAGAAGAGGTGGTTTTAGTAAAGTTATTAAAGGTTGTGCTACCCGAGATAGTTTGATTCGTACCATTAAGAGCAAGAGTACCGTTGTTATGAGAAAAAGTACCAGAGGTATTAGCAAAGTCTCCTCCTACTGTAAGAGTACCAGAGGGAGCAGTAAGAGTGGAGCTATTCAAAGTGAAGTCATTAGCTACTGTAAGGTTAGTAGGCAATGTATAAGATCCAGTACCAGTAAAGCTAATATTGTAGTAGTTACCCGTGTAGGGTAAGGCACTATAATTTCCTGTGCCATAGTATTCAACAGTGCCAGAGTCTGTATCGAGGTTAGCAATATTAGTTAATGTTTCGTTACCTTGGAGGCGGATGGTACCACTATTGTTGGTAGAAGAAGCTGAAGCATAGCCTAGGTTTTTACCATTTAGGTCAAACTTTGCACCATTAGCAACGGTTAAGCTGTCGGTGGTAACACCATTGGCAGAGAGGGCAACAGTACCGGCAGTATTATTAACAACAATATCTTCTACATTTTTGCTAAGAAAATTCGCCGTCTGCGAATAAACCCCGTATTCAGTACCAACAGTAGAGTTGTAAATGTATTGCACCTCATTTCCCGAAATAGCGCTATTAAAAATACGGACATCGTCGAGCAAGCCATCGAATAAATAACCGCCAGAAGAAGAGTTACTCCCAATCGTTAAACTAGAGCTAGAAGAAGCCAAAGTTTTGTTAAAATCGGTTGAGGTACTATAAAGTTGACCATTAACATAGAATCTTACAAAGTGACCATCGTAGGTAAAGCCAAGGTGAGCCCATTGGCCAGTTGGCGGTGTGTAGCCCGTGTCAAAACGACTTTGCGTGCTGTTGTTTATATCGACATAAACATGACCATCTGCCTTTAACACAAAGAAGAAATAGCCCGAAGAAGGCGCTGTTCTTTTTGATAACAAGGATGTGGCGGTGGTCGCATCCCAATTGTCGGCATTAACCCAAAGAAAAGCAGACATGGTTGTTGGCGCTAGGCTACTATCGTGTGGCACCACTATAAAATCGTCTGTGCCGTCGAAAGTTAAGGCACCATTTATTTTGCCTGCGACGCCGTGGGTGTTCGTATTTGGGTTGCCTGTCGCATCGCTGAATGTGCCGTTATTATTGCCAAGTACATCGCTAACGGTTGTACTAGCCGCATTATCGTTCATAAGCCAGTGGCTCACAGAGGTGCTTTGGTCGGATTGAGTACCAGAGAAAGTAATGGTGCCGGTGCCCTTGGTCCAGTTTATGGTAGAGGCAGTACCTGCGTTAAGGCTAACATGCTTTTTAAAGACAAAATTTGGGTTATTAACAGAGTTGTCGATAGTGTAGGCATTAGTGCTAACCGTGTTACCAGTAAAAGTAACATTGCCGTTAAATGTATAAGTGCCCGCCGAGGGCACCCAGCCATAATTAACGGGGTCGTTGTTGTAAATATGGACATTAGCTGATTCGTAAGTAGTAGCAATTATGGGATAAGAAGCGCTGTGGTCATCGAAAATATGGAGATTGGCGACATCTATTACGCCATCTTTTTGTGAAATTTTCGCAGTGCCGGCTATTTTCAAGGTGCCGTCACCTGTGATAGAGCCAGAAGAGGAAACTTTAAGGTCTGCGCCATGAACATAAGTGTTTTTGCCACTTGCAATAGAGTAAGTACCGATAACACGAAAAATACCATCTTGAACCTGAACATGGGCAGAAGAAGTAGGCTGGGAAACCGAGGCACCGTTGGCAATAGTTAAGTTATGAAGAGACCTAGTGTTAGAAATTATCTCTTTACCCGTACCCGTCATAGTTACCGTGGAAGCATTCTTGTTAAATGTGGTAACATGCTGGTTATCGAAACTACCCCCTACTGTCCATGTGGCATCGCCCATATCTGTTCTGGCGTTGTCCATAGTTACATTACCCGCCACCGCTACCGCTTTATCGTTGGTAGCGTTATCAAATGTGCCTGTATAGCCAGAGGTCATAGTAAGGGAATTGATATCGATATCGGCATTCACCGTTACCTCGTTAGTGCCATTGCCATCGAAAATCACATCGTCGTCGGAATCTGGTACAAACCCGCCGTTACAGGTACCACCGGTCCCCCCGCTAGAATTAGCCCAGTGAGTTGCATCGTTCCACACCGCAGGGTTTGTATCTCCTACCCAGTAACAAGTATCGGCTATTCCCCCTCCTCCGCTTGCACCAATTTCTACCGCAATACCTGCCATATTTGCAGTTCCACTAGCCATGCTTCCCATTGCCGAAGTATCGTTACCATTGTACCACTGCGTTTCCAACCTGGTGTAGCCAGGCATCATAGCACCGATAAAATCGTGAATCTCTGTCCAACCAGAATCATGATCAATTGTTACATTTACGTTAGCACCAAAACCGGCGGCAACCGCATTGCTAGCTGAACTAAACGAAGAAAGAGCTACGGTAAGAGAGGCGGCGGAGTCGGCACGGTTTGTAGCGTATTGCACCACAGGCGTAGAGGTGTCAACACCAGTATATTCCGCAACACTCCACACAAAGTTACCCTGGGGAGCTCCGCCAAAGTCTATAGTTACCACCCCCGAGGTAGGCGAGGCACCCAGTGCCTTAAACAATGTCAAGCGAGACAGGGACGTGCTTGTTGTGTTAAAAGTAACAGTGGCAACTTGTATCCACGTTAAACCGTTACCCGAAGCCGTAGGTGTACCTGGGGTACCAGAAGATATTCTATTTTCTACCCATAAAAGAACTAGAGCGTTGGATGAGGGTGAAATGCTAGCAGTGTTTGCGCTAGATGCGCCAACTCCCGATGCTCCCGAGGTCAAGGCTGTCATAGAAACAGCCGCTTTAGCGGAAGGGGTGGCTGGTATGCCGTAAAGGAAAAAACCGGTGGCAGTACCTGCTAAAAACAAAACCAAAAGGAACCAGTGAAATACTTTCATAAAACCAAAGGTGTGCCAACGGTAATACACCTTGGAGTGTTCACGAAAATACTCGTGTACGGGAATCATAAACGGAAAAAGAGTGCGTGTACTATTTTGAACCCGCCTTATCTTCTCGTCGAGCAGTGTTTTCTTGTTATATTTACCTACAATAACTCCCCTCCATTTACTATGAGGTTAACAACAGCTTTATTTTACCATAAAAACAGATTGATTACTCCATAAACTGTGGATAAAAAATATCTTAAAAATAAGACGCTTTTCCCACCTGTAAAAAAACTGTAACTTGCCCCGCCTTTTTTAGACGGGGCAAGGCCGTCACTTTTTATTGTTCGAGGCGTAATCGCCGAGAACCCCGCCCAGTGGGGCGGGGCAAGCCCCGCCGAGGAGCCGGGCGGGGCAAGCTCCCAGCCGCTTGTTTTTATTGTTCGAGGTGTACCCACCGAGAACTACAGACCGTCTTTTTTTATTGTTCGAGGTGTAATCGCCGAGAACTACTAACCGTTGATACTGCGCTTTATCCGGTAGTTCTCGCTCCCGCTCGAACAGTAATGGGTACCACGGTCGTTGCCCTTATCGTTCGAGGTGTAATCGCCGAGAACTCCCTGGCGCTGATGTTACACCTCACCTGATAGTTCTCGCTCCGCTCGAACAGTAATGGGTACCACGGTCGTTGCCCTTATCGTTCGAGGTGTAATCGCCGAGAACTTTGAACCGTTGATACTAGGACTAGCGTGATAGTTCTCGCTTCCGCTCGAACGGTAATGGGATTATCGTTCCACTCGAACAGTAAAAGGAAAATACTTTAGACCTTTGCTAGTTTGCGTAGCAGTTCTGCACGTATTCGTGGCTGAGCAATACCCTTAAAAACAATAGGTGTGTCTTCTGCTGCGGAACGGATAAAAATATCTCCATAATTAAAAATGGTACCCATAAAGGTTTGTTTGTACTGTACGTTCTGAATATCGTCGAGAGTCATATCTTTGTTTTGTACTCCTAAGATACCACTAAAGTAGCGCACTCTCGATTTAGTAAGAATGTAATTTGTTTTATACCAAGATAAAAAAGTTACAAAGGCAATAAAAAGACCAACCGCAGCGATTATCGAAGCAACAAGTACTGTCGACACAGAAAGCACGCTTTCAATATCACTTAATATAAATATCGATGCCAGCGCCGCAACCGCTATAACCACCTCTGCCAGTTGATAGGCCAAAATAAATGCACTTGGGTGCACGTGAAAAACAACCCGTTCTCCCCTTCTTACATAATAATCCGCACTCATAGTTGCCACCTTGGTTTGGTGGCGCGGGAGAGATTTGAACTCTCACAAGCTTGCGCTCACTAGCTCCTAAAGCTAGCGTGTCTGCCAATTCCACCACCGCGCCTTATTTATCCTTTTTACAATTTTTCCTAGTCGCCAATAAACAACTAGCTATATTGTAACTAAATCTTTAAGCTTTTCATAGGTTTTGGGCCCTATTCCCTTAACATTTTGTAAATCGGCCGTTGACTTAAAACCGCCTTCCGCACTGCGATAATCGATAATTCTTTGCGCATAAGCTGGTCCAATACCCGGCAAACTATCGAGTTCACTAACGCCTGCGGTGTTGATATTTACTAGCCCTCCCACTGTTGCCCCTGAGCTTGCCTGTGCTTGTGCCACCTGGGTTTCTGCCACCGCGCTTTTTGCAGTATTTAAATTATTGTTCAATTCGTCTATTTTTTTGTTTAAGTTGTCTATTTCTGCATATAGTGCCTCAATCGCCTCCGGTGAAACCGCCTGTCTGCCACTTTGTTCGTTGCTTTTCGCACGCATAAACAGTACCCCTCCACCACCAATAATTAGCAATACCAGTACTACCGATAAAGCTAGCTCTATATTTCTGCGCCTTGTTGCTACTTTTTCCTTTTTCAAATCGAGTGGTTCGATATCTAATAAATCATTGGTCTTTTTCATTGCGCCTCCTGTTTTGTATTATACAATTCCTCCGCCGCTTTTTTTGCCCTTGCAATTAATTCTTCGTCGAAAAGCGAGGCTATTTTTAATGTTATAAAGCCAGATTGTTCCAACCCCGAAATAGCACCGGGACCCCTGAGCTCTAAATCTTTTTGCGCTATCTCAAAGCCGTTGTTTGTTTTTTCTAAAATCTCCAGCCTTTGGCGGGCAATTTGTGCATTCTCCATCTCCGGGGAAGAGACGAGGAGACAATAAGATTGGTAACTGCTACGTCCTACCCTCCCCCGTAACTGGTGTAGTTGTGCAAGCCCAAAATATTCTGCATTCTCTATCATTATAACGGTGGCATTGGCAATATCGATGCCCACCTCTACCACACTTGTCGCCACTAGAATACTTATTTCACGCTCGTTCATTTGCTTCATAGTTTTTTGCTTTTCGGTATCCTTCATTTTGCCATGGATAACACCTGTTTTGTATTTTTTTAACACAGATTTTTGTAATTGCGCCGTTACTTCGGCGAGCGATTTTTTCAAAGACGCCTCGCTTTTATCTATGGCCGGAGCAATAATAAAAGCTTGATGCCCTTTTTCTAGTTCTTTTTTTATAATATCGTAGGCAGACTCAATGTGCGCACCGTCGATAACTTTTGTAATAATTTTTTGGCGGTTAAGTGGTTTTTCTTTGATATTAATTAACTCCACCATACCGCCCAACATCATCGCCAAGCTCCGCGGAATTGGCGTAGCAGTCATACTTAAAAGATGCGGTGAAAGCTTGTTGTTTCGCCTTAATAGTTGCCCCCGTTGCTCAACACCAAAACGATGCTCTTCGTCTACCACTAAAAGCCCTATTTCACCCAATTCACTCTCGCGATGTAACACGGCGTGCGTTCCCACAATAATAGAACCTTTCGAGTTAGACTTTTTTTCTCTTTTTTTATTTTTTGCTTGAACGGCGGTGACTAATTTAGTGTTCGCTTTTTTAGCGACAATGCTTAAAATAGTGTCGTAATGTTGCTTTGCTAGAACAGTTGTTGGTGCAAGCCAAACCGCATTGTAGCCATTATCTACTACCGCCAGCGAAGCAATGAGGGCAACAATAGTTTTGCCACTCCCTACGTCGCCATTAAGCAGGGCGTTAAGTGGTTCTTTTGCATTCATTTTTTTAATAATATGCCAGGCAGCAATTCTTTGATCGTTAGTTAACTTAAATGGCAAACTACTAACAAATGTTTTAAGTAAATTCACGTTCGTACTTATAGAAAGACTGTTACTTTTTTTAGCTTTTTGCGCATGCTTAATATAGCCCCAAAAAAGATTCAAAAGTTCATCAAAGGCGAGGCGCTCACGGGCTTTTTCTAGTTCGTAAATGCTACTTGGAAAATGTATTGCCCAAAGTGCTTTTTGTAATGGAATTTGGCTATGATTTAAGCGTATTTCTTGTGGCAAAAAATCCTTAATTTGACCAACGGCGGGACGAGCCTGCTTAATAAGCGAGGCAATATATTTGGAGGTTAGTTTACTTGTTTCACGATAGACGGGTAAGATAGTACTATTCTTTTCTAGTTTTGGTGACTGTAGCTGCCATGCTCCGCCACGTATTATTTTTGCCTTGCCATAAAAAATGTATTCGCCGGTGGGGCGTAAAACATTTTGCATATAGGGTTGGTTAAACCACACTGCTTCAATGCTTCCTGTTTCATCGGCTAAAAGCGCTGAAGTAATAGTAAAGCCGTAGCGGCGAAAAGAACGGCGCTGGTCCACAGAAATAACTTTTGCCTTAATCACCACAAAACCACTTTTAATGGCGTTTATTTTTTCTGCCCTTCTTAGGTCAAGATAGTCTCTAGGAAAATAATAAAAGAGGTCTTTAATGCTTTTAATGCCGAGTCGCTCTAATTGGCGTTTTCTTTTCTCGCCCACCCCCTTTAACTTTTCTATCCCTGGTTCTTCCATTTTTTGCTGTAGTATTTTTAGTGGTTATTTTTGCCCATTTGTTTAAGCGCCCAACTAATTTTTTCTTGTGTTTCTTGGAATTCTGCAGGTATTTGGCGCATTACTTCTCTGATTTCATCTTTACGGTAGCCAAGCGCCTCTAGGGCATCCACAACATCGTTGCCACCTTCTAAGCTGGAAAGGTCTACTTCTCCTATCCCCCCAACCTTTGTTTTTAGTTCGACAATAATTTTTGCTGCCACTTTTTGTCCAATACCGCTTACTGCCTTGAACAAAGCAGAGTCACCAGAGGCAATAGCCGATATTATTTGCTCCGACCTTGCACTTGTCATAATCGCCATTCCTACCTTTGGTCCCACGCCATTAACAGTTATTAGCAGTTCAAACAGGCGAAGCTCTTCCGACGTTGTAAAACCATAAAGTGCTTGCTGGTCCTCTCTTATGTGGTGGTAGGTAAAAAGAGCAACTTCTTCACCACTTGCAATTTTTGCCGTATTGCAAAAAACCTTGTAACCAACGCCATGCGTTACGATAATAGCCCATTGCTGCGACTTTTCGATAATTTTACCCGAAATAAAAGAAAGCATAATAAGTCAACCCCAACTAAAAGATACCAGGAAAATTAAAAAATACAAAAAGGTAAAAGACAATGGAGAGACGACAACCAAGGAACAAGTTGCAACAAATTATAACAGCCAAAGGGCAATCCCATTACTGTTCGAGTGGAAGCGAGAACTACTTCGTTACCCTCTTTACTGTTCGAGCGGGAGCGAGAACTTTCCGCCACACCTGTTACTGTTCGAGCGGAAGCGAGAACTACCTCGTGAGTTTTGATACCAGCGGTTGGTAGTTCTCGGGCAGTAGCCCTCGAACAATAAAAATAACGGTTGGGAGCTTGCCCCGCCCCATCGGGCGGGGTTCTCGGCGATTACACCTCGAACAATAAAAAATAACGGTTGGGAGCTTGCCCCGCCCCACTGGGCGGGGTTCTCGGTGCTTCGCGCCTCGAACAGTAAGAACGACGTTTTGAGATTTATTTACTTCCTTAACTCCATCGCGATTTCCTTAGAACGCTCAACCGACGGCTGATCAAGGGGATTTACACCACGTAAAAGAGCAGAATAGTAGGCAACAAACTGCCACAAAACCAAATACCTTCCTATCTCGGCAGGAGTTAACTGCTCTAGCTGTATGTGTGAAAAGCTAATGTTTTGCTCTAGAGCGTCACCCATAGTGCCACGAGCTTCGCATAAAAGCGAATTATGGAGATGCGCATTTTGTAATTTTTCTAATTTCTCGCCACGCAAAGACACCTCGGTAATTTTTTCTGGCACACTAATCACAATATCTTTTAATGGTTTTTTAACAGTAACAAAAATCGACGCCATATTTCTCTTCCCTCCGAAATAACGCTGATTTGTATGATGTTGGCTTTCTGGCGCGCTTACCGCTAAAATCGTTTGCCCCCTCCCGTTTTTCGCCACACTTTCGTGCATTAACTGCATCACTAGGTGGTTAAAACCTGCTAAGAAATGTGAATAAACAGGCATATAAATATCGTTCTCTTTTTTTAATTCACGCTCGTACAAGTACTTTGCTAAGCGCCAGGCTGGACCAGCAATGTTTGTGTTAGCTTTAACCGCTTCTGCCGCCCCTCTTTCGATACTCTCGATGTCTATCCCTACAAGGTAGGCGGGGCCGTAGGCAACTGCAGTTCTACCAGTAAAGCGACCACCTATTGCGGGATGCTCTATTTGTGGCCACCCCATCTTTTGTGCTATTGCGCTTAACGTACCTTCGCCAATAGAAGTTATAACCAAAGTAGGATAACCCTTAAACGCGAGCAATGTCTCTATCACTCCTACCGTTGTTCCCGATTTAGAGATAGCAACCACCAGAGTTGTTGCGCTTTTATATTTTGCAATAAGTGCGCGCAAATAATCGGGCTCCATTGAATCAACGATTGTTAGATTTTTTTTACTGCCCACCCCAAGTGCCCCCCAGTACCCGTTAAGCGAAGAAATAGAACCACCATTGCCGATAACAATGTAGTTTTTATACTTAAGGAAGGGTGCGAATTGTTTTTTTATTTGTGTAGGCGACGGCTTATAGGTTACAAACTCAGACCACGACACAGGAAAAGACCCATCGAACCTTTTTTGCTCGCTGTAATTACCGAAAGTAAGCTTCATACTCCCCTCGATTTTACTTGTTAGATGCTTTTAGGTCTTCGTAAATTTCTTTTAACCCCTCCTCGATATCGATGGAAGGCTTAAAACCTAGTTCACGCTTAATCTTTTTAATATCAGCCAACTGCTTACGCACGTAGCCTTCTTTTACGGGGTTAACAATATGTTTGGGCTTTACTCCCGTTCCCATTACTTTATTTATTTTCTCTACTAAGATGTTAAGGTTATACGCCTTGTTGGTACCGATGTTAAAGATATCACTACCAAATTTCTTTTTTGTTTCTATGGCAAGAATAATTGCCTGCACAATATCTTTTACATTGGTAAAGTCGCGTTGCTGTTCACCATCGCCATATATTTCTGGCGCTTCTCCTTTATAAATTGACCAGCTGAATTGCGATGCAAGGTTAGCAAACTCGCCTTTATGCTTTTCGTTAAGACCATAAACGCTCATAAAGCGAAAACCTATTAACTCCATTTCGGGATATTTTTTATGGTAGCAGTGCGCGGTATTTTCCATACAGAATTTTGTTGCCGAGTAAAAATTAGGTGGCCAAACTTGCTGATCTTCTGTTAAGGGAATAGGGTTGTTGCCATAGATCGACGACGTAGATGCGTAAAGTAATTTTCCAACCTTGTGCTTGCGACAAAACTCCAAAACAGCAATAAAGCCCATTACATTGTTTTCGTAGGAACCCCACAGATCATCGCTAAACATCGGCGCGCTGCTTGCCGCGGCAAGGTGAACAACATAATCAAACTTTTTACCTGCTTTTTCTAAATCTTTAATATTGCGCACATCGCCTTTAACGAATTTTACACCATTATTTAAGTTTTCTTTTTTACCCAAAAAGAGGTTATCGAGCGCGGTAACATTGTAACCTTTTTCGCTAAGAGTGTTGCATAAATTACTACCAATAAAGCCTGCCCCACCAGTAATTAAAACGTTTTTCATTGTTTGCTCCTATTCTTTGTTGTTGATTTTTAGCTTTTAGATGACATTTGTTTGTTTATAGCTTGTTTTTAGCGATTGTTCGAGCGGGGGCGAGAACTCTTCGTCACACCTGTTACTGTTCGAGCGGGAGCGAGAACTACCTCGTGAGTTTCAGTATCAGCGGTTGGTAGTTCTCGGGCAGTAGCCCTCGAACAATAAGAGTGTGGCTGGGAGCTTGCCCCGTCCAGCTCCTCGGCGGGGCTTGCCTCGCCCGATTTTCTGGCGGGGCTTGCCTCGCCCCACCGGGCGGGGTTCTTGGCGCTCCGCACCTCGAACGGCAAGAATGTTATTGCTTGGTTATTGTACCTCATTGGTTTTTATACTAGTTTACTTTTCCTATCTCGCTTAGTATTTCTTCTTTTTTTTCCGCCATAAATTTTTCGTCGGGCTTAGTTTCTAGCGTCAAGCGAATCACTGGCTCTGTATTACTTGCTCTTACATTAAACCACCAATCTTTCGCGGTTACCGTAAGGCCATCGAGCTTATCTACCTTACCCATAACACCATACTTTTTTTCCAGCGCCTCTAAAACCTTCTTGCTGTCTTTTACCTTTAAGTTGATTTCCCCCGGACTTGCTGCCCCCGCACGGAGTTTTGTGACGAGCGAGGAAAAAGTTTTCTTTTGATTGCCGAGAAAATTCACCAACTTAACAACTGGTAGTAGACCATCATCAAGACCAAAACCATCGGCAAACATAATATGTCCCGAAAGCTCTGCCGCCATCGTACCCCCTTCGCCAATAAGGCGTTGTTTGTAATAAGGGTTACCCACACGTGTTCTTATTACTTGTGCCCCAGCCCCCCTTAAAGCCTCTACCGCTACCTTAGAAAAACGCAGGTCGTAATAAACTTTTTTATTTTTGTGATTTTTTAGCTCTTGCGCGGCAAGTAACGCCAAATAAACATCGGGACGCACCAGCACACCGTTTTCATCAACAAAAATTGCACGGTCTGCGTCGCCATCAAAGGCAACTCCTAGATCTGCTTTTACCCTTTTAACCTTTTTTATTAAATGAGTAAGATTTTCATATTCAGCAGGGTTTGCAGGGTGGTTGGGGTAAGTACCATCGGGCTCAAAATACATTGGTACATAATCAACATTGAGTTTTTCGAAAACCGGCTTAAAGAAATCCCCTCCCATACCATTGCCGGCATCGATAACCACCTTTAAGCGACGGGTGGTGGGTTTAACAAAGCGCAAGATATGGTTATAGTAAGCACCAGAAATATCAAATTTTTTAACTTTGCCCCTTTTCCCCCGACTTTTTTGCGCGCCTTCTAAAACAATCTTTTTAATATCTTCTATCCCGCTTTCTTTTGAAAGTTGGATTGCCTTTTTCCCAACAATCTTAAAACCATTATATTCTGGCGGGTTGTGGCTCGCGGAAATCATAATACCCGCTTTTGCTTTAAGATGTACTACCGCAAAATAAGTTACCGGGGTAGGCACCATACCTATATCCACCACATCAGCGCCAGCTTGGTTAATACCCCTAACAAGCGACGCAAAAAGTACAGGAGAAGAAAGGCGCATATCGCGCCCTACAACAACCTCTTTTGCTTTTAAGTGTTTTACTACCGCGAAACCAACCTTTTCCGCGAGACATTCGTTGATCGCTTCGGGGTACACCCCCCTAATATCGTAAGACCTGAATATACTAGGGTCAATCATAAATATATGATAGCTAACTCTTGACCAAATAACAAGACTATGTGGTTTAATCGCTAGTTACGTGGCATGCACCTTGAAAACCGCTTGAGCGGCGAGCGCCACGAACATTTTTCCCAGGGAGGGAAAAAATGGCCTACGTCATAGGTCGGTTCGAAATAAGCTTTGACGAGGGAGAAGAGGGAAAGCGCGAGATGAAGATCAACGTTAAAGACGATCTTCGTCTTGTGAAGGGTCCTCGTCCCAAGGGGTACGCCGAAATCCCCGGTTGTGACCCCGATGTCCTGCGGGGGATAAAGCCAGGCGTTACCACTGCCCGCTTGGGTGTGGGGTGTGCCCTCATGATCGAGGACATCACCCGCCTCTATTGGGGCAATAATTCTCGCGTCTTGAACAACCTAAGAAGAAAGGCACCTAGGCTGTTCGACGGAGACGGCAACCTCTCCTGCCGCCGGGGCATTGTTGGTCTCTGGCGCGACGGCAACGCGTCTGGCACATGTTGGTGTGCCGATGTCTGCGCCGGGGTGGCGGAGAACACCAGTGTGTGGATAGAGGCGGTGAGAGAGGCAGTAGAGATGGGCTTCTACAGGGAGGACAACCGCCCTGCCCGCCTCAGCTTTAGAGATGGGGGGCAGGACTGTGTCGTCCAAAAGGAGACACGTCTGGAGTGGGAAAAGGTCATCGGTAGTTCCTTGCATAACTACCAATGGCCCAAGATCCCCTGCGAAATAGCAGGTATAAACTACTCTACCGAGCCTGCTTCTGGTTCGGTAGAGATAGTGTACCAGCTAGACGTGCACCTCCCCGCGGTGGAGGGAGGGTGGCGCATGTGCGACACGGAGCACATGCAGGTTAAGAAGGAATACGTTCCTCTTAATCGCCAACCTGTACTCATCGCAATCCCTTCCCCCGCACCAACGGACACGGAAGAGGCTTGCCCCGTGCTGATAAGCTTCGGGCCAGAAGGGGTAGATCCCCGTGGCGTGGTAGCGAAAGTCTACTCGCCATCGACCGACAGCTCGTTCACGACCGACCTTGTGAACGAGAAAATGTGGAAGGCGATCGACCGGGCCATGGAGGAGACCGCGATCGACTATATCCGCGGTCGGTAAAACTCACAAGCTCCGCGCATTCATTTGCGCGGAGCTTTTTCTTTTACCTCGAACATCTTACCTGTTACCTATTTTTACTTTGTGTATACACAAAAAAATAAAATAACCCCTATTTTTTCACAGCGAAAAACAAAAAACTTTTAAAACAGCTGGCTAAATTAGCACTTACAGAGCAAAATTAGGATCTCTTGGGCAGGTCGTAAAGCGATGGCTTTTTTGCAACAATTTTGTAGACATTTTCGATAAAGTCACCACCCGCATAGCCAGCGATAAAGGTAAAAAAGGCTGAAACTTCGGCAGTTAATTGTTCACTCGCCACATAACCCCTTGCCAACCAGCCCGCGGCAAGGCCGATTATGCCGGAAATAAGGGTCATAATAATAAAATAACCCCATTTAAAGCCAACGTTTTTATAAGAGTATTGATGTTTGGTAAAACCAACAAGCCCACGGATTACTCCGCCTGCAAAGCCCGCCAGCAATAGTGCACAGTTCATAAGCCCTCCTTTTGTTGATAAATTTTAATTTAACTTATATTTACCACTTTTTTAGCCTCTCCTCAACGGTAAAAGTAACGACGAGCGCCCGTTACTGTTCGAGCGGGAGCGAGAACTACGACGCCAGTCCTGATATCAACGACTGATAGTTCTCGGGTAGTAACCCTCGAACGGTAAAAAATGGCGACGCTGTCCCCCTTACTGTTCGAGCGGGAGCGAGAACTATCACGTTAGTCCTAGTACCAGCGGTCAATAGTTCTCGAGATGGCACTTCGTGCGGTCTCTCGAACAATAAAAAGTGGCGGCTGGGGGCTTGCCCCGCCCGACGCTGAGCGGGGTTCTCGGTGGGTACACCTCGAACGATAAGGGCAACGACCCCGTGGCACCCATTATCGTTTACTTCTTAATGATTTTTATTCTTAAAATTCGCATTGACAAAAGCTACCTTGTGTCATACAATATTGTGTCGCTTAAGCGACAAGATCTTTCCCTAGGGAGGGAAAAAATGAACGTTAACAAAAAGATTGCCACCCTTATGGGTATGGTGGCGGCACTACTGGTCGCCACGACTAGCACCGCCCATGCGGACTCTGCCTCCCTGCGTATGCCGGGAGCCCACTGGAGAGCAGACTATGGTCCCGGTGGGACAAGAGTGCGCGGAGAGGTTGGTAGCGGAGATTACCGCCTCCGCTACGACAGTTACGGGGGGCCGTACGACCACTATGGCTACGGCTACAGCCCGTTCGACGGACCCGTGGGCGGTTACTATGCGCCCCCTATGGGCATGATGGGTGGCTACGGTCCACCCCTAGGGCTCTCCGGCACTGTGGTGTTCAGGCCGGACATCACCGCCTTCCCTAGCCCACAGGGAGAGTACACCCTGAGGGTCGTCAACAACCTCCCTATTGGGGTCAGGGTGGAGTCTCGTGACCCCATCCATGAGCAGGGCAGGGGCACGGCGTGTGTGAGTAATAACGCCACCAGCCCCTTTTACGGCCTCCGCGGTCCCTGCGTCCTTCAGGTCCGCGATAGGCAAAACGGCGCGCCCATCGGGCGAGCCCTGCTTGTGGATCGCCCGGGCGACCTCATAATCGAGGGTGGTGGTAGTGGTTTTGCGCCACCACCTATGTACGACCCGGGTTATAGTGGGGGTATGATGACAGGCACCACCTACACCCCCACGCCACCGGCATCCGCAGGAGGAGGGGTAAGCCCCTCTCTTCTAGCCGCCCTGGAGGATTTCTCCAAGACACTCGACCAGGGCTTAATCCCCTCGCCCGCGCAGGCGGAGAGACTCCTAGTGGAGCTTCTCACCTCGGGCATCGACGTTCCCAGTGAGATCATCGATCTCCTGGTAGAGCTCGCAGGCTTCTAGCACCACATCCCCGCCAGGTTACACTTACTTGGCGGGGATTATTTATTTACAATTAACCACCTCTCCATTACTGCCACACACAACCGTTCCCTGTTCCATTGTTTTTAAAATATTAGTACGGGCAACAAACTCCTCTAAGATACGCAAAACTACCGCGTGGGGATGTCCAAACTTATTATCTTTGCCACTAGAAATTATTGCCCAATCTGGACTAACTGCCTCCATAAAACACGTTACTGTTCCGTTTTGCGAACCATGGTGCGCTACCTTTATAACATCACTTTTCAACTTTGCCTCACCAAGATCGCAGAGGGTCTTTTGCGCCTCTGTTTCGGCATCGCCGGTAAGCATAAAAGCGGTTTGCTGATAAACAAGACGGCCCACCACAGAAGAGTTGTTAACATTGCTTTCTCCACCGCCTTTAAGCGCGCTGGAAATAGGCCATAAAACTTCAAAAGCTACCTCTCCCCAGTCTAAAACATCGTTTTGACTAATTTCACGACGCGCAATTTTCTTAAGATTAATCTGCTCTTGCCAGTTTCTATAGGCGCCACTTTCGTAGCTAAGGCGCGCCTCGTAAATTGTTCCCACCTCATAACGTTCGAGAACTTTAATAAGACCGTTTAAGTGGTCGGCATGAGGATGGGTTAAAACAATATGTTCTATTTTTCTATCTAAAGGTGGCATATAGTCGCTAATTTGTGCTAGCACTGTGTTGTCGGGACCACCATCTATCAACGCTTGCTCACCGTTGGGCAAAGTAATAAAAATTGCATCGCCCTGCCCTACGTCAAGAAAAGCAACCTCTAAATTGTCCGAAGAAGCGCTTTCTCCGTAAATTACCTGCGACCATACGATAAAGGCAAGCGCCACAAGCACAACCAGTGTAAGCCTCGAAAATGTCCACTTCATTACACGCCTCTATGTTTTTTTGCTTTTATACTTTTTTTCTTTGAACCATTCTTTAAGATGCTTACCTTCTTTCTTTGCTACAAAAAAGATAATAAATATAAACCACAATACCAACCACCACGTGCTTACGGTAGTAGTAGCAACGCCGCCCGGTAATCGAGACGTTGTGTTTATAATCATAACAATAATAGTTAAAAACGACCAAGGCAAAATTGAAAAAGCAGTCCCCCAAAAAGGAAAAAGGATTGCCAGCACGGCGGCAATAAATATCAAGAACATTGTTAGCGGAATTATGGGCAAAATAAGAGCGTTGCTTATTGGTGCAACAACCGAGATTTGCCCAAACAGAAAAAGGATCACAGGCCAGGCGACCATTTGTGCCCCCAGCGTTGCCTCTACCGCTTCCCTAATAGAAAAGGGGATATACTTGTAAATTTTTATTTTCTCTAAAAACACCTTAAACCAGGGCGCAAAGTAAGTAAGCCCCAAAACAGCCAAAAAAGATAACTGAAAACCAGCGTCAAAGCGAACAATTAAAGGATTTTCCAACAGCATAAGAAAGGCGGCAATAAATAACGTATGCTCTATGCGCACCTGTCTACCAAGCACTGTAGCCACTAATCCTAACGAGCCCATAATTGTTGCACGCACAATGCTTGCACTGGCACCGGTTAAAATCGTAAAGAGAAAAACCGCCCCCAGCCCGCTAACTACCGCAGGCCAAAAACCCAAAATTACCTTTGTAAAATTAAAGAAAATATTTAAAATAATACTTACGTTATAGCCAGAAATGGCAATTATGTGGCTCGTGCCCGTTGCCTGCAGGTTTCTCGTAAACCGTGGTGTAAAATTCGCCTTTGTCCCCGTTAAAAGACCCTGTCCAAGCGCCGCCTGTGGTTCAGGAAGAGTACGCGCGATGGTGCTTTCGAAAACATTTTTTATTTTATATACACTGGCTACTATAGCATTACCTTTGTTTTCTCCCACTTTTTCTACGTTACGTGCATTTTTTACAATTGCAACGGCTTTATAGCGCATCATTAGATAGCGCGGATAGTTAAAAATTTTATCGTTATCACCTACAAAAGGCTCTATTTTTTCTATCTCACCAGAAAAACTTATTTTGTCGCCATAATTAAATTGCGGGTACTGCGGTACTCGAACAATTATTTTTTCTCGCCCTTTCTCGCCGCACACTACAAGTTGTTGGTAACTACTTTTTTGCTCCGGCGACGCGCAGACGATTGCCTCCCCCTCGAAGACACCATAAAAATTATCTGCCACACTAAGGCGCGCAATATGGCATAAAGTAAAAAGCATACCTAGCAACAACGAAGTAAAGAGCCCATAAACTACCCTTAAAAGCTTGTTGTGCCAAAAGAAAAAAAGACAGACAATAAAGGAAAGCGCAAGGAGAGTGAGGAGAAAAACAATACCAGGGGCGTACTCTAGGTCGGCGACGCTAAAACAACCCAGGGCAAAAACTACTATTAACAACCTAACAACAATCGACATTGTAAGATAATTTTATCAAAAAGAATTACACATAAATTAATACGCGCTAACCATAACTCGTTGACAAACGATAACCAAACGTCTAAAATTCTAATTTGATGAAAAAGAAAAACAACTTACACAAACAACAGCTCGACGAACTTAAAGCTGGCTGGCAACGTTGTCAAGCAGAGTTCGATAATTTTCGCCGTCGCACCGAAGAAGAAAAAACAAAATGGCACCACGATGCTCAGGCGGATGTTATCCTGCAAATCCTTCCTGTTGTAGATAATTTCGAGCTTGCCCTCACCCACCTAAGCGATAAACAAAAAGAAGATCCCACCGTACAGGGCATTTTCCACATTCAGGCACAGCTTGAAGCAGCTTTGCACAATATGGGAGTAGAAAAAATCAAGGCCAGTGTGGGGGGACAATTCGATCCGGCACTACACGAGGCGGTTGATTCTACCGCGGGAAAGGGCGGAACCGTGATCGACTCTGTTGTCCAGCACGGCTACCGCCTTGGCGATACTATTTTACGACCGTCAAAAGTCGTCGTTCGCCTATAATTTTGCACTCTTTTAGCGCCTAGGTTAAAAGCCTATTAGCTCTTATTCGAAAAAGATATTTCCACTCTATTTACACCCCTAGAGCCACGACACCTGGTGCGTAAAAAAGAGCTTGACAAAATGTCAAGTTTACTTTACATTATAAAGGCAGGATATTACATTATTCTAAAATAAAAATAAAATAAAAAAATGGAGATGATATGTCGAAAATTATTGGTATAGACCTTGGTACAACCAACTCTGTTGGCGCGGTCATCGAAGGTGGCAAACCTAAAGTAATCCCCACTGCCGAAGGTGGCAATATAGTCCCCTCTATTGTGGCGCAAAACAAATCGGGCGAACGCCTTGTGGGAGTTTTAGCAAAAAGACAAGCAGTTACTAACCCCGACAATACTATTTTTTCCGTTAAGCGTTTTATTGGTCGTCGCTTCGACGAAAAAGAAACACAGCGTGATGTTGAACTTATGCCCTACACCATCAAAAAGGGCAAAAACAACACGGTAGCAGTGGAAATGAACGGCACCGAATATTCTCCTCAAGAAATCTCTGCCTTTATTTTACAAAAAATCAAAAAGGATGCGGAAAACTACCTTGGAACAGAAGTTAAAGAAGCGGTTATTACCGTCCCTGCCTACTTTAATGATTCGCAACGACAGGCAACAAAAGATGCGGGTAAAATTGCTGGGCTCGAGGTAAAAAGAATTATCAACGAACCTACGGCTGCCGCCCTCGCCTACGGCCTAGACAAGGACGGTCAAAAAGACGAAAAAGTCGCCGTTTTTGACTTAGGTGGCGGAACTTTTGACGTTACGATCTTAGAGCTAAGTAAAACAGATGGAGAGGCAAGCTTTGAAGTGCTAGCAACCAACGGCGACACCCACCTAGGCGGAGATGACTTCGACCAAGCCCTTATGGATTACCTTATCGACGAATTCAAAAAAGACCAGGGTGTTGATCTTAAAAACGATAAAATGGCACTACAAAGAGTTAAAGAAGCGGCAGAAAAAGCAAAAATTGAACTTTCTACCACCATGGAAACCGACATTAACCTTCCCTTTATTACCGCCGACAGTAGCGGTCCAAAGCACTTAAACATTACTTTAAGCCGGGCAAAAATGGAAAATTTGGTGGCCGACTTAGTAGAAAAAACCGAGGGACCGTGCAAAAAAGCGCTCGACGATGCCAAACTAAAACCTTCGGATATTGATGAGGTTATTCTAGTTGGTGGCATGACCCGTATGCCTTCGGTACAAAAAAAGGTCGAGGCTATTTTTGGCAAAAAGCCAAACCAGGGCGTTAACCCCGATGAAGCAGTAGCGGTTGGTGTTGCAATCCAGGGCGGTGTGCTCGCGGGCGATGTTAAGGATATTCTTTTGCTTGATGTTACCCCCCTTACTTTAGGAATTGAAACATTAGGCGGAGTAATGACTCCTCTTATCGAACGCAATACTACAATTCCTGCAAGTCAGAGCCAAATTTTCTCTACTGCCGCCGACAATCAGCCATCGGTAGAAGTGCATGTGCTACAAGGCGAAAGACCAATGGTTGCCGATAACCGCTCGTTGGGACGTTTTATCCTCGACGGCATTCCTCCTGCTCCTCGAGGCATTCCGCAAATCGAGGTCACTTTTGATCTCGATGCCAATGGCATTCTAAATGTTAAAGCGGTAGATAAAGCAACAAACAAAGAACAAGCTATCACCATTACCGCCTCGGGAGGCCTTTCCGAAGAAGAAATAAAAAAAATGCGCAAAGACGCAGAGGCGCACGCCGAAGAAGATAAAAAGAAAAAAGAAGAAGTGGAAATTAAAAACAATGCGGAGCAACTAGTGCTTTCAAGTGAAAAAGCACTTAAAGATGCTGGCGATAAAGTTAAAGAAGAAACACGCAAAGAAGTGCAAGAAAAAGTCGATGCTACAAAAGAGGCGCTCAAAACAGACGATATCGAAAAGATAAAAGATACTTCCTCTGCTCTTTCTGATACAATTCAAAAAGTCGGGCAGGAGCTTTATGCAGCCTCCGCCGCGGATAAAAAAGAAGAAGCGCAAGATAAAAAAGAAGAAGAAAAAGAGACGAGTGAAAACAAAGAAGAAAAAACAGACAAAGAGAATAAGTAACCCTCGCTTCTTGTAAGTAAGCTACTAACCAACCAAAGATATATGGACTACTACGACATACTTGGCGTTTCTAAAACAGCCTCCGCCGACGAAATTAAGCGTGCTTACCGTAAAAAGGCGCACCAACACCATCCGGATAAAGGTGGTGACGAAAAGAAGTTTAAGGAAATAAACGAGGCATACCAAGTTTTAGGGAACGCGCAAAAACGCGCTCAATACGACCGCTTTGGTAAGGCGGGGGCAGGCGGTGGGCAAAGTGGCTTTGGCGGTGGTTTTAGTGGCGGCTTCCCTGGTGCTGGTAGCTCTGCTGGTTGGGATTTTGGTGGATTTTCTGCTCAGGGCTTTGGCGGTTTGGGCGACATAATTGAGGAAATGTTTTCTCAAGCCTATAGTAATATTCAGGCAGAGCTAGAAATAACACCCGCCCAAGCAATTTTAGGCGACAAGGTTACCGCTACCGTTTCTGGGCAAAAAATAGACATAAAAATTCCTAAAGGGGCGCAAGATGGCACTACTTTGCGCTTTGCGCACAAAGGAAATCAAACACGTAGTGGAAATCGTGGCGACCTAACAATTGTGTTGCGCATTAAACTCCCCAGTCGCCCCAGTAAAGAAGAAATAGAGTTGTACAAAAAATTACGCGAACTCGAAGAAGGCAAACGACGCAACTGGTTTGGGTTGTAATTGCTACAAACGCCTAGCGAATTATTTGGTATAATAAATACGCGCAAGAAGGAGGGCTGTATCGACTCTATGAATATTAGCGCAACTTGGGATTTGTTTGTCGTAATCCTCTTGGTTATTGGGATTGTTTATGGTTTTGCCCTGCAAAGGGAAAGAATCTTTACCTCACTTATGTCTATTTATATGGGCATAGTGGTAGCTGGTGTATGGGGCGAATCTCTTTTTAATTTTTTCGAAGGAAAGAGTATGCTTTTTGATTCTGTGTGGATAAAAGCCAATACCACCCCTTCCACCATTAGTATTGTTCTTTTTGTTTTAGTTGTTGCCATTATTTCCGCTAAAGCACCTATTGGCTATATGCGCTCGTGGTCCATTGTTACCCCTATTGAGATTGTCGCTTACAGCCTTTTGAATATGGCGTTATTTCTGGCGACGATTTACCAAATGCTACCAATAGAACTGCAAGAAAAAATTATTCTGCAATCACGCTTTATTGGTCCTGTTTTAGATTATTATAATGTACTTCTTATTGCCCCCCTTATTCTTTTGACACTTATTACTAGCCGACGCACAAGCTCCTCCTCCCCTGATTAGCTCTGCAAAAGTTCATTAACATATTGGACCCTTTTTCTTTCTTTTTTAGTTTATATTGGCTTATGGAGTGTGAGTTCTCGCTCCCACTCGAACAGTAAAGGGTATGGCGGGTAGTTCTCGCTTCGTTCGAACGGTAAAGTTGTACCGCGGTCGCTACCCTTATCGTTCGAGGGCTACTGCCCGAGAACTCTGAACCGTTGATACTGAAAATGACGAAGTAGTTCTCGCTTCCGCTCGAACAGTAACAATGGGATTAAGCAGTCTTAGAGCTTAGGAGATATTTCGGTAATATAATCGACTATCTAGTAGCTTTTTTTTGCTACCTAAGCCAGGGCATTAGCAAGCAACCACCACTGCAA
>DBQW01000002.1:20578-20871 GCA_002305395.1 Candidatus Berkelbacteria bacterium UBA1384 | reverse complement strand
TACCGAAGTTGTATTCACCAGCGCCATTAATTGCTCCAACAGCGTAAATATTGCCAGCGGGGTCGGTTGTTATACCAAAAGAATACAATACACCTGATGCCATTACAGTCGATCTCGCCCACAAGGCATCGCCCGGGCTAGCGGCATAAGCTTTTTCCACAGGAAAAAGACCAGCAAGGTTAAAGGGGCTAAATGATAAAACTAGTACTACCACTAGATTAAGAACGTATCTATAGAACATTGCGTATTTCCCCTCCTGTGTATTGCTTAATAATTCATTCTTGTAATGTTAC
>DBQW01000002.1:2975-20556 GCA_002305395.1 Candidatus Berkelbacteria bacterium UBA1384 | reverse complement strand
GATGAGAACTATTTGCGTGAGTTTCGATACTATCGTTTGATAGTTCTCGTCGCTCCGCTCCTCGAACAATAAGAAGGACAACCGTGGCACCTGTTACCGTTCGAGCGGAAGCGAGAACTACCTCGTAAGGACTGGCATCAACGCTTCAGAGTTCTCGGGCAGTAACCCTCGAACAATAAAAAAACACTCGGCGCTCTACGCCTCGAACGATAAAAACAAACCTCTCACTATTTTATATTACGGTGCATTTACTTCGATACTGGGAAGTATCGAAGTAAATGCAGGAAACGCTATTGTTAAAGGATAACGTTTGGCTGAAGAGGAGCGTGGAAGCGAGAACCTGCGTTACCCCCTTGCTGTTGGCGTGCCGATTGCGCAAGAAGTGAAATCCTGGCACAATACAACATAGAACATCCATAAAACTACAACTATGTCTGAATACTATACCCCGTTAAGAAAAAGCGGTCTCTACACCCCGGGCACATCGTCACCTTTTAAGATTTCGCGGAGCAAAATAGAACTGTTTATGGAGTGCCCACGTTGTTTTTATTTAGATAGAAAAATTGGCGTAAGTCGCCCTCCGGGATTTCCCTTTGCTCTTAATTCTGCCGTCGATCGTCTCTTAAAAGAAGAGTTTGACATACACCGTGCACAAGGAAGTCAACATCCCTTAATAAAGGAATATGACATCGACGCCTTCCCCATAAGCCACGAGCAACTTAATGATTGGCGCAATAATTTTGTGGGAGTAAGGCACCTTCACCAACAAACTAACTTTTTGGTCTATGGCGCAATAGATGACTTATGGCAAAGCTCGCAGGGAGAATACATTGTCGTTGACTACAAATCAACATCGAAAGCAGAAAAAATTACTGAGCTTAATCAGCCCTGGCAATTAAGCTATAAAAGACAGATGGAAATATACCAATGGCTACTGGCACGCAATGGCTTAAAGGTCTTTAAGACGGGCTATTTTGTATACTGCAATGGCATTTCCGACAAAAAAGCTTTTGATAAAAAATTAGAGTTCGAAATTACTCTTATCTCTTACAAAGGGGATAGCTCTTGGGTAGAAAACACCCTCTGCAAGATGAAGCAATGCCTAGAAAGTAATACCTTACCTCCACCTGGGTCAGAATGCGATTATTGCCTCTATTACAAAACACGACAAAAAATCAATAAACAGGAGAATAATGATTAGCTTTGACGATTTTAGCAAGGTAGAATTAAGAGTGGGGGAGATACTCGAGGCGGAAAAAATTGAACAATCCAATAAATTACTCGCCCTAAAAGTCTCGTTAGGAGAAAAAACAAAACAGATTGTGGCGGGCATTGGCAAACAGTATCGCCCTAGCCAACTAATTGGAAAAAAGGTTGCTATTGTGGCAAACTTAGAACCACGCTCACTTATGGGATATACGAGCGAGGGGATGCTCTTGGCAGGGCACGACAAAAATAACGAACCGGTACTATTAGAATTAAGGAAGAAAGCCCATAACGGAAGCAGAATTAGCTAGAAATATAAAAAAGCCGGGCCGCAGATGAGGAGGATAGCGGCCCGGTAGCGCCTGGGAGAGCCACACCCCCAAAGAAGGCTCTCAACCAGACACCAGTATTATACACAAAAGTAGGAAAAAGTCAATAAGATATTACGGTCCATACAGAAGAGGAGCAAACTCCTCGTTGCTCTCTTTACTGTTCGAGCGGGAGCGAGAACTTATAACATCATCTTGTTACTGTTCGAACGCAGTGAGAACTACTACGTAAGGTGTAGTACTAACGGTTGATAGTTCTCGGCGCTCTGCGCCTCGAACGATAAGGGCGACGACCGTGCTACCCTTTACTGTTCGAGCGGGAGCGAGAACTTATAACATCATCTTGTTACTGTTCGAGCGGGAGCGAGAACCCCGCCTAAAAAGNNGGGCAAGCTACAACGTCAGTTTCAACATCAACGGTTCATAGTTCTCGAGATGGCACTCCGTGCGTTCTCTCGAACAATAAAAAGTGACGGCTGGGAGCTTGCCCCGTCCGGTCTCGGCGAGGTTCTCGGGCAGTACCCTCGAACAATAAGAAGGACAACCGTGGCACACTTTACTGTTCGAACGCAGTGAGAACTATCACGTTATTCCCAGTATCAGCGGTCGGGAGTTCTCGGCGATTACACCTCGAACAATAAGATCGACGGAGCTTGCCCCGTCCGGTCCCACGGCGGGGCTTGCCCCGCCCGCCGGGCGGGGTACTCGGCGCCCTGAACCTCGAGCGATAAAAAACACGTGGCGTTTCCTGCCTCGAGCGATAAAAAAGCCCCTCTTGTGTTTTTATGGTATAGTATTAAAGAAAGGAAGATATGATATATATTGGCAGTGACCATGCAGGCTTTGAGTACAAGCAAGAAATCAAAGAATACCTACTCCACCAAGGCAATAAGGTAGAGGACTTAGGTGCACACAGCAACAAGCCGTCGCACTATCCCCAGTACGCAAAAGCGGTAGCAGAAAAAGTTAGCGCACATAAAGGAAGCTTAGGTATTCTTTTTTGTCGTTCTGGTCAAGGTATGGCGATGGCCGCTAACAGAGTAAAGGGCGCCAGAGCGAGTATCGCCTGGAATGAACAAGTCGCCGCCGGAGCGCGTAACCACAACGATAGCAACATCCTCTCTATTCCCGCCGATTATGTAACTATCGAAGAGGCTAAGAAAATTATTAGTGTTTTTATATCCACCAGCGCAAGCAAGGAAGCGCGACACGTCCAGCGTATCGCGATGCTCGATCAATGAAAATTATTCCAACCATTTTAGCTTACACGGAAGACGAATTCGCTCAACAACTCAACCTCGTAAGCGATCTTAGTCCCGAGCTCCAAATCGATATTGTTAGCAATGGCTTTGGCACCCCCACCGTCAACCTTAATAAAGTAGATCCTCCCTACGAAAAAGATATTATTCTTCACATAATGACAAAAAACAACGACGAAATAATGTACTATGAAAACTTTAGCCACCGTCGCATTATTCTCCAAGCCGAAGTAGGGGATAAACTTAACGAAATCATCGACGACAACAAGGAAAAATGGGGGCTTGCAATATCGCCAGAAACACCAGTTGAAAGTGTACTACCGTACATTAACAAGGTGTCTGAGCTACTTATTCTTACAGTCGAACCGGGAAGGCAGGGGAGGCAGTTTCAGGAAAATAATCTATTCAAAATAGACGACGTAAGGCGCATAAATTACCACATCACAGTCTCTGTTGACGGGGGAATAAACGAAAAAAATATCGCAAAGGTTGCTAGAGCAGGCGCCGACGTTGCCTACATCGGCTCAGCTCTTACAACAAGCAAAAACCCGAGGCAAACCTACGATAATTTGTGTAAAGCTATTTAACCAATATATACAGCAACAAAGTAGCAAAGGAAGGGAAGTGGACACCAGCTCGCCTACAAAAAAACTTGCGCACCACGCATACGAAATAAGAAAAGCAATTTTAGAAATGACCACGATCGCTGGCAGTGGTCATCTTGGAGGGTCGTTATCATCGGTGGATATCTTAACGACTTTATTTTTTTACGTTCTTAACTACAGTGAAAACCCCTTACAGACCATAGACAACGATAGATTTATTTTATCGTGCGGTCATATTTGCCCCGCTCTTTATGCCACTCTTGCAGAAACAGGTTATCTTAAAAAAGAGGAGCTACTAACTTTACGCCAACTAAATTCACGCCTCCAGGGGCACCCAAGCCACACCGATCTCCCCATTGTCGAAACCTCCTCTGGCTCCCTTGGGCAAGGGCTATCAGTCGCCCTGGGCAAGGCTCTTGCCCTTAGGTTAAAAAGAGAAAAAGGCAGAGTTTATTGTTTTATGAGCGACGGGGAACAAGAAGAGGGTTCGGTATGGGAGGCGGCAATGGCGGCATCGCACTATTGTGTAAATAATTTAATTGCCATTGTGGATAGAAACAATTTACAAATTAGCGGAGCAACGGAAAATGTTATAGGTCTTGCCCCACTTGGCGAAAAATACCGCGCCTTTGGCTGGCGTGTTATTGAGGCAGATGGACATAACTTTGCAAGTTTAATAAACGCATTCAAAGAAGCACGCGAAGTAAAACAAAGACCCTCCGTTATTATTGCAAAAACTGTCCTCGGTAAAGGCGTAAAAAGCATTGAAAATAATTACCGTTGGCATGGAAAAGTATTTAATAGGCAAGAATTAAAAGAGGCACTAAACGATCTTGGCACCAAAGGCACAGCAAGGAGTGAAAAATGAGAGAGGGTTTTGGAAAAGCAATGGCGGAGTTAGGACAAAACATTCCCGAAGTAGTCGCCCTCACGGCAGACCTCGGTGAATCTACTCGCTTATCTAACTTTAATAAAAACTTTCCCGAACGCTTTTTTGAGGTTGGTGTTGCGGAGCAAAACTTAATTGGTATAGCAACAGGATTAGCGCTAGAAGGATTTATTCCATTTGCAACAAGCTACGCCACTTTTCTTCCTGGGCGCTGCCTTGACCAAATCAGAATATCCGTTTGCTACAATAAAGCCAACGTCAAACTCGTCGGCAGCCACGGCGGACTAACAACTGGCCCCGATGGCGCAACTCATCAAATGCTAGAAGATATTGCTATTATGCGCTCCCTTCCTAATATGGCCGTTGTCGTTCCCGCCGACGAAAAACAAGCCTACGAGGCAACGCTTGCTCTTGCTCATCGCAAAGGACCAGCCTATCTTAGGCTCAGCCGAGAGAGGGTTAAGAGCATCAAAAGAAATTCTAATTTTGAATTTGGTAAAATTGAAATTATTACAGGCGGTGATGATGTTGCTATTTTCTGTTGTGGAACGATGGTCGGTGAAGCCCTTACCGCAAGCAACTATTTAAGAAGAGAGGGGATTAATTGCGCCGTAATTAACGTTCATACCATCAAGCCGCTCGATGTAGAGGGGGTTGTAAGAACAGCGCGCTATGTCCGTGGTGTTGTAACGGCAGAAGATGGTCAATACCGGGGAGGGCTAGGCGGGGCAATTGCCGAAACACTTGCACGCTACCACCCGGTGCCAATACGCTATATTGGTATGGACGATAAGTTTGGCGAATCGGGGCAACCACAAGAATTAATGAAAAAATATAAAATGACTTACCTCGATATTATGCATACAGCCCTTAATGTTTTTAGGAGGACTAATGACTGATTTGTTAGTGGTGGGCGATATTGGCATTGATACCTATTACCTGCTCGACGAGCATGATGCCTGCGTCAATCGCCCTCGTAACGAACAAAAAGCAACCCTTTGTTTTGAGATGGGAGAAAAAATTCCCGTAGAAGAAATCAAACAAACGGTAGGCGGAAACGCCGCCAATGTATCTATTGCCGCTACAAAATTAGGCCTAGACACTCAGATTATTACTTATGTCGGGCAAGATCCCGATGGCAGGAGCGCTCTTAACACGCTAGAGAAAAACAACGTCGGCATCGACGAGGTAAAAATAGGCGGGCAAACCAATCAAACCGTTGCCTTAATTTATCAAACGAAAAGAACACTCCTTGTCCACCACGAGCTACGCAATTATGTCTTTTCCACAAAGCACAACACCCGCTGGCTCTACTTAACCTCTACGAACATCGGCGGGGACAAGATGAATAACGACCTCGCAGAGTACATTGCCAGTAAAAATGTAAAATTTGTTTTTAGCCCCGGAACAATGCAACGACATGCTGGACCAGGAGGGTATAAAAACTTACTAAAACAAACAGATTTAATTGTTATGAATCTAAGAGAAGCACGCGATTACGTTAAAGACAAAAAAAGCGATGTCGATAAATTACTTATTAAACTCAAGGAACTGGGACCAGAGAACGCGGTGATCACCGACGAAACAAGAGGCTCTTATGGTATCGACAACAATAACAACCTATATCATTGCCCCGCCTGCCGCGCAAAAACTGTCGATGACACCGGGGCAGGCGATGCTTACAGTGCCACTCTGACCGTCGCCCTCTCTAAGGGGGAGGCACTGCCCGAAGCAATGCGCTGGGGGAGCTGTAACGCGGCGTCGGTTGTTGAGCATATTGGCCCACAGGATGGCCTCCTTACATTACAAAAGCTAAAAAATAAAATAGAAGCCTGTCCATTATGGCGACAACTTTAAAGAATAAAAAAACGGTTGTCTTTTTGCATAGCTTGCCCGACCCGTGGCTCAAAAAACTACGCGCGGACGATCGTGTTGTAATTCGTTGTAATAAAAGTAAAAAACCGGCTAGCGACGAAAGCGTACAAAAACTTGTTAAAGGAGCAGACGTTATTGTTTCTGCACTAAACCCTATCGGTGCAAAAATTATGGACGCCGCAGGAGAGCAATTAAAATTGATTGCTAATTTTTCTGCCGGCTTCGACCATATCGATATTAAAGAAGCAACTGCGAGAGGCATTGCAGTAACCAATACGCCCGAAGTTTCCAGTACCGCTGTGGCGGAGTTCGCTATATCTTTAATACTATCGGTAGCAAAAAGAATTGCCGAAGCAGACCAATTCGCGCGCGATGGGCGCTACAAATTTTGGGACCCACGCCTTATGCTTGGCCTTCCTCTTGCCGGCAAAACGCTCGGTATTATCGGTAGTGGCAATATTGGCGCCTCTGTCGCAAGAAGTTGTTACCACGGACTTGGTATGAAAATCTTATACTACGATATAAGAAAAAACGATGATCTGGAGCGATCCACGCACGCCTACCAAGTATCTCTAACTAATTTGCTGAAAAATTCCGATGTTGTTTCCCTTCATTGCCCACTTACCCCGAGTACCTACCACCTTATAACAATAAATCACCTTAAGCTTATGAAAAAAACAGCAATCTTTATTAATACCGCACGAGGAAAAATGGTCAAAGAAAGCGACCTAGTAAAAGCATTAAAAAAGAAGATAATCTTTGGAGCGGGGATTGATGTTTTCGAGTTCGAACCAAAAATCTCAGCACAACTAAAACAGCTCGACAACGTCATTATTACGCCGCATTGCGCCTCTGCCACCGAGGAAACAAGAATTAAGATGGGGGAAACACTTTATACTAATATTAAGGCGTTTCTTGCCAAAAAAATCCCACCAAACCTAGTCAACGTGGAGATAAAAAATATAATCGAGGAGGAGTTATGATACGCGTTGCCATAAACGGCTTTGGCCGCATAGGACGTAATGTTTTCAAGGTTGCGCTAACAAAAAAAGAAATCGAGGTTGTCGCCATTAACGACCTCATCGACGCCCGTACACTAGCTCATCTTTTGCAGTACGACACGGTTTACGGGCGCTATAACCAAAAGGTAGAGGGAGGGGACGACCACATCGCCGTTGGTAGCCAAAAAATAAAAGTATTTGGCGAATCTACACCAGAGAACCTGCCTTGGGAGGAAAATAAAATCGACGTTGTTATTGAAGCGACCGGTCGCTTTATAACAGAAAATGATGCTAACAAGCACATACTTGCAGGCGCGCGCACCGTTATACTGTCGGCACCGGCGAAAGAAGGAAACATTACAACAGTAGTAGCAGGGGTAAATAATAAAGACTGTAAAAAAGGACGCATTATTTCTAGCGCATCCTGTACAACAAACTGTATCACGCCCGTTGTTTCCGTAATAGATGATAGGTTCACGGTGCTAAAATCATTAATGACCACCGTCCATGCTTATACCGCCGATCAAAATATTCAAGATAGTGGTCACAAAGATTTACGAAGAGCGCGTGCGGCGGCGGCAAATATTGTGCCGACCACCACGGGAGCAGCGAAAGCCTCAACAAAAGTTCTCACAAACCTAGAGAATAAATTCGATGGCATTGCTATCCGTGTCCCCGTTATCAACGGTTCAATTTCTGATATTGTAATGCTCGTTAAGGAAAAAACGACTGTAGAAGAGGTCAATAACACACTCAAGGTCGCCAGCACCCTTCCGCGTTACAAAAATATCCTCTCTTGCACCGAAGAACCCCTCGTTTCGAGTGATATTATCGGTAACCCACATTCTGCTATTGTTGATTTAAGTTTGACAAAAGTAGTAGATGGTGATTTTGTTAAAGTTATAGCGTGGTACGATAATGAATGGGGCTACAGTAACCGTATGATTGAAACAATTCTCGCTATGTATAATTAAGCCAGCTACCAGTAATTACAAGCATATTCTTATGATTTACGATGTTTTAATTATCGGCGCGGGACCAGCAGGTTTGTCTGCCGCTATTTACACCGGGCGGAACAGATTAAAAACCCTTATTGTCTCCAAAGACCTTGGTGGTCAGACAGCTGTTTCCGGCGAGATCGCAAACTATCCCGGTACTCGTATGACCAGTGGTGTTGAATTAGCACAGAGTATGCTTGACCACGCACTAAGCGAGAAGTCTGTAAAAGCAAATATTAGCCCAGAATACGAAATCAGCCATTTTCTAAAAGCAACCGATTACTTCACGGTTGTAACCAAAGGAGGGGCACGCTTTCAAGGACAAACCGTTATTATCACCACAGGCAAAACCCCTAAAAAACTTAATGTCGAAGGGGAGAAAGAGTATGGAGGAAGGGGAGTAAGCTATTGCGCAACCTGTGATTCGCCCTTTTTTAACAAAAAAACAGTTGCCGTGGTTGGTGGAGGTTACTCTGCGACAGAGGCAATCTATATGCTTAAAAAATATGCAAAAAAGATATTCGCCCTTACTATACACGAAAAAATGACAGGGGAGGCAGTAACGCTAGAAAAAATAAAGCCCGGTGAGCAGATTACGGTCGTACCACATGCCCACACCACAAAGATTATAGGCGATGGCAACAGGGTTACTGCCATCGAGTATCGCGATAGCGAAACAGGGGAGTGCCAACAAATTAAAGTAGATGGTGTATTTGTCGAAATAGGCTCTATTCCTAATACCAAAATCTTTAATAATCTGATAAAGTTAAATCGGTGGGATGAAATAGAGGTTGACAGAAAAAACTCCACCCGTATCCCAGGGTTATTTGCCGCTGGGGATGCCACCAATGTTTGGGGGAAACAAATAGTCATTGCCGCCGGAGAAGGCGCGCAGGCGGCAATGGCAGTAGGGGAGTATTTAAGTTCGAGAAAGGAAAGTAATGAATAATCGATCTGTATGGGCCTTGATTGCCGTTTTAGTTCTTACCGCTTTAGCAATTTTTTTGGTACTGCCTAACACCCCATCATTGCCAGGGCGTGAAAATATGAAGCTCGGCCTCGACCTAAAAGGCGGTGTGCAATTAACCTACACCCTAGATCTAAGCGCAACAGAGGGAACAACTCCAGCACAGGCAAAACAAGAGGCAATCAACGTTATTGAAAAAAGAATAAATAAACTGGGAGTAGCGGAAGCGATTATCCAAGGTACCGACATCGATAATAAGCCGGGAGTAATGGTTGAACTGCCTGGTGTTAGTGATACAGCAACGGCAAAAGACCTCATTGGTCAAACCGCCCAACTAGTATTTAAGAAACTCGATGAAGAGGGTAATTTTGTTGCCACCGAACTTACCGGCGCTAACTTAAAAAGCGCAAAAGCAACGTTTAACCAAGGCTCGCAGACTGGAGGATTTAGCGGTGCAGAACCCATTGTAGAGCTCACCTTTAACGAAGAGGGGACAAAGCAGTTTGCCGAGCTAACAAGGGAAAACCTACAAAAACAACTTGCAATCGAGCTAGACGACGAAATCATTAGCGCACCCACAGTACAAACAGAAATTAAGGATGGGCACGCTATCATCACCGGCATTGGCAACATCGAGGATGCAAAAGAACTTGCGCTCCTTTTAAACGCTGGCGCCCTACCTGTACCAATTACGTTGGTTGCAGAAAATAATATTGGCGCCACATTAGGGCAAGAGTCAATTGAAGATAGTTTGTTAGCCGGCATACTGGGTATAATACTCGTGGCTGTCTTTATGATAATTTACTACCGTAAAGCAGGACTGCTTGCCTCGATCGCTCTTTTTGTTTATCTTATTTTGTCGATAGCGATCTTCAAACTCGTTCCCGTAACAATGACACTTGCCGGTATTGCAGGCTTTATCTTTTCCGTAGGAGCAGCGGTAGATGCTAACGTTCTTATTTTTGAGCGCTTCAAGGAAGAATTAAGAAAAGGCAAAGAAACACACAATGCCATAGAAGAGTCGTTCCAGCGAAGCTGGTCTAGTATTTGGCCAAGCAATATGGCAAGTATTATTACCGCCGTTGTCTTGTATTATGGCACAACTGGCATGGTAAGAGGTTTCGCGGTAACACTTGCCATTGGTATTTTCGTTAGTCTTTTTACCTCGGTTACATTCACAAGAACGCTTATGAGAATTTGGGGCAAAAATATTAAAAGGGTCACATTATGAACATCGTAAAAAGAAGACTTGTTTGGTATATACTATCCGTGCTCTTAACAATCGCCAGCGCTATTGCGCTTTTTCTCTGGGGCATTAACCCTGGCACCGATTTTACAGGCGGAACACTTGTCGAGGTGGGCTTCGATAAAGACGTTTCCGCACAGCTTGCCCGTGAAGCAATTAAGGACTTAGACATAGGAGATGTTTCCGTCTCGAACACTTCTTCGAACTCCGTCTTAGTGAAAGCGGGCGTACTGGAGACAGGGGAAATTGACAACATCGTTGAAACCTTAAAAACAAACATTACCAGTGACGAGGGCAGGGGAGTATCAGAAGTCTATAAAAAACAATCTCGCGTCGTTGGCCCTTCTCTTGGCGCCGATACAACAAAAAGAGCCATTACCCTTACCATTGTCGCCTTAATCGCCATTCTGCTTTACATTGCATGGTCCTTTCGTAAGGTGCAAAAGCCCTTCACCTCTTGGTCAATGTCGCTCACCACTGTTGCTACAGTAACTCACGATATTATTGTAATGCTTGGTTTTATTAGTTTTATGAATCATTTTTATGGCTTTGAGGCAAACAGCTACCTTTTAGTTGCAATTCTTACCGTTCTTGGATACTCTATTCACGACACCATTGTTGTTTTTGACAGGATTAGAGAAAATATTCTCCACCACCCCGGCGGAGAAAAAATCGAATCTATTGTTGAACGAAGCGTCGATCAAACTCTGGCACGATCACTTAATACGTCTTTAACTCTTATTTTGGTCTTGCTTGCTTTAACTACTATTGGCGGTGGAGCAATTAGACCCTTTGTCTTAACTTTGCTTGTCGGTATTACATTTGGCACTTACAGCTCAATATTCCTTGCCGCCTCAATCCTTACCGACTGGGGCAAGCACAACGAAAAGAAAATAGCCGCCCGCAAAGCTAACTAAAATCTCCCACGGTAACAAAAAAGGCTTTAACAAGCATCGAAGCTTACTCTTTTGCGTCTTAACAGGTTTAATTGCCCTAGATTGCGATTTAAGCGATTTTTTATTGACGATGTGGGTTCACGGTCGTTAATTTACTTTTTTAAGTAATATTTTTGCAATGTTTTTGCATTGATAATTTAATTATTATAAAGCAGAGAAATAAAATATAGATTACCTTACGAACTATTGTTTATAAGTTAAATATTTTACACATTAGAAGAGTCGGGTGAAAGTTAAGAATTTTTCTTACTCCCCTTTGCTAAATTAATTTTAAAAATAATTCTTAAATAAAATAGTTACGGACAGGCACCCACCAAGGCAGGAGATTTTATTCACTAAACAACCAATCTAATAATGTCGCACAAGTTATATTGTGCGACGCAGGTTTACAGACCACACATCTAAGGCACGGCGCTTAATCTATTACGAAAGATAATCTGTTAAATAACTCTATATAACACAATATTATAAGGACTTTATACATTCACGTCGTTCACATCGGCGACACTATCGTTTAATTGGTAGTACCACTTCTCATTTTTTGCGTCGATAACCTTGCGATATTTTTTTTCACCAAAGTCAACAACATTCTTTGCTTTCTCTTGTTTAGCACTATGCCTTTCTAAAAATTGTTGCGTATAGTCATCGGATGTATCAAACTCTGCTGATTGCTGAATATCTTCCTCCGCTTGCTTTATTGGACGACCGTATTTCTGCCTAGATAGGGCAACAACACGATCGGCATTACCCTCGGGGTTTTCCGCCGGTGGTAATGTTCTAGCAGAAAACGGAGTTGTTGTTACACCATCAACTGCCATTTTTAAGTAAATATGGTAATTGTCTAAATTAATTAAATCACTTGCCGTAAATACCGGATCGAATTCTTGTGCTAAGCCCGCGCTGTCTCCCCCGCCCATGCCCGAGGCATCACCCGCGCCTACTCTAAAGGAAATTAGTGTCCCAATGTTGCCGAAAACTGCATGGGCAACTGTTTCTGGCATTTGTGCAATATACTGGTTCGTCATTATAAGGTTTAACTTGTACTTTCTCGCCTCCGACAAAATAACGGCAAAAGAATCGGTAGCAAAATTCTGGAACTCATCGACATATAAATAAAAAGGTACCCTGTCTTCGGGGAGCATATTTGCCCTCCCCATTGCTGCCAATTGCATTTTAGTAATCATAATACTGCCGAGCAAAGCGGAGTTGTCCTCCCCTATTTTGCCTATCGACAAATCTAAAAGCAAAATCTTTTTGTTGTTCATTATCTCTTCGAGGGAAAAACTGCTCTTCACCTGACCAACAATATTCCTTATCGTACTACTCGATAAAAACTGCCCAACCTTATTTTGAATTGGCGCAATTGCCTCGGTGCGAAATTTCTGATCATATTTTTCATATTCATTAATAAAGAAATCGCGAATTACGGGGTCCTGGATTTTTTCAATCACCTTTATACGGTAATTCTGATCGTTTAGAACTCTTAAAATGCCAAGAAGCGTAGCGTTTGGATAATCCAGAAGCGCGAGAATTGTATTGCGTAAAATATATTCAAGACGTGGTCCCCAGCTCTCTCCAAAAATCTTCTTAAAAATACCCACCACGCCCGAAGCGACGATGTTTTTAAGATCAGGATCAACACTTTCCAGCACGTTAAAACCTACAGGGAAATTTCTATCCGCAGGACTAAAAACAACGACATCGTCTATTCGCTCTTCTGGAATAAAATTTAATACTTTTTTAATTAAGTCGCCATGGGGATCAACAACAGCCACTCCCCTACCCTTGCGCACATCGTCGATAATCATATTTTCAAGTAGGGTTGATTTACCTGTTCCTGTTTTTCCAATTGCGTACATGTGCAAGCTCCGGTCGCGCTGTTTAATGCCAAACGTCTCAAAATGACCGCGGAAGTTAGTTTGCCCAAACAAAGTAATATCATCATTAGCACCGCTATAAGCTAAAGGGAGATTGGTTGGTGGCTCTCCTTTTTTACTCCCCGCCCACGTTACGCGAGGTGTTTCTACTGATTTATCTGGTAGATGATACACGGAGGCAAGCTCCTCGATATTAAGAATATATCCTTTCGAGAAATAACGCTTTTTCATTAAGTTAATGAGCTGGACATCGTTGGTAATTTGACCAGCAGAAAAGCCATTCATATTATTTGTGTTAAACTGCTTAAACGCTCCGATGGCTGAATAGAGTTTTCTCTCGGCAATTTCCTGGGTACGGGTTACAACTGCAAGACGAACTACTGACTCAAAACCTAATTTAGTAAGCTTTTCTTCCGCTCCTTTGAGTGCGGCTTCTTCTGGGGCGGAAAGTTTTACTTCTTTTGGCTCCTCTGCCTCAGGTGAAGAACCGAAAAGTAGACTAGAAAAAACATCTTTCGTTAGAGAAAGAGCGTGGCTCTTAATTGCGTCGCCGATACCTTGATCTATTTTTTCCCCCGCACGCACCGCATTAATCCTTTGTACGCCCGTATCTTGCCATTGGCTGGAAATAGGGCGCACCAAAAGTTGCATAATAATATTTTCTTGCCCTCCAGCTTCCGCCATTACACCTGTTATGCTAGCAAGCGGATCAACATCAAAATTTAAGAAAGTCTTTAAGGGATAAATGTCGTTCTTATTAAGCATTAACTCGGTACTGACAACATAGGTACCTTCTGTAATAATGCCATCCATATAGTCCGCCACTTCCTCTACCTCGACAATGGGATACTGTGCGTAAAGCTGACCTTCGACGAAGGAACGCAAGTGTTCCGGCACAACAATATAAAACTGAACAAAACCGTTAACGGCGGCTATTTCAAAAGAGATTGTTTCCTGGTAGTCAAGATTATCTTGAAAAACACCGTGGAGAGAGGCAAAAAACTGCTCGGCGGCAAGAGGAGTTTTTTCATTCTCCTTTGGCACCAATGCGCGCAAAACCACATAATGACGCTCGAGGTGCCAATCTAACCTTTCTGTTTTCGGTTTTTTGCGGGCAAACTTGAAGACCATTACTCCTCTCCTGCACCTAGCACATTTTCTATCGCGACCCACCCTACAGTTTCATCACCCGGCAGAACAGCAGTGACCCTGTCACCGACTTTAACCTTAAAGTAGGTTATACTTGCCACCAACACGCGATAGCGTTTATCTCCTATAACGATATATGGCAAATCGCCAAAAACCTCTACCGTCCCCACTCTTCTCTTTCTTTCAGCGGGACATATTTGTTTGTAGATAAACTTGCCGTCGGGAGCGATAGTAAGCTTGAGACGGTCGCCAACAACAAGGCGTGATTTAGAAGCATAATTTGGAGAAACAGGATAAACATTACCCTCCCCGGAAACCATTGCCTCGCCATCGAAAATACCCTCAATAACCTTGCCATCGTCCGAGGCAAAAAGATCTGTTCTCCCCACAACATTATCGACGACGAACATTTTTTGCTTAATTGCTTGAAGATGCCTTTCAATCTCTACAATGTGCTTGCGAATCTCCGCGTTATCACTACTACTCATGGCGCCTCCAATTCACTAGTTTGAGCCATGGTTGCCTCGGTCGTTGATGGCGGTAAGGCAACCGGTTGTGCAACATTCGACTTTGCGTACCCAAAACGTAGTCCAGAAAGCTCCTTAATAGCCTCTGCCTTGCGCGGATCGTCTTCTGTTGTATCTTTTATTGTTCTCATACTGAACGGCTGAGAGGGGGTGTTATCTATTAATAGCTTAACATAGCAATTGTATGCCTCTATATTGTTTAAATCCTTGGCATTAAAGACAGGCGAAAATTCGTGTTCCATAAACTCCGCATCGGGCACACCAATTCTAAACGTAACCATTGTCCCCACATTACCAATAATTGCGTCTCGGATTGGCTCTGGTAGCTGGGCGATATACTGGTTGGTAATACTAAGATTAAGGCGATATTTTCTTGCTTCCGATAAAATTGCCGAGAAAGTGTCGGTAGCAAAATTCTGGAACTCGTCGACATAAAGATAGAAATCTTGCCTTTCCTCATTTTTAGTGCCCTGGCGCGACAAAGCGGCAGTAAAGAGTTTGGCGATTAAAATCATTCCTAGCAAATTACTATTCACCTCCCCTACCTGCCCCTTAGAAAGATTAACTAAAAGTATTTTTCTATTATCCATTATTTCGCGCAGGTCGAAGCTGGATTTTTTTTGCCCAATAATATTACGCATCATATCGTTACTCATAAAGCGACCGAACTTAGAGATAAAATAATTATACATTTCTGATTTATGGAAATCGGCGGTCTTTGCCAGTTGCTTTTCCCAGAATGCACGCACTGTTGGGTCTTTTACTTGGGCGATTTTTTCATTACGAAAAGCGTCGTCGACAAAAAGTTGTGGTATTTCGATAAGGGTTCCTCCCCCTTCTGCCTCCATAAGAGTAAGGGCGGCATTGCGCATCCAGTGTTCAAACTGAGGACCAACTATTCCTTGTCCATGAGGGTCGAAGAGTTTATAGAAGATTTGCACCGCCTCTTGCACTAAAAAATCCTTTTGCTCTGGCGTTTTCCACTCTAAAAGGTTTAGCCCCATTACCCTTTCGCGTTCCGCGGGACTAAAGACAACGACATCGTTCGCTCTCGAGGCGGGCATCTTTTTCAAAATACCATCAATGGCATCGCCATGCGGATCAAAAAAACCGACTCCCCTCCCCTCGCGAATATCTTGTAATGCCATGGATTCAAAAAATGTCGACTTACCAGTGCCTGTCATACCAATAGAGTAAAGATGACGCCGGCGGTCATCTAGTTTAATTTTTATGGGTTTGACTTGACCGCGGTAGACGTTTTCTCCAAGAAGAAGACCCTCTTGAGGGGTGTTTACTGGCGCCGGCGCTCTTTTTGCTAAAAACCAACGAATGCCAGGGGTATCGATTAAAAAACTAGGCAGGTGGAAGAGTGTTGCAATTTCCTCAGTATTAAGAATCATAATGTTACGAGGAGTAAAATAACGCAACACCACATAGGGCAAAATCTTTTTGAGGCTAGGAAAACTGATTTTTAAATTGTTACGGTCAGGAGAACCAAACTGTGCAAAAGAAGAAAAGATATTGCGCACACTTTCCTTTGCAAGCTCTGCTGTTGTTTCTAGCGCAAGAATGCGAATCTGGGTATCGAAGCCTGTTTTTTCGCCTTTTTTCTGTATGAGCTCCATTTGCGCCTGCTGAAGAGGGGTTGGGCCTTTCATTTCTTCAGACGGCTTAGGCATATCAGCACTTTTGCCCTGTGTACTTTTTGAAATTTCCGAGACTTGGCGTGTAGCTGTGTCAAGCAACCTTGCCCAGAACATATTCGAGCTTGAAACGGAGCGACCAGCACGTAAATCGTTAATGGCTGAACCAACCGTTGAGCGCCACGAGCCACTTTGGGGGCGCAACAGTACCTGAACTATCGCTTTCGAGTTCGCCCCAAGACGGGAAAGACTATTGGTAATATTAGACAATGGATCGATCTCCAATTCCGTATAGGTACGCAACGGGTAGATAAAAAGCTTGCTCAGGTCTAAAACACCAACCGACGCCTTAAGGCTGGTGTCGAAAACTTTAAAATCTTCACTTGGTTCAATTTGCGCAGCGGGATAATAACTTAAGATTTGTCTTTCCACCGACTCCTGCAACGACCTTGGTACCCCAACAAAGAAGATTATTTCCTCGTCTTTGGCAATAATTTCAAAAGAAAAAACTGGTTGCCCTTTCCAGCTGGCATTGAAACCAGATTCGTAGTAAGAGGCAAAGGAGCTAAGAAGTTGATCCATAATTGCAACATAAGCACGATAATCTTTAAGTTGCTCGTCTTCCTTTTTTCCCGACTCCTTCGGCACGCGTACCTCAAGCATAACGAGCGTACTCGCCCGTTCCGCAATGAGCTTTTTGCGCCGGGAGTTATCGATTACAAGCCAGGCAATGGCAGCTGTCGCAACCAGTAATAGCACTATGATTAAGCCTGTTATAGCAGAACTTGTAAAACCGACCATTAAGCCTCTTTTATTTTTATTTTTGCTACATACTAATTATAGCAGAAGATAGCAAATATAGTGCGTGTTTATGCTTGCCACCTTATATTAGCCTGCATTTACTTCGATACTTCCCAGTATCGAAGTAAATGCAACAAACGCTATTGTTAAAGGATAACGTTTAGCCAAAGATGAGCGTGGAAGTGAGAACCTGCGTTGCCCTCTTTACTGTTCGAGCGGGAGCGAGAACCCCGCCTAAAAAGGCGGGGCAAGC
>DBQW01000002.1:0-2961 GCA_002305395.1 Candidatus Berkelbacteria bacterium UBA1384 | reverse complement strand
GCTCTGCGCCTCGAACGATAAAAATGACGACCGTTGCCCCCTTTACTGTTCGAGCGGAAGCGAGAACACTCCGCCTTGTCCCGGACGAGGTTATTTTACTTTCCTGTTTTTGGCAAAACAGTCAGGGCCGGGGTGAAAGCGGGTTCGCTGTAGCTATTTATAAATACAAATATCTCTCCGTCTTCCATTAGCTTACCATCCTTAGTAGACGTTAACTTATAGTTTAACTTATTACCCTCGCTATCTAGCGTTACCTTCAAATTAGCACTGTACTGTGTGCCAGAGTAAGTTATTCCTTCGGCAGAACCTTGTACTTGATGGATAGTGTAAGTGTAATTTCCAGGTAAAGGATGGGTTTGTGTGGGGAAGGTAAAGCTACCATCGGCTTTGTTTTTAGTACTAAGTGTCGTAAGGCGATCTGGTAATGTAAGAACAACTGTAAACTGATCAGCTTCTAGTTCTTTGCCTTGGAGAATAACTTTACCATTAATAGTAACCTCTACAGGGTCAGGCATTGTGCGAGAATTAGTTAATATAAAGGGATCAGTGGCTTTACCAGTACCCGTGATCTTTAGGGTGTATTTTGTTGGTACTTCTTCTTCAATGGTATAGATATAAGAGTTACCTAAGAGGTCTTTCTCCGGTAGGTTGGTAAAGGTATAGTACCAGTCTGTACCTGCTGTACCAGTAAGGGTATGAGTTCTATATGACACTGGTGCTCCACTACCTTCTATACCTCGCAGAAGAGTAAGCTTTACTTCATTAGGTGTAGTTTCATCTAGAGGGTTAATCCATTTCTTAGTTACCCACACGCTTACGATATCTCGAGTATTAGTTAATATAAATGGATCGCTTGTTGTACCAGAACCTGTTGTTGATAAAGTATAGCCTGGTGGGACTGTGGGTTCTGTAACGGTGTAGGTATAGGGATTACCTGTATTGTCATTTAGAGGAAGATCTTGCCAGGTGGTTGTCCAACTATTAGTATTGTTAAGAGTTACTGGGTTACCGTAGTTAGTACCGTTTTGTCTTAGTTGGACAGAGACAGAGGTAGGATGTGAGGCACCACTGCCGTTGTCGTCCCATTGTTTGGTAGCGGAGATACTGGTAACGGCTTGTCGCGTGTTTGTTAATATGAACGGATCACTCGGCGTACCAGTACCTGTTGTTGATAAGGTATAACCCGGTGGGACTGTGGGTTCTGTAACAGCATAAGTATACGAGTTACCCGAGAGATCTTTTTCTGGTAGGTTTTGCCAGGTTGTTGTCCAACTATTGGTACTGTTGAGAGTTACTGGGCTACCGTAATTAGTACCGTTTTGTGTGAGCTGGACCGAAACAGAGGTGGGGTGCGGGGCACCACTACCGTTGTCGTCCCATTGTTTGGTGGCGGAGATGCTTATGATATCTCGAGTATTGGTCAAGGTGAATGGATCGCTTGTTGTGCCAGTACCCGTTACACCTCCTAGGGTGTAACCTGGTGGGACTGTAGGTTCTGTAACAGTATAAGTATACGAGTTACCCGAGAGATCTTTTTCCGGTAGGTTTTGCCAAGTTGTTTTCCAACTGTTGGCGTTATTAAGAGTTACTGGGTTACCATAATTTGTGCCATTTTTTCTTAGTTGCACTGAAACAGAGGTGGGGTGCGGGGCGCCACTGCCGTTGTCGTCCCATTGTTTAGTGGCGGAGATGCTCGTAATGCTTCGGGTATTAGTTAATATAAAAGGATCGCTTGTTGTACCAGAACCTGTTGTTGATAAAGTATAACCTGGTGGAACCGTGGGCTCCGTAACAGCGTAGGTATACGAGTTACCCGAGAGGTCTTTTTCCGGCAAATTGCTAAAAGTATGGCTCCAGCTCTCGCTCGCTTTGAGAGTATAAGTTTTATACGTTGCTGGCGTACCTCCTCCTACACTTCGCAGTAGAGCTATCCCCACCTCATTTGGATTAGCTTCACTAGTGGGATTAACCCATTCTTTAGTCGCCCACACACCAACGATATCTCGAATATTAGTTAATATAAATGGATCACTTGTTGTACCAGAACCTGTTACACCTCCTAGGGTGTAACCTGGTGGGACTGTGGGTTCTGTAACAGCGTAGGTGTAAGAGTTACCCGAGAGATCTTTTTCTGGTAGGTTTTGCCAGGTTGTTGTCCAGCTATTAGTACTGTTGAGAGTTACTGGGCTACCGTAATTAGTACCGTTTTGTGTGAGCTGGACAGAGGCAGAGGTGGGGTGCGGGGCGCCACTGCCGTTGTCGTCCCATTGTTTAGTCGCGGAGATACTTATGATATCTCGAGTATTAGTTAATATAAATGGATCACTTGTTGTACCGGTGCCTGTTGTTGACAAAGTATAGCCTGGCGGGACCGTGGGTTCTGTAACAGTATAAGTATACGAGTTACCCGAAAGATCTTTTTCCGGTAGGTTTTGCCATGTATTTTTCCAACTGTTAGTACTGTTGAGAGTTACTGAGCTACCGTAATTAGTACCGTTTTGTGTGAGCTGGACCGAAACAGAGGTGGGGTGCGGAGCACCACTGCCGTTGTCGTCCCATTGTTTGGTGGCGGAGATACTAATTACATTGCGGGTATTAGTTAATATAAATGGATCGCTTGTTGTACCAGAACCCGTTACACCTCCTAGGGTATAACCTTGTGGGACTGTGGGTTCTGTAACAGCGTAGGTGTAAGAGTTACCCGAAAGATCTTTTTCCGGTAGGTTTTGCCAGGTATTTTTCCAACTGTTGGCGTTATTAAGAGTTACTGGGTTACCATAATTTGTGCCATTTTGTCTTAGTTGGACAGAGACAGAGGTAGGGTGCGGGGCGCCACTGCCGTTGTCGTCCCATTGTTTAGTCGCGGAGATACTTATGATATCTCGAGTATTAGTTAATATAAATGGATCACTTGTTGTACCGGTGCCTGTTGTTGACAAAGTATAGCCTGGCGGGACCGTG
>DBQW01000034.1 GCA_002305395.1 Candidatus Berkelbacteria bacterium UBA1384 | reverse complement strand
GTGGGAAATAACGGTGCCGTGAAACATCTTGTAATAGTTTCAGAAAAGACGCGGGGACATTTTCAGCACGGCATAAACGAGATAAAGCTTTTTAAGGTAACGCATTTTTATAAAAGTACCTTTTCTGATATGGACACAAGCGCGACAATGTCCGGTTTTACTCAGTATAAAAATATATTTGATCTCTACGAAAAATTAAAAAAAGCAAAACCAGATTTAATACAGCCTCTCGAGCCCTATTATGGTTGGTCTCGCTTTGGTTTACCGTGGCGTGTGTTACCTATAATGATTACAGTTTATATCTTTTGTTGGCGCAACAACGTCCCGTATTTTTTCCATTTTCTTGAAAACATTCCACCCGACAAGAAATATCGTTGGCCTTTCTCAAAAATAATGTACTATTTTGCACGTATTTTAACAGAGAGAGCTATGTTATTATTTTATGCCAACAAAGGGGCTCGAAAGAATATCCTAAGATTGGGCGGTGGAAAAAAGTCTCAATATGGTCTATGGGGGGTTTGGGGGGTAGATAGAAAACAATTTTATCCCGCAAAAAAGAAGGTGAAAAATAATGTTCTTTTTGTTGGACGTATAATTGCGCAAAAGGGCGTATTTGATTTGATTAAGGCATTTTCCAGTGTTACAGGAAAGGTGGCCGGTGCTCGACTTGTAATAGTTGGGGCGGGGGCGGCGCTTACCGATCTCAGGCAAGAAGTTGCCAAATATAATTTACAAAAAGCAGTTTCTTTTGTTGGTGAGGTAAGGGACAAGGAGGTGAAAAAATATTATCGTAAAGGAAGTGTATTTGTTTTTCCCTCTAAGAGTGAGCGCTGGAGCCAAGAGCAGGTAGGAATGGTGGCGATTGAGGCGATGGCTTCAGGTCTGCCTATTGTTGCTTATAACAGCGGTTCGATCGGCGAATTTATAAAAAACAATAAAACAGGTATTCTAGTCAAGGAAGGGGACACTATTGCTTTGGCCAGGGGTATAATTAAATTGCTGACCTCAAAAAAAAGACAGAGCACCTTTTCCGCAAATTCGCTTGCTTTGGTTAAAGAAAAATACGACTTAAAGAAGAATGTAACGAAATTAGAAAGGATATTACTTAAACAGTTAAATGAGAAATAAAATAATTACTATATTGTTTTGTCTTGTCGTTGTGCTTGCGGTTGTATGGAAGCTTTATTTGGTTTACGGTGGCTTGCGCAATTTTGGTTATATCGTCCCTCCAGGCGAGGACCCGATGTACCATGCTTATATGGTAAAGGACATTTTGGCTGGTCATTCTGAGACCGTCTACCCCCTTTTGTTTCACCGGACAATTGCCCTTATTTCCAGGGTGAGTAACTATTCTCCTATCACAGTAATAAATTACCTCATGCCCGCTATGGTTCTGCTTCCTGCTATTGGATGCTATGTCTTTCTAAGGCTAAGCGTGTCGAGGAAAGCCGCTTTAATTGGTTTTTTGTTGATGCTTTTAACTTCTAACTATGGGCTAGTAGCTTATGGCGATGGAAATTACCCTAATATTTTAACGATGGGTCTTTTTGCCCCCATAGCGCTGGCATTTTTATTAAAATTATTACGCGACCGGTCCCCGAGAAACATTTTGGGGGCAACCATATTTTTTGTTTTGATGGTATTAACACACCATTTAACCACTGCACTGGTCTTGGCAGTATCATTTTTCTTCGGCATTGTTCTTTTGGTCTATAGTATATTTCTTAAACCCTCGCCTCATATAAGAAAGATCAGCTTAACTGTATTAAGCGTACCAATAATAGCTTTGGTGCTGGTAGCCTTTTTGCCACAAAAAGCTCTATTTCAAGACGTGGTCAGTAATTTGCGCAATCAGAGTACACTAATCGGTACAAAAGACTATGCACAAATTATATCAATAACAGATACAGCCGATCTTACTGGTCAAATGATTTTTTATATTGGCCTGTTTTGCCTTGTATATCTTGTTATGATGTTGGGACAAAATAAAAAGAATGCAAGCAAGCTGGTTGCCACCCTTATATTGACTTGGTTTGTAGTGATTTTTGTTTTGAGCCGTATTGAGATAGTGGGTCTACCCGCACGTATTGCTCGAGAGGTAGGGATTCCTCTGGTCTTAGCGGTAGCTATCACTATTGATGATATTTTGAATAAAGCATCCAGCTTTAGGCATAAAATATTATTAGCAATAATGATATGTTTAATTTTTAGCGGATCCTTGGTGCAGTACAATAATGGCTTTTATTGTCGCCCTGAGTACTTCACGCGTATGGTTTGGTTTTGGCCGGAAGACAAGGAGAAAGTAGAGTATATATTAAGTAGCCTAGAGGGAAAGACGGTTCTGAGCAATGAAGCAACTCCTTACCTAAAGATTATGGGCGAAGGAAAAATCGTTATAAGCGATGGGGTTACCACCGAAGAGGATATCAAGCAACAGATCGATTCTTATAATTTGTCGTATGTAATGGCGATGAAACCGCATAATCCAATTGCCTATCCAGAAAGAGCAGAGCGAGATGAAAGAGTAAGAGAACTAATTAACAATTATGCGCAACATAATCAACTGTCGCTAATAAAAGAATTTGAAGACGGAACAAAAATATACAAAACGCAAAGTAATTTTTGATATAATAAATTTATGAACGTAAAAAAGCTGATTACGGAGCAGCTGAGTGAGTTTAAAAATGTGTTTTGGCGTAGTGCAAACAAACCATCTTTGCCCAAGGCTCTTGTTGCATGGCGCGCGCCAGAGTTTTACTTGGTTAAAAAGAGTCCTGTATGGGGAATTGTTACTGGCTTTTTCTTCGCTGTGCTAGCCGTTTTGTTTGTTTACCTCGGGCAAATACTAGCCGCTTTGGTGGTAGTACTTTCTGGTATTGTAATTATTAAATTCGCCTACAGTAAACCAGAGGAAATAGATTATCGCGTAGAACCCGAGGGAGTACGTGTATCGGGCTGGCTTCACCCATATTTTTCGGAAATAATTGCCTACCTCATTGTTGTAAGAGGGAGGCGCGCTACGCTTTACTTAAAAACAAAAAATATTCTTAACGATAGAGTTGCAATTCCGCTGGGTGATACTAAGCCGAAAAGTGTTGCCCGTGCCCTGTCTAAATATATACCCGAAGAGTTGCCTCCTGCTGTTCCAAAAGTAAGCAAAAGGCGCAAGCGCTAATTGCCCCCTAGCTAGTCGCCTAGTACAAAACGAGCGATGCGTTTTATTTTTATATTTTCTCCGAGTTTCGCAATTTTCTCGGTTATGAGCTCCTGCACCGTTTTCCCAGGCTCCTTAATTAGTTCCATCTTTAGCAAATCTTCGATTTTTTCGCTTTCGAGTGATGCTACTTGCAAAGTTAGATCGTGCGCCAAATCCTTAAACTCAGGGTTGCGCGCAACAAAATCTGTTTCGCAGTTAAGCTCAACCATTGCTCCAATCTTCCCCATATGGGTGTAAGTTTCTATTAGTCCTTGGCTAGTGGTTCTCTCCGCTTTTTTCTTAGCGATTGTTAAGCCTTGTTTTTTTAAGATATCAAGTGCCCTTTTTTCGTTGCCCGATGCTTCGTCGAGAGCGTTTTTAATTGCCATAATTCCCGCACCTGTCTTTGCCCGAAGTGTGGTGATTTTTTCTGTAAGACCCATTATTTCTCCTTTGCTGGCACGGGCTTTTCTTCCACAACAGGTGCCTTGTAATTGCTCTTAATCGTCTCTTTAACCAAACCAATCATCATTTCCAGGGCTTTGAGGGCGTCGTCATTGGCAGGGATAGGATAGTCGATGCCACGGGGGTTGGCGTTTGTGTCGAGTAGCGCCACCACAGGAATGCCAATAGTAATTGCTTCTTTAACAGCAAGTTTTTCCTCTACGGGGTCAACGACAAAGAGCACTTCTGGCAACTTCTTAAGAGTAGAAACGCCACCAAGGTTGAATTTCGCGCGCTCAATTGTTCTTTGTAGTACGGTTTTTTCTTTTTTTGTCTTAACAACTTGAGGGTTGTTGAGCTCCTCCTCAAGACGAGTGAGTTTTTTGAGGTTTTGCTCAATAGTTTCAAAGTTGGTTAGTGTTCCTCCAAGCCAACGGTTAGTAACATAAGGCATAGCGATCTCTTCCGCTGCTTCTTTAACCAGATTGCGCACTTGTGTTTTAGTGCCAACAAAAAGTACAGTTGCGCCATTTTTTGCTTTATGGGCTAAAAATTTTAATGCTTCTTCTAGCGAAGATAAGGTTTTTTCTAGGTCGATAATAACTACTTTATTGCGCACACTGTGAAAACTATCACGCCCGCGCGCATCAGAGTATTGTTTTTTGTGGCCAAAATGGACACCAGCTTCAAGCATTTGCTTGAGCGTTGGTAATTGTGGGATCTTCATAGCAATTACAATGCTACCTTATACTGTAAATCAAGTCAAGAGTGGGAGATGTATCTTGACAAGCGTTGTGGGCGAGGTACTATCAAATTAGGAATAAAATGGCAAAAATTTCAACCGGAGGGGGTATGGCAAAGAAAATTGTACGCCGGAATGGTTTTACACTCATCGAGCTACTGGTGGTTGTCGCGATAATCGCTATTTTGGCCTCGCTCGTTATAATTAATTTAAGTTCTCGTCGCCAGGCAAGCGCAACAAGCCAACTACAAAACACTGCGCGCCAAATTGCTACATCTGCAAATCTTTACTTCGATGACCACCCTGAAGCGGTGTCCGTTCTTTACGACGATATGGTGCCTGATTACATCACAGAATTACCTCGTAACCTTGAGCTTGTTGGCAACGTAATATCTTTTGCAAACGGCGAAAGTAATTTTGAACTCATCGGCAACGGAGGGCCCGCCGATGGTTGCGCGGCAACAGTGGTCGGAAGCGTGGTGCCCGACCTCGAGGATATTCGTCAGACCTGCCCACAATAGCATTGTCGCTTGGCGTAACCGCTAAGAGGTCGAGGGATTCTCTTTGTCGATTATGTTTATCTTTTTCCAGTCGGGCAACCACTGTGTTGCGCGAAAATACTTTTCAGAAATAGGGCGCCCTACCCACAAGGGGTAAAAGAAGAAAAATACAGCCAGCGCAAGTACTATCCAGCCAAAAAAGACGGTCGCCTTCTTTTTGTATAGGTCGAAAAGTAAATTACTCAGCAGGACGAACAAAAATGGAGCAACAGGCAAAACGTAAAACAAAAATTGCTCCCTTTCTATCGCACTCCAGCCAAAATAGAAAACAGAAAAAGTTATAAAGGGCAAGAACAAATACTTTTTGTTTCGCCTGTAGAGCATAGCATATATGCTGTAGCCAAAAGCAACAATAGATGACCACCAAATAACAGGGTTTCCCAAAAGAACAATGCTTGCATAATAATTTTCCGCTAGTTTTGATTGGTAGTAGGTAATAGGTTGGCGTAGGTAAAGCCAATCGTACCAACGCGAGGCGAAAGCATGGTCTCCTTTTAGTTTAAGGTGAAAAGATAGGGCATAATTATGCCAATGCAAGATCCAGCTCCAGTAGCTTGCCTTGCAATTAATAAGTAACACAAGCATATATACTAAAAGTGGTAGCAATAACATTATAAGCGCCTCTATTCTGTGTTTTTTTATAGGACTAGCAGTAATTAACCAAAGAGCAAGAATTGCCCATAAGGGGATGGCTGTCCATTGAGTAGAAATTGCCATACCCATAAAGAGCGTTGCTAGTACTAGCCAACGCATTTTGAAGTTACGAACAAAATAAGAACCAGCGGTGTATGCGCATAAAACAAAAAAAGTTACAAAAGAAACAAGGAGGGCGGCGCGGGAGTGAACAAGGAATAAGCCATCAAATGTAACTAGAAATGCCGCAATGAGCCCTATTTTTGGATTTTTAGTAATATTGCGTGCGAAAAGGTAAATTAGAGGAACGTTGGCTATGCCAAAAAAGACGGGGAGCAAACGCCAGACCCACGCAAAATTGCCAAAGGCGCGAATCATTAAAGAAATTAGTCCTTCGGCTAAGGGCGGGTGCACGTCGGTCCAGTCTTTTCCTGTAACAAGCGAGTTGGCGTAATCGGCATAATACGCCTCATCGAACACAAACGAATCTGGTTCCCACATGCGCCATATACGTATTGCGGCGGCAATTAAAACCAGCACAAACAAAACAATACGGGTTTCGTTAATCTTAAAACGAGCCATTAACCGTATTATCTCATAAATTAGTAGGTATTTTTTGTGGTATAATACCAGATAAGGAGAAGGATGAAGAACGCAGATGTTTTTAAGATGGTCTGGGCCAGTTGGCGTTTGAACAAAAACAAAGCGCGCCTTAGTATAGCCGTTGTCGCCTTTATCGTTTTTGTAGTGCTTATGATAGTTACTCTTGGCTTTGGTCTTGCGGAGGCAACCTTAGGCCGCTTGGCGCAACAGGGCGTTCTTAATTCCATCGATGTATCGAGTCCTAACCCAGACAGTGCACCGCTTACTGATGCGGTGGTAGAGCGTTTAAAGCTTATTGAAAATGTTGCTTATGTGGCGCCTAGTGTCGATTATGCTTCGATTGCTAAATTCGGCACCGCTACTACCGATGCCAACGTTACCGCCGCAACAGGTGAGTTTTTCGCTAACGAACTACCTGTGATGCTAGCGGGCACCAGCACTTTTAGTTCTGGCGAGGCAAGCGAAGTAGTTGTGAGTTCCGCTCTAGTTAAGGCACTTGGTTACAGCGAACCCGGTGAGGCGGTTGGGCAAACAATAGACTTTAGCATTAGTGTGCCCGATTATAACCAGCTTGGGGGGGATCGTATCGCGGTGCCAGAGTTACTTTTTAACAATATAAAAAAGCAGGTCGAGGTAGTTGGCGTTACCAGCGAAACACAGTACTCATTAGCCTTTATCCCCCTGGATATACTGGGCTTGCAAGATAAATATTATTCCGTTATTCGCCTTGTAACCAAAAACCAAAGCGATGTTGCCCGTGTGCGTTTAAGTGTAGAAGAGCTTGGCTATCAAGCGGTTACTTATGGCGATACTTTTTCGGACGCGCAAACAATCTTCAATCTCGCCCGTATTGCTTTTATCGTTATGGGGGCAATAGCGCTCTTGATTTTATCGATTGTAGCAGCCGAGACTATGACTATTTCTCTTTTAGAAAACGCAAGCCAAGTGGCGGTGATGAAGCGCTTGGGGATGGACGACAAGCAGGTACACCGGCTTTATGTAGCGGAAGCGCTTTCTTTTGTGGTGCTGGGCAGTGCTATTGGTGTAATTGCCACTTTTGCAGTAGGCTGGTTGATTAACGGAGTAGTTTATATGCTTGCTCGTGACCAGGGAGCAGAGGGAATCCTTCTTTTCCATATGCCCCTTTATTTGGCGCCACTGGTACTAACAACAACTGCTGTGATTGGTCTTGTTGCCGGTCTTTTTCCTGCCCGCCGTGCCGTGCGCATGAGAGCAGTAACTAAATAAAAATAAAACAAATGTCTATATTATTAAATGCTCCAGGGTCTGGAACTGCAATAAATCCTGCGATGACAGGTGCACAAACGAGCCCAGTAAACGCTGGTGCAGAGCAACCGGTATTGCAAACCATCAACCTTACCAAATATGTTGATACGCCAACGGGTCCGTTGAATATAATGAATAACGTCAATCTTGCTGTAAGGAGTGGCGAATATGTTATAATTTATGGCACCTCCGGCAGTGGGAAAACTACTTTAATTAACGCCATCGCGGGCCTCGACCGTCCCAGTGCCGGCTCGATTATCGTTGGTGGTCGCGATATTGTCAAAATGAGCGATAGAGAACTTTCTCATTATCGTATGGCGGCGTTAGGTATTGTATATCAGGATACCAATATTCTCGATGCCCTTAGCGTGCTTCAGAACGTAGAAATGCCGATGACCTTAGCCGGTATGCCCGAAGAAAGAAGGCGTCCGCAGGCGCTTAAAATGCTTGAGGTTTTTCACCTTTCGCACATGGCAAACAAAATGCCCTCAGAGATTTCCGCAGGCGAGAAATTTCGTGTTGCTCTTGCTCGCGCTCTTGTTAATTCACCACTTATTTTACTTATCGATAGTATGATTGATTACCTCGATGCGCGAACGGCAGACGATGTTATGGAAAATATTCGCTTTATTAACGAGCAGACGGGTCTTGCCATTATTCTTACCACCAATAACCCTAATTTTATCCACTACCCACACAAAGTGGTTTATATGAGCGGTGGTCAAGTTAGTCGGGTTGTTGAAAATAGACCATTAAGACGCTCACAATAAGAGCAAGTTTGCGATAATAGAGGGCGCAAGAGAGTGTTAAAACACAAGAATAGTAGTTTTATGAAGCAGCTTTGTTTAGTGGTAATGGATGGGTGGGGAGTTGGGCAGCGCTGGGGAGGGAACGCAATATATAATGCCCAACCTTCTTTTTATGGCTCTCTTTGGCAGACAGTGCCAAGTACTACACTTGGTGCCAGCGGGCTCGATGTTGGTCTTTTAGCACAGACCTCTGGTAATTCGGAGGCAGGTCATGTTAATATTGGCGCCGGCAGGGTTGTGAGCCAAGATCTAAGCTGGATTCAACACCAAATAGACAGTGGCGATTTTTTTAAAAACAAAACTCTTAACGAAATATTTTCAAGCGCAAAGCAAACAGGAAAACCCGTGCATATTATTGGCCTGTTAAGCGATGGTGGTATTCACGCCCACATCGACCATATGTATGCCCTTTTAGAGCTCGCCGCCCGTTACCGACCGGTGGCAGTTTATTTGCACCTCTTTGGCGACGGGCGCGACACAGAGCCACACCGTATTCAATTGCTACTGGAGCGCTTAACAATGAGAATTAATAAGTTTGGAGTTGGTATTGTTGCAAGTATTGTCGGTCGTTATTATGCTATGGACCGAGCGCGTAATTTTGACAGAACGCAAAAGGCTTTCTCTCTCTTGACGGCTGGGACAGGGGAAATAGTAAGTAGCTGGGAAGAGGGTATTGCTAATGCATACCGTCGCGGTATGACCGATGAATATTTATCTCCTATGGCGTTGCGGCAAACCGTTTCCCAAACGCGAATTAAAGATGGCGATTTTATAATTTTTACTAATTTTAGAGCAGATAGAATTTGGCAAATAGAGGCGGCACTTACAGAGAATAATTTTAGTGCTTTTGCGCGCCAACCAATAAAGCCGGGACGTATGGTGAGTTTTGTGCCTATAGAAACGGCTCCCAACTTGGAATCTGCTATGGCACCACCAACAGTTAGCGCAACACTAGGGGAGGTTATTTCTTTAGCTGGTTTTAAGCAATTGCGTATTGCGGAAACAGAAAAAGGACCACATGCTACATACTTTTTAAACGGAGGGCGCAAAGAGCCGTTTTCTGGACAAAAGGATGAGATCGTGCCATCACCAACTCAGAGCTATGTTACAATGCCGGAAATGAGCGCTTATAAACTTGAGCCGTTAGTTTTGCGTGCGATTGGTGACCCGCAATATAGGTTTATATTTTTAAACTTGGCTAATGCCGATATGGTGGGACATACGGGCAATATGGAGGCGAGTATAAAGGCTGTTCGTATTGTCGATAGTATTATTAAAAAAATCACCGGCAAGGCAATTGCAAGTGGAACAAGCTTAATTGTAACTGCCGACCACGGTAATATCGACGAAATGATTTCTCCTGCCACAGGTGATGTTTCTGTCGATCACACTCGCAACAGGGTGCCATTATTTCTAATAACAGATGATAAGAGGAAAAAACTTAGGGAAAACGGCAGGCTTTGTGATATTGCTCCGACGGCTTTAAGTCTAATGGGGCTCGAAAAACCGCCTGTTATGAACGGACAGTCTTTGGTTGTTTGATTTTAGTTAAATACAGGTATAGTATTTTTCGCCAAAACTGGTTTGCCAACCAGTCGGTTTTGCATTGCAAAAGTTCATTAACATATT
>DBQW01000007.1 GCA_002305395.1 Candidatus Berkelbacteria bacterium UBA1384 | reverse complement strand
ATATGTTAATGAACTTTTGCAATAGTAAAGTTTGCACTGATAAAAAACTAGTGGGAAAATAATAAGTATGAAAGGCAAAATATCAACTAACGTTTATATCGAAAAGGCGACGCACAGGCTCAAGCTATCAAATGATTTAGTTGATGCCTTAATGGCAACGGATAGAACGGTAACGGTTACTATTCCTCTTAGACAAAAGGAAAAAACCACGCTCTTTTTAGGCTACCGTGTACAGCACAACAATTACCTTGGCCCCTACAAAGGTGGTCTGCGTTTTCATCCAGAGGTAAACCTAGAAGAGGCGGAGGTCTTGGCAAGCTTAATGACGTGGAAGTGTGCTTTATTGGGTCTGCCCTTTGGTGGTGCGAAAGGGGGGTTGGCGGTTGACCCACTATCCTTATCGGCACCTGAGCTAGAGGCGCTAACTCGTGCCTTTGTTCGCGCGATTGCCGATATTATTGGTCCCGACAAAGACGTCCCAGCACCTGATGTTGGTACGGGGGCGCGAGAAATGGGCTGGATAAAAGATGAGTTTGAGAGAATCTCGGGTGAGTCGTCGCCTGCTGTTGTCACTGGAAAGGCACTCGAAGACGGTGGCTCGCGAGGCCGAAACAAGGCGACCGGCGAGGGAGGAGTGGCGGTGCTGGCAAACATTGTTAATCGTCTTGGGCTAGAGCGCGAAAATTTAACGGTTGCCGTGCAGGGCTTTGGTAATGTTGGCTCGTTTTTGTCTTTGGGTCTTGAAAGAGAAGGCTTTAAGATTGTAGCAATTTCCGATGTTAGCGGAGCGGTTGTTCACAGCGGTGGATTAAGCGCAAGACAAACCTATAAAAATATGTACGAGGCAAAAAAAGAGCTAGTGGCTATGTGTCCTTGCAAAAAAGGCGATTGTTCACCGCGAGAATGTAAAAAATTATCCAACAAAGAACTTTTAGAAGGCGACGTTGATATTTTAATTCCTGCTGCTCTTGGTGGACAAATTACAAAAGAGAACGCGCCAAAAATTAAAGCAAAAATTGTCCTTGAAATGGCCAATAATCCTATTACCCCAGAGGGAGACGCTATTTTAGAGAAGCGAGGCGTTGTGGTTGTGCCCGATATTCTGGCAAACGCTGGTGGTGTAACAGTTTCTTATTTTGAATGGCTCCAAAACAAAAAAGAAGAGGTATGGGGCGAGAAAAAGGTTTTGGATATGCTTTGCGAGAAAATGAATAAAGCAACCGATAAGGTGTGGCAAGTCCATAAAGATATGAAGTGCTCATTGAGAGAGGCTGCTTACGTTGTTGCTGTAAAAGCTATCGCAAAATAATTTTTTCTACTTAGTTGGTCTTTTTATACTGTTTAGGGCTCGTTCTCTAATTACTGCCGTTATTTTTTGCTCAAGTCTTTGTGTTTTTAAATAAATTCGGTAAAGTGCGAAAACCAAAACTGTAAAGCCAATCCCCGCAATTTGACCAATACTCGTTGCTTGTCCACTGAAGGCGTCTGCTAGTTCATCGATAATTAAGGGTCGCCATGCTACTACGATAATTGCCAGCCAGACAAAGAGCCAAAATAAAGAAACAGCAAACGACTCTTCTTTTGCACGATAGGCGAGTAGTGTTTTCGCTAATGCGATACCACCAAGGAGGGTCGCTAATATTTTGAGTAGAATTGCCATATTATTTGCCTAATATTAAACGAGTGATCATTCTTAATAAAATATTTACACCATTAAGTGCCGATTGACCTTTTTTTAGCGAGTATTGGCTATATATCGCCTTAATTGGTACTTCCTGGTAAGTCAGTTTAAGGCGACGAATCTCACCGATCATTTCGGAGCAAATCTCGTAGCCAAAAAAAGACAAATGCATTCGAGAAGCTGTTTTTGCGGAAAACGCCTTGTATCCCGACTGAGTATCGGAAATCCAAACACGGTAAAAAAGAAATGTTATAATATTCATAATGCGATTGCCAACAATCCTTATTTTTGGTGTTTGTTTGTTTGGTTTTTTTAAGAATCTACTACCTATTACAAAATCTACATCATTTTCTGCAATAGGCGTGACAAGGGCTTCTATTTCGGTAGGATCGTGTTGGCCGTCGCCATCGAGGGTAACTAAGATATCGGCGCCATCACGCAGCGCTGCTTGCATTCCGGTAATAGTTGTGGCACCTACGCCAAGGTTAATTGCGTGGTGTACTACGTGAGCACCAGCTTTAAGGGCAATGTTGCCAGTTTTGTCTACCGATCCATCGTCGACCACGTAGATCCGTACGGGTCCAATATCTGGTATATACTGAGGTACCTTAGTAATTACTTTACCGATGGCGTTTTCTTCGTTGTAGGCAGGGATAATAACGGCAATTTTCATTGAACACACTATATTACAGAAAGAGTAACCTGTAAAGCGATTGCGATATTGTTTATCGATAGTTTTTGTGTCGTTCCATTTTTATTTTTATCGTTCGAGGGCTACTGCCCGAGAACTATCAAGCGCCGCTTTTTATCGTTCGAGGCGTAATCGCCGAGAACTCCCGACCGTTGATGCTGAAACTGACGTAGGAGTTCTCGCTTCCGCTCGAACAGTATTAAAATTATCGTTCAAGGGCTACTGCCCGAGAACTATCAACCGCCACTTTTTATCGTTCGAGGCGTAATCGCCGAGAACTCCCGACCGTTAGCACTAGAACTTAGCAAGTAGTTCTCATCGTTCCGCCTACGGCGGATACTCTTCGAACAGTAAAAAAGTTCTCGCTTCCGCTCGAACAGTAAAGGGAGGTAACGGTAAGCTTACTCCGCGCCTTTAGGCGTAGGGTTCTCACTGCGTTTAAACGGTAAAGATATGGCGGTGGCTTGCCTCGTCCGATTTTCCGGCGGAGCTTGTCCCGTGCACTTTGGAGAAGCATTACAATCTGGCGTCGCCGATTACTGACTACGGGTTTTCAACTAGTCCTCTATCTCAAAGTAACAAAAAAGATTAATCTGTTTCGTGAAAGGTGGAGTCGGCTTGTGGAGTATGCTACAATAGCATTATGAAACAAGTGCGATATTTCGTTGTTGCTTTGGTGGCACTGCTTGTTCTTTTGCTACCTAACACTTTACGTGCCGCTGATTTTAACGCAAACAACCTTATTAGCGATAGCGATTTTGTCAATATTAACGCAATGAGCGTGGATCGAGTACAGAACTTTCTTAACAGTCGCGGTAGTTGTTTAGCTGGCTTTTCTGAAAATGGACGAAGTGCGGCACAAATTATTTACGATGCTGCTCATGGCTACGGTGAGGCAAGTGGCTCCATAAATGGTATCAATATCAACACATCGACTGGCACCGTTAACCCCGGTGTTATTCTTGCGACACTGCAAAAAGAACAAAGCCTAATTTCAGACCCTAGTCGTTGTACGGCAAACGTACTTGTAAAAGCTATGGGATATGGTTGCCCCGATGCTGGCGGTTGTAACCCAAAGTACGCTGGGTTTACTAAGCAAGTAGAGTGGGCGAGTTGGCAATTGCGTTATAACTATGAAAGAGCGCAAGGAACAGGGTTTAGTGATTATCAGGTAGGGCAAGGTTTTTGCTGGAACGATTGGAATGGTACCCATTGTGGCACTTTTGACAATCGTGCTACTGCTGCTCTTTATCGCTATACTCCCCACGTTTATAACGGCAACTATAATTTTTGGAACCTTTTCCATAATATCTATCGGTTTTATCTGGTAGATTATTATGGCACACACGCTGGGCAGAGTGGCTATGTAAATATTTTCCCGGGCAACAAGGCAACTCTCGAGGTGAAGTTTACTAACACAGGGGGAGCAACGTGGTATGCAGGTGGTGGCACACCGGTGTCTCTAGCGCTCGATAGGCACTGGGCGTCATCGACAGTTTGGCAGGATTCTAGTTGGTTATCGTCTAATAGGATAGTTCGTGCCAGTGAGGGCGATATTGCACCGGGGCAGATTGGTACGTATAGTTTTCAGATATATTGCCCCCCGGGGTTGGCTCCGGGGCAATACAGATTTTATGTTCGCCTTGTCGCTGATGGTATCACCTGGTTCGATAACCCCG
>DBQW01000017.1:13987-14122 GCA_002305395.1 Candidatus Berkelbacteria bacterium UBA1384 | reverse complement strand
GTAAAGAGCGCGTAGGCGGTTTCACCAGTCTTAACATAAATCTCATTGCCTAACAATGAACCTTGTTAAGATACTGTGGAACTCGTGGATGGCAGGGGCAAGCGGAATTCCCGGTGTAGGGGTAAAATCCATTGA
>DBQW01000017.1:0-13836 GCA_002305395.1 Candidatus Berkelbacteria bacterium UBA1384 | reverse complement strand
GGTGGAACATGAGGTTTAATTCGACGATAAGCGAAGAACCTTACCAGGGTTCACCCTATTAGAACCCCACGGAAACGTGGGGGTGCCTTCGGGAGCTAATAGGTCGGTGATGCACGGTTGTCGTCAGCTCGTGCCGTGAGGTGTCCCGTTAAGTCGGTCAACGAGCGCAACCCTTACTCTGTGTTGCTTCGGTGTCACGCCGAAGATCTCACTGAGGACTGCCTCGCCTATTGAGCGGGGAGGAAGGTGGGGATGACGTCAAATCAGCGTGTCCCTTATGCCCTGGGCAACACTCGTGTTACAATGGTCAGCAACAACGGGTTGCAAGTCCGCGAGGACAAGCTAATCCCTGAAATCTGACCCCAGTTCGGATTGTAGGCTGAAACTCGCCTGCATGAAGCCGGAATCGCTAGTAACCGTGGATCAGAACGCCACGGTGAATACGTTCTCGAGCCTTGTACTCACCGCCCGTCAAGTGAGCCGAGTCAGCAATGCCCGAAGTACCCCAGTAGGGGTACCACGGCAGGGTTGGCGAGGAGCGCTAAGTCGTAACAAGGTATCCGTAGGGGAATCTGCGGATGGATCACCTCCTTTCTAAAGGAAATTCCTATTAGATTAGGACGGCTCTTTTGCTTTAAGCATTAAGAGCTGGTCGATCTCCGATTTTCGGAGCTTATTCTTGCAACCGCATAGAGACTGAGGCTAAAAAAGACACTAAGGTGTCTTTTTTGGTTTGAAAACATCTATCCTGCAGAGAAGGCATTACTCATTTTTTATTATGAGGTATAATATATATGTAAAAGGAGCGGTTTGGTTATAGCACAATCAAGTAACCAAGAAGAACCTGTTCGTGGGTTTTTAGGTTGGTGGCTGGTAGCAATGCCACGCCGTTATTGGTTTATAGCGAATCAATTTGGGCAAAAAATTCTCATTTATTTTTCTGTAGTTGAGCTTCTAAAGACATTGTTTGCACCCTGGAAAAGGGATTCCTATATGCCCATTAATGCGAGTCTCGATGTAATTATTAAGGCGATATGGGAAAATTTTATAAGTCGCCTAATTGGTTTTCTGGTGCGCTCTATCACAATTTTTATTGGTACAACTTTTGCGCTGGCAGGGTTTTTAGCTATTTTGGCACTGCTTTTAGTATGGCTCCTTGCTCCAGCGATTGCAGTACTTGTTTTAATAAGGGGTTTTTAGGAAATGACAACTTTTGATTTAGACAAATCGCAGGCGCTAAAACTTTTCCAGCGAGAGAGGGTTGTGAATTCGGTTATTTTTAAAATTTTGCGCTATATTGCATTGGTGGTAGTATGTTTATATCTTTTCTTGTGTGTCCTGACGCAGTATTGTCCGGCTTATCTTAATAGTCTACTTGCCCTTGCCACAAGCGCTACTATTCTTTGGCTATGGGTCGATCAATATTTACAATACAGTGTAAAGGGTGGGGTAAAAAATAGTGAAAATCTTGTCGATCAGCTCGAGTCCGATGCTATTGAGTTCTTAATTTACGCCCGTACACTTGCCGAGAAGAAAGGTGGTAATGTTGATGCGGGGGTATTGTGGTTAGCGATGAATGGAACAATGGCAGGGCGTTACTTTTTTGTTCGTTGTGGCTTTGTTAATGCGGAACAGTATTCTGGCTATATTGCACAATATTGGCAAGAGCAGAGTAAGCAAAACCAGTATTGGCCTAACGAACTTATAATTGCCATTAGTCGCTTATCTTCTCGTGGAAGGGTGGCTTTAGCGGATCTTCTTGTAGAGTTGGTGTCGGCGAGTAAGCTCTGGCAAGACATTATTACTAATAATAAATTAGAGGTCAAAGACGCGTCGATAATTTTGGGTTGGTACAAAAAACATAAATCACTAAGCGAAAAAAAGCCCTTTTGGATGAAAGAAACTGCAGAAGGAGTGGTGGGGAGAGATTGGGCTTATGGATATACGCCTAATTTATTGCTTTATGCTCACGATCTTAGTACTGTTGCCGTGGCGGGGCAAGAAATAAAAATATACGGACGAGAAAACGAAACGAAAGAACTCGAACGCGCCTTAAGCAAAGCAGAAAGCAATAATGTTGTTTTAGTCGGCGAACCAGGGGTGGGAAAAACAACTATCGTTCACCAGTTGGCGCAGAAAATCTCTAAAGGAAGTGTAGGTCCCGCCCTTTTACATAAGCATATCTGGTCGCTTGATACAGGTCGCTTAACAGCTGGCGCAGACGAAGGCGGGGCAATTGAGGCGCGTTTACAAAAAGTTCTCGACGAAGTAACGCGCGCGGGTAATATTATTCTTTTTATTGATAATATTCATAATCTTATGAGCAGAGAGAAGGCGGCAGGAGTTGTAAATGCAAGTGCAATCTTGCTTCCCTATTTAAGAGGGCGCGGTTTGCAAATAGTGGGTGATACGACAGTCGAAGATTACCACGATGACATCGAGAGTAATCTAGAGGTCGCTGCTCTCTTTTCTAAAATAGAGGTCAGGGCACCGGCAAAAGAGGACGTTATCTATGTATTAGTTGACTCAGTACCAAGCTACGAATATCGTTACGGCGTGGTATTTACCTATGCGTCTGTTAAAGAAGCAATTCGCCTAAGTGATCGCTACATTCGTGACAAGCCATTTCCTGCCAAGGCTCTTGAAGTGCTCGATGATACAGCGGTTGCCGCTTCGCAGAAGAGGATTAAGCTTATTACACCCGAACTCATTAGTGAAACAGTATCAATTAAAACTAATGTACCAGTGGGAGAAACGACGGCAACAGAAAAAGAGAGACTGCTTAACCTTGAAGATATTTTACACAAACGAGTTATTGGTCAGGATGAAGCAATTCGCTCCGTTGCCGCTGCCTTAAGGCGTGCGCGTAGTGGCTTAAGCCGAGAGAATAAGCCGGTGGGTACATTTCTTTTTATCGGCCCCACCGGTGTTGGTAAAACAGAGACGGCAAAGGCACTAGCGGAGGCGTATTTCGGCTCTGAAAAACGAATTATTCGTCTCGATATGAGTGAGTACCAGAATCAAGATTCTTTAAGTCGTTTAATTGGTTCTCCCCCTGGTGGCGGGCAAAAAGGAACGCAAGGTGCTTTGACAAAGGCAATTAAAGACGAGCCATTTTCCGTGGTGTTGCTTGATGAAATTGAAAAATCGCACCCAAATATTCTCAATGTGTTTTTGCAGGTTTTAGACGAGGGTCGTTTAACCGATGGTACTGGCAGGACGGTTGACTTTACAAACTCAATGATTATTGCTACGAGCAACGCAGGTGCGGAGGATATCCGCCAGTACATTCGACAAAATGTTGCCTACGAACAGTTTGTAAAAATTCTTATGGACCTCTTGCAGAAAAGAAATATTTTTCGCCCTGAGTTTTTAAACCGTTTCGATTCGGTGGTAGTTTATCGTCCGCTTACCACAGAGGAATTAATTAAGGTTGTTGATATTATGATTGGTCGTGTTGCAAAGAGTCTTGCTAATAGAAACATCGTGCTCGATGTAACTCCTGCCGCCAAGCAAAAATTAGCCCAACTCGGCTACAGCCCTGAATATGGAGCGCGTCAACTGGGGCGCACGGTGCAACAAAAGCTCGAAGACCCACTTGCAGAAAAGTTACTGCGCGATGAAATAGTAGATAATAGCACGGTGCGCATTGATGTTGCAGACATATCTGATTAGGTGTAGACCAAAAGCGTCTTTATTGCTAGTATTAGCTTATGGAAGAAAAAAAGAAAAAAAGAAAAAAAGAAACAATCAAAGACCTCCAACGTGTGCGCGAGGCAACAAGCAAGCATATTGCCCGTTTTAAGATTGAACTTCGTCAGCAAGTCTTCAAATATGTTTTGGCGGCGATAGGTTTAATTGCGGGTTTAGCGTGGAACGATGCTATTAAGAGCATTATCGAGTATTTGTTTCCTTATAGTGTAGCAGGTACCGTTGTAGCCAAGTTGCTTTACGCGCTAATTATAACTTTAGTCATTGTAATGTTTAGCGTTTACACGGCCGGTGTCCTAGAGGCAGAAGAAAAAAAGAAGCCAAAATGATTGTTCAAGAAAATGTTTCTCTTGCCCCCTTTACTACATTTAGGGTAGGTGGCGACGCACGCTATTTTGTTTCTGCTTCTACGGAAGAGGAGCTAATACAAGCAATCAAACTTGCACAAGAAAGAAAGATTGAAGTTTTTGTTTTGGGGGGTGGGAGTAATCTGATTGTTAGCGACAATGGCTTTGATGGCCTTGTTGTCAAGATGGATGTAAAGCAGTATCGAGCGGAGAAAACAGATATTTTTACACAAGCAGCGGTGCCATTTGCGCAAATTGTTAACTTGGCAGCAGAAAAAAGCCTAGCAGGGCTAGAATGGGCGGGAGGGATTCCTGGTACGGTAGGAGGAGCGGTAAGAGGAAATGCGGGGGCCTTTGGTGGAGAAACAAAAGATATTGTTAAAACTGTTACTTCGATTGATATAAAAACGGCTAAAAAAGTTACGCGTAAAAAAGAAGAGTGTGGGTTTGGGTATCGTGAGTCGATTTTTAAACATAATAACGAAATAATAACAGAAGTTGTTTTTTCACTGACCACAGGAAATAAAGAAGATATTATTAGCAAAGTGCGTAGCAATATTCAATATCGGCTCGAAAGACACCCTCACGACTTTCCTAGCGCGGGCTCCGTTTTTAAGAATGTTCCGGTGGAAAATATTTCTTCTGCTAAATTGAGATATTTTCAGGAATCCGTAAAAACCGATCCTTTTCCAGTGGTGCCTGCGGCAAAGATTATTGCCGAGGCAGGTTTAAGTGGGTATAGGGTAGGCGGAGCGCAGGTTTCCCCAAAGCATACCAACTATATAATTAACTGTGGCAATGCAGTAGCAGGCGATATTCTTGAACTCATTGAGCACATAAAAAAAGTAGTAAAAGAAAAGTTTGATATTGAGCTTCAAGTCGAGCAGTATGTTGTTAAGTAAGGTATAATAAGAATATGCGTTTATCGAAGACAACTATTACGCCAACAAAAAATATTACTAGGGACGCCGATACGGTGAATAGCCGTTTGTTAGTGCAGGGTGGCTTTGTGCGCCAGTTGATGGCGGGCAGCTATATCTATTTACCCTTTGGTTTGCGCGTGCTTAATAAAATAAGAAATATTATTCGTCTGGAAATGGATGCCCTCGGGGGGCAAGAAATATCGATGCCCGCTTTACACCCGGCTAAAAACTGGAAAGCTACTGGGGGCTGGGACTCAATAGACGTACTGTTTAAAATTAAAAGCCGTACAGGAAAAGACTACGCGCTGGGGCAAAGCCATGAGGAAGTTGCCACTCCCCTAATGAAAGAATTTATCAACTCCTACAAAGACTTGCCAATGGCTATTTATCAAATTAACTGGAAGTTTCGCGATGAATTGCGCGCTAAAAGCGGTATTTTAAGGGGGCGTGAGTTCGAAATGAAGGATATGTATAGCTTCCATGAGACACGGAAAGATTTCGAAAAGTTTTACAACGATGTTAAGCTCGCCTATGTACGAGCGTACAATAAGTTAGGCTTAGAGGTAAAAGCAACAGAGGCTTCGGGTGGCAGTTTTTCCGATAAAATTTCTTATGAGTTTATGGTTTTAACGGCGGCGGGAGAAGATGATATTTTATACTGCAACAAGTGTGATTATTGTGTTAATGACGAAAATACTCCCCTAAACGGTAACGAAGAATGCCCGCGGTGTAAACAAGGAACGCTTGTAGAGGCAGTAGCCTCCGAGGTGGGTAATGTTTTCGACCTGGGGAAGAAGTATGCAGAAAGTTTTTCTTTAACATATATCGGTCGCGACGGACAGCCCCGTTATCCTGTTATGGGCTGTTATGGCTGGGGAACAACAAGAACTATGGGGGTGATTGTAGAACACTTTAACGACGAAAGGGGAATTATTTGGCCTAAAAGCATAGCCCCTTTTAACGTGCACTTAATTGCAATGAGGGGAGCAGAGAGCCAGGGCGAAAATTTGTATAAACTTTTACAAAAAGAAAAAGTAGAAGTTTTGCTCGACGACAGAGAGGGGATTTCTGCGGGTGAGAAGTTTGCTAGCGCCGACTTGATCGGCTGCCCTTACCGCCTTGTTGTTTCTCCAAAGATTGGAGAAGGAAAGGTGGAGGTTAAAAAAAGAACAAGCGACAAGGTGGCGGTTGTGCCCATTTCCTCGCTTAAAGAAACTCTAGATACTTAGCAACAAATCACCAAGGGGTGGTGTTGTATCTCTCGTTCTATTCAATGAGGGGAGCAGAGAGCCAGGGCGAAAATTTGTATAAACTTTTACAAAAAGAAAAAGTAGAAGTTTTGCTCGACACTCTTTCTTTGAAAAAAGCTTGCTATATTGAATAATGGTTGGTGTTGCTCGGTTTTGCGTTCATATCAAAATATTTATACCTAGAGACATATATAGGCTGACTTTCACCTTTTTTATGTAAATTAAATTTCTTTAGAACGTACTTATTAGCAGATTCATCTTTAACTATGTCAATACTGTTTCTCACCACTCCGTATGCCCAGCCAGCCGCTTCCACTACTTCTAAGCTTTTTCCATTATTGTTTTTTGTTACCAAGACTATATGCCCCGGTCTTCCGCTACTTTCCCACCCCGAAAAAATTACATCACCAGGTAGTGCATTTCTCGGATCACTTATTTTTTTGAAAAGTGAGTTGTTCTGTTCTCCGGTTTCGGGACCATGCCCGCCATCATTAGAGTAAAGTCTAGCATAAGAATATGCCAAATTTACAAAGCCGGAGCAGTCCACACCTTTTGAATAATTATAGCACATTTGACTAGGGCTACTGTTGGGGTTTCTATCAGGGAGTGGATTAGGATATTGGGGTTCATTTTCAAAATCTAGCTGAGAGGATCCACCATAGCAATAAGGAAAGGTATTTTTATAGACACAGTCGCTCCACATATTTTTTGACCCGTAAAAAGGTGTATTACAGCTTGTTACTGCGTTGTCGTAGTATTTTGCGTATTTTTGCGCGATACTTACAATGCAACTGCGGAGTTTACCCTCTGGAGCATCAAAATACTTAGCTTGATTAGACGTGTTATATTCTATTGTAGCGGGCATATTATTTTCTGACCTTGTAAAATCGACGTGGATATTTCCTTGTTTATCTATAGGCATTAAATCAACCATGCTTAAAGAAAAACCATTGATGTAAGAATAAAATTTATCCTTATCTTTCATCCCATCAAACGGAACGTCAATCTTAATTTTTTTACCCTTGTAGTTGTTGCCTAGGTCCATAGTGAAATCACCGCAATTGTTAGAGCTTATTGTGCTGGCTGTTTTTGAAACATTGGATTCCCAGTCGGAAATTATAGGACAGGCTTTTATTTTTACCTTGTAAGGAAAGTAAGTTACAAAGTTTCTTTCCACTGTTAATTCTATTTTGGCGCTATCTGGTAGGGTATTAATTAAAAATCCATTTGGTTCTTTGTCGCTTTGCCTGTTTGAGCTTATGTATTTATCTTCAGTTATTAAGTTTCTTATAATGCTTTTATCGTAATGTGAAACCCTATATGAGTTTTCGTAGCCACTAAAATAACTGCTACCAAAATAATTACTATACATAGCGTCTACTTCTTTGTTCAGGACAAATTTTTTGTAGTTAGCGATCCTTCCCCCGAATAATATAGGGGGTTGCAATCTATCAAAAGATGAAGAATTGGAGGGTATAAAGTTAGGGAAAGAGTTAGATGTATTGCCTATTAAAGAAACCCCAGATCCACTGTTAGAATTATGTAAATTGTACACATAATCATCTTGCGGAGACCAGTATTGCCTAACAGTGTTATAATTGGGTGCGGATACAATTACTTTATAAAGGCAGTCTAATGGTTTTGAAATATTGATTGCAAAATATCCAGACTTACCGCTGGTGCTTGATCCTGCTAATGAACCATCTCCTCTGTAAACATGTATTTTTGCTCCGGCAAGAGGTGATTGATTTCCTGTTAGGCCATATTCAGCGCCATATACCATTCCTTCCATGGTGGTACTCTGCTCATCGGCAAAAATAAACAACCTATTATACCCCCATATCATAAGTCCTATAACCGCACAAAGGGCGACAATATAGGGGAGTATTCTTACTGCTACGTTATTTTTGTTTGTTTTTAATTTAAGCGCCACCGGAAGCCAATAAAATTATTATGCTATTTTGCTTTATTATACCACAGAACGGAATGCTAATTTCCCCCCGCACCTTCTAAATCCAAATGCAACCGTCAAAGTAATGGAAGATAGAGGTTAAAAAAGAACAAGCGACAAAGTGGCGGTTGTGCCCATTTCCTCGCTTAAAGAAACTCTAGATATTTAACCGGTGTTCTTGATGTACCTCTTGTTGATAGTAACAGAGGCATAACCAAGACCAATAAATATAAAGCCAAGTAGCACAAGTAAAAGCGGCCAGCCGAGAGAGGCGGCAAAGTGTCGACCTGTGACAGATATAATGTGAATAATAAGAAAAAGCGTACTCATAGCAAGAATGCTACGGCTTTTTATATAGGCTGCCAGAAAAAGACCACCAAGTAGAATTAAGAAGTAAAACAGTTGCCATGGAGTAGAATCAAGACTACGCACGAAAAGAGCACCAAGAAATCCACTGATACCTAGGAAATGAAGGGCACCAATCAGTATTTTGTTCCACGTGCCACGAAAAGCGTGTGCAAGGAGAAGATAGCTTATTCCTATAATCGCTGTTAAGTAAATAGGCAAATTGCTGTAGCGATAATAAGTCTCCCCGATTGACGCCATAGCGAAAAGATAAAAAAATACTGTTCCATTTGCGATCGCAAAACACGTCAGGACGGGGTGCCTGTGGGCGTTATGTAGCAGTAGGTAGCATGCGAAGATAACACCGAAAACCATAGCAACAGGCCATAGTGAGGAGGAGCCACTGCTTAATTCATTGAGTGTCACTAAAGCTCCGAATGGAATCAATACCCCACCGATAAAATGAAAAATTGCACCGAGATTGTTGCCTGGTTTTTCTTTAAGCAACATTGAACCAATACCTGCCATAAGAAGTCCAAGAACGAGTGTTGTTAATATACGACCAAATAAGCCGATATCTTCCCAGACTTGGGCGGTAAAAATAACAATGCCGACAATTACTATTGCTGCACCTATAACGTACAGCACCTGCATCGTGGAGAATCGGGAAAATCTTTTTGTTGTCTCGTTAGTGGGTGGAGGCGCGACAGGGGCAGTAAAATTGAGTCGACTCATGACTTCATCACGGCTTATCTCGCCAGTGCTTATCTTTACCGTAAGTTCTTGTAATAATTCTTCCTTGTGCATGATCGTAATTTATTTTCTATCTGGCAACACCCAGCCAAGTAATTGAAAGCTTTGATACAGAGTATCACTATTTATGAGATTAAGTTTCTTTTTTCTTTTGCCTTTTGTGAGATAGTAGCCGTCGTACGATATACTGCTGCCGAAAAGAAAGGAAAAAGTAGTTTCTCTGTTGTAGTCGCTAGAAATAGTGACTCCGTCAGGAGAGGTTAAAAGTTTATTCAAGAGAAACGTTTGTGCTTTTTCTAAGGTGATTTCTTGGCTCTCATTCTTTTTCGTGTCGTGCAAGAAAATACGGACAATGTAGCCTTTATTTTTATAGTTTTTGTCTGAATTTTCTACAAGACTATTCGGGGTTACAACAATTCTTCCATTAACGACCGAATAGCGCTCTTGAAGATAGTCGTAGCAACGGTATGAATAGCGACCCGTACTATCAGTACAGGATGTATACACAAAATCGTACTTCGTGGAAAGAAAAAGCGCCGGGAGGTGGGTGCTTAAGGCTATACTAACTATGAGCACAACTGGCAATGCAAAGGCCAGTACTAAAGCGAAATTTTTCTTTAAAAACTCCCTCATATTCTATATAATAGCACATTAATTGTTTTTTAAATGTCTATGCGTCGGTTTGTGTCTTGTATAAAGTATTATTCGGGAATGTTCTGTGGATAAGTGGTTGTTTTACTGTTCGGTAAAAAAATGCTTTGACCGTCGAGCGGTCATGTGTGGGTATTGTGCCAGTTTTCTTTAAAATCTGCAATTATACTAGGTGGGTGTAGTGATAAACAAACTTTGACAGCACCTATATAGCAAGTTAAAATAAAGAAGATTAAATACAAAGGAGGTTATTGTGTCTGAAGGAGAGGGGTATTCAAGGGAGAAATACGTTGCGCTCGAGGAAAGAAAAAGCGAGCTCGAAGCAGAAAAAGAAAGAATAGAACAACAATTGCGTGCCTTACGCGAAGAAGCGCACGAACAGGCGTTGCGTGAAGCGAGTGAAAGACTGTATACAATCTTCGCTGAGCACGTAGAAGATATTGAAGAGGTGGAGAAGCAACTTGCTGGAGTTGTGCAACAATCAAAAGAGCTCGCATCTCGTATTGCTGGGGGAGCAGAAACTATGGGGGCCGAGGAGCTACTGGGGCTACAGAATGAATTAGCGCAATTAACCCAGCAAAGATTAGAGCTAAGTAAAAAGAGAACCTCTTTGGAAGAGGAATTATCGCGTTTCATAGAAGAGGAAAAGAAGATGGTGCCTGGCAGTGTTCCGGTTGAGCACCGGGAGAGCGAGCAGCGTATACAAAGTGAACCTGTTGGACCAAGTTTGGAGCAGGCGCCAGATGATACGCAGGTGGAACCACCAATGATACAAGAGGGAGATATGGTGGATAGTTGGGATGAGGTGGCGCAGGCGGTGGAAAGAGAGACGCCAGAGCAGGAACTTGGTAGGTGGGCAGATGTTTATTTTGAAATGTATAAAGACAAGTATCCCGCACTTAAGAGAGGTGAAATTTTGATGGCACTTGTGGACTTGTGGCGAAGTATGAATGAAAAGCAAAGAAAAGAATTTACTTTGCCTATTTATGTTCCAGAGGGTATGACTATAGAAGATGCTTGGAGTACAGTTAAGGGCGCAAAAAACATAAGCTATCAGATTAGAGACGAAATCAGTAGCGATTATCGCAAAGGAAAGATAAGTGATATACGTAGGCGTGATGGCAATAAAGAGGATACTGGCAGTATTGTTTCTTTCGCCAGGCTTTCTTCGGCAGACGATGGCATAAAAGAAACAGAAGATCGCCCAGACAATATGTCGCCGAGAGAAAGAATGGTTGCTGGTGAGGCATACTGTCGATTTACTGGTGGTCAACAAATGGATACAGCCGGGAGTACATTTTTCCCAAGCCATATCGTGGTAAGTGCTTCTTCCGGAAAACGGTCTTTTCTTGAAATTAGATATCGTCGGGCTCAGCTGGCGCATAAGGGTCCATATGTGCCTGAAGACGGTGTTGAGTTAAGTGTTGCTATTTCCGATCAATATGAAAATTTGCCTCCTACATCAATTTCAGGTGTTCGCAGAGTAGTGAGGCCTCACACCGTTATCTAGTTTACCGTTTGTTCTTGCCGTGTGCGCAGAAGACGACAAGAAAAACTTGTCTTGATGGACTGTGTTGTCGAGTAAAGACGAAGACAAATTAAGTACAGGGTGGCTCTTAAGAATTCAATTTCCTTTGTAGTTTTTTTATTTGAATAATATCGTAAACTCTATTTCTTAAACCCTCTGTTTGTGTAACATACGAAATGTCAAGAATTCCTTTTCTTACTCGTTCGATGATGTCTATTAGCTCCTCTGGCTTGTAAAATTGTTGCGTTCCCTGCAGACCGCCTTTTTGCCTGAGTGCCTCGTATAGTTCGGTGAAATTTTGTGCACTGCTAATGGTGATTTTTTTCTCGACCTCTTTTGGTGAAGTATTTTCTTGATCGTGATGAATCCTTTCTTTTGATTCAAGATATTGCCGGATAACCGGAATCTTTTTAAGGTAGTTCTCGAACATGTCTACGTAAGGGTGGACAGCCAAGTCCGTATTTTCATAGCCACCGGCCTGCTCAGGGTACTCAAAAGCTGGTGTTGCGAGGTCTCCACCTTCTATCCATGATTTTCTTAATCCTGTGGATTGAACCTCACTATCATCTTCAATACCACCGATCCATGCACGCCCATAGTTATCTCGGCAAAACATAAACCTGAGTGTCCCGTCGTTCGAAGGGAAGATTTCGACCGTAATTGGTCCATAAACTTTTGTTTTTTGTTTCCAGGAAGTTATCAGTCTTGAAAAATCTGGCGATTGTTCAGTGGTAAGCCTTATTTCTTCCGGTGGATTTTTTTTACCAGGTTCAGAGTAAAAATTTCCGTCTAACCTCCTTGGTTTTGTTTCGATTTGCTCGTAGTATTCACCTTCCTTTTGACCATCGTATTTTTTTGCTGTTCCTGCAAAGATTAAACCAAATTCTTTTACCTTTAATATAGATGCATCATCTTGTGTGATTTCGGAAAGCGCTCTTTGTACGGCTATCGGCAAGGTAACGCTTTCCTCGCTATACCCTTTCCCAAACCATGTAATCACTCCATTTCTATACATTGTATAATCTGGTAGATAGCGCCATACTCCTTGAGAGTTACTGCGATAATAAGTGCGCGCCGTGATTTTACCTTGATTTTCAACATATCCGACCACGGCAATTCTTCCGTACTCTGCATCGTATCCTGAAGAAGAGAGCCATACCGCCGACTCTCCAAGAGTAACCTTGTATTTCGGCAACAGACCTTCTTTCTTGAGTATTTCTGGTGTTAAATATTCTCCTAGGTAATCATCTCCTCTGACTTCTATTTTTTCGAAAATGTTTTCTACTTCTTCGTCTTTTATGGTCTCTATTTGGAATCCTTCAATTTTCTCTCTCGCTTCTCGAAGTTCATCAACCTTTTCTGATCGTTCCTGCTGAGCGCTCTCTCCTAGTACTTGATTTAAGGCTTCTTGCTCGACTCGCTCAAGCGATGCGCGAGCGTTAAATCCAGATAATTGCGCTATTTTGCCTCGTGCAACGTTAACGACCCAATTAAGACCCCACAAACGATTATATTCAGGTGTATAAATAAAATCTGCTCCCGACAACCTACCGTTTCGCCTAGCCTCTTCGAGTATGTCAACCAATTCGCTCCTTAATAGGCGCTCGACCTCATTCACATCCGTCTCTGCGAGGATTTTTTCTACTTCCGACTCTTTTCTCTTCTTTTCCTCGGCGAGTTGAGGAAATCTTCTTTCTGCTTCGGCTTGTAGTAATTTAATTTGCTCATAGTATTCGAGTTTTTTGCCGTAAACAGTATGCATAAAATCTCTTAGAGATGATTCATACCCCTGACGTTCTTGTGAGGAGTCTGTATGCTCAACTCTGTCTAAGAAATTCGATACAGCTCCTTCAAATGATATTGGGTCGGGGTATCGCTCTAAAAATTCGACAACATCCTGAAATTCTAAGTATCCGCTCAAGCCAACGTTATCGCGCGCGAAATGAGCTAAGAAGCCACGCATATATTTGTTGCCTGACAATAAAGAGTTGGCTAGTCTACCACGACCGCCTATATAATCAATCGGTCCTCGAAGGGCATAAACTATTTGTCTTAAATTATATTCATTTATTTTGCCACTAGCCAATCTTTTGAGGAACTCTTCGCGTTCACCATCTTGAAGGCGAACCTCTCTCTCATTGATTATATTTAGATTGTCGTTATCTATAATTGCCACGATTTTATCTTGCTGTCGTGGATTTGATTCAATTTCTTGTTCTGTGCTAGAGGTTTCTTGTTCTGAATGATTATATGTAAAAAACTCAGGCATAAGATAATTATAGCACAGCGCGCTAAAAAACCTATTTATCCGCACCTTTTAAAATGGAATAATGTTTCTCCGTGAGTATATGGCACCGTACAATTTTAGTGTGTAATG
>DBQW01000020.1:27181-31084 GCA_002305395.1 Candidatus Berkelbacteria bacterium UBA1384 | reverse complement strand
ATATGTTATGGACCGTAACATATACTAGCCTTTCTCCTGGTTTTGTACTATTATGGGGCTAATGTATCAATCTATTTTACAAACTCGTGGCTGGGGAGCTCTCAAAGAGAAGTATGGGCAAAAACCACACTGGATTAGCGATGTTTTAGTTTTAGAAGTTAACCTACCCCTTAAAAAACGTTTTCTCTATATGCCAGAAATTGACCAAGTACAGCTCCACGATATGGACAAAGCAAAAATCGATGAACTAGCAAAAAAATGCGACGCGATTTTTGTACGCGTAGAGATCGTAAACCCCACTACAGCACGCGCGGGCTACCTTAATGAAAGCTTACGCGATTTTATAAAATCGAAAAACGAAATTCAGCCTAAACATCGCCGTGTCGTCGATATTCGCCTACCAGAGGAACGACTTTTAGGCCAAATGAAGCCAAAGGGGCGCTACAATATTCGCGTTTCACAAAAACACAATGTCGAGGTAAAAAACTTTGGCCCCGTTGCCGAACACAGAGCGACCGCTATTAACCAAGAAATGCAATTTTGGGGACGTTCTTACAACAAAATTAGTACGCAAAAAGAAAATGCAAAAGACGATGCCATCGCACAATTTTACGCCCTCTACAAAGAAACTATCCGCAGAGAAAAAATTACCGGGCGGAGTATTGACTATTTTTACGATCTTGTCGATTTGCTGGGAGCGGACAACAAGGCAAGAGTCTTTATTGCGTACGCCGAAGGAGTGCCTCTGGCAGGAGCAATTGTAACTTTTTGCGGCGGTGTGGCAAGCTACCTTTACGGCGGCTCTCGCCGCGACCAAAATAACGTTATGGCGCCTTTTGGCTTACATTGGGCAATTATGCAAGAAGCCAAAAAGCGTAACTGTCATACCTATGATTTGCTCGGCATCGCTCCCGAAGATGAAAGCAACCACAAGTGGGCTGGCCTTTCTCGCTTTAAGGAGAACTTTGGTGGCAAAGCTATTGAAATTCTAGGTGGTTACGATAAAGTTTATCATCCAAAGTGGTACAAAATATTCAACTATTTTAAGCGTTAAGCTCTAAACTATCTTAATTTTATGAAAAAAATACTGCGCAAAATTCTACCGAGAAAGGTAATTAACTTTTATCACCTGGTTCAATCTGTCCTCGCCAATATTTTATATGGCTTTCCTTCGCGTAGAATGCGCGTGTTGGCGATTACCGGTACCAACGGAAAAACATCGACGGCATTTTTTGTTGCCTCTATTTTACGCGCTGGGGCACGCAAGGTGGGTATGCTCACTACAGTCCGCTTTGTTATCGATAAAAAAGAAATTGCTAACAAGCTAAATATGACGACTGTTAATCCCTTTTTACTGCAGAGATATTTAAGAAAGATGTGTCGCGCCGGCTGCACAGATGTAGTACTAGAAGTAACAAGCCATGCCATTGCCCAACACCGCATTTGGGGTATTCGTTTCGATGCCGTTGCGTTAACCAATATTAGTCACGACCACCTCGATTACCACGGTACTATTAAGCAATATGTGGCAACAAAAAAACAAATCTTTGGCGGTGCTAATCTTGTGGTTTTGAATAAAGACGATGAGTATTTCGCACAATTCGCCAAAGAGGCAAAAGCAAAAGTAGTAACTTATGGTCTCGAGGAAAAAGATGTCGACGTCACTGCTCGCAAAATTCTTTCCGAACCCACTGGCACCACTTTTACCCTGTTAACAGGTGCAGGGCAACAGGCAATTCGCCTCCAAACCCCTGGTCGCTTTAATGTTGCTAACGCTCTCTGCGCTACTAGCCTTGCCCTAGGAAAAAACATATCGCTCTCCGATATAAAAACTGGCCTCGAAGCGGTAGAGCTTATTCCTGGCCGTATGGAGCGGGTTCTCCTCCCCGAGGCAAAAGGACGACTTAATTTTTCTGCGATTATCGATTACGCCCACACCCCCGACGCCCTAGAAAAAGTCTTGCTCGCCCTCCGCCCCGCTACACGAGGAAAAATTATTGCCGTCTATGGAGCAACGGGCGATCGCGATAAAAGCAAAAGGTCCATACTGGGAGAGATTGGGGGGCGCCTCGCCGACGTTGTAATTATTACCGACGAGGAGCCCTACACCGAAGATCCGCAAGCAATTATTAACGCCGTTGCCTCGGGCGTTGAAGAGGGCGGTAAAAAAGGAAAGGCAAAGAAAGCGGGGGAAAACTTTTTTGTTATTAAAAACAGAATGGATGCTATTTGCAAGGCAATAGATATAGCAGGGTCAGGCGATGTGGTCATAGTAACGGGTATGGGTGACCAAAGCTACAAAGTAATAGGGCAAGAAAAGGTACCCTGGAGCGATCGCGATATTGTTGCGGCAATGTTGCGTAAAAAAATCGCTCCGTAGATGCCCTAAGAACAAGTATGGAAAAAGTTATTCTTCTTACCATTGAAACTTCGTGCGACGAAACCGCTGCTTCGGTGGTTTCCTTTCATAAAAACAAGCCCTCTTCTATCACCCCTCTTTCTTCGGTAGTAGCAAGCCAAATAAAAACACACGCAAAATACGGTGGCGTTTTCCCCGAGCTTGCAAGCCGCCTCCACATAGAAAAAATTAACCCTGTCGTTGAAAAGGCATTAAAAGAAGCAAAAAAAACTATTGAGAATATTGACGCGCTCGCGGTAACCGTTGGACCAGGCCTTATTGGTTCTTTGCTTGTTGGTGTTGAATTTACGCGCGGTCTTGCCATGGCGCGCCAACTACCCGTTGTCGCCCTTAACCACCTAGAGGGACATATCTTTGCCTCTTACGCCAACGGAGAAGCAACCACACGCTCGCCTTTTATTAAAGAACCCTCCTTGCCCGCCCTTGCCTTAATTGCCTCTGGTGGTCACACTATGCTTGTTTTAATCGACAAAGAATTTCATTACAAGGTAGTAGGGCAAACACTAGACGATGCTTCTGGCGAAGCTTTCGATAAAATTGCACGTATGCTTGCTCTGCCCTATCCCGGTGGGCCTGCGCTTTCTGCTCTTGCTAAGTATGGAAATAGTAAAAAATTTACTTTTCCTGTGGCGCTAGCGCAAAAAGATAACGATAATTTTTCCTTCTCTGGCTTAAAAACCGCAGTTTATTATAAGCTACGCTCCCTGGGGTTTGTAAACGAAAAAGCAGAACCTGTTTTAAATAAAAACAACAAACAGTTAAAAAGCGATATTGCGGCAAGCGCGCAAAAAGCAATTGTTGAAGCATTAGTAAAAAAAACTATCAACGCCGCTTTGCGCCTAAGGGTTAAAACAATTCTTGGTGGCGGAGGAGTAATGGCAAATACTCTACTTAGGGAAGAGCTTGCCAAAAAAGCACAAGATAACAAACTCGACCTTCGCCTTACGCCTCTTGCACTATGCACTGATAACGCTCTTTCTATGGCGATTGCTGGCGCCTACCATTGGTGCAGGGGCAATGTTGGCTCGTGGCAGACATTGGAGCCTTGCGCCTCTTTGCCCTTGAAAGATGTTAAAGTATGAGCCTTACAATTTTGCACTGTGCTTTTTATCGTGCGGGACGCAGAATGAAGCATATTTTTACTGTTCGAGGATTACTACCCGAGAACCCCGCCGAGGGAGGTAGTAGGCGGGGCAAGCTCCATCATTTTTATCGTTCGAGGTGTACCCACCGAGAACTACAGACCGTCTTTTTTTATTGTTCGAGGTGTAATCGCCGAGAACTACTAACCGTTGATACTGCGCTTTATCCGGTAGTTCTCGCTTCCGCTCGAACAGTAAGGGGGGGGTAACGGTCGTCATTCTTATCGTTCGAGGGCTACTGCTCGAGAACTCTGAACCGTTGATACTAGGACTAGCGTGATAGTTCTCGCTTCCGCTCGAACAGTAAAGAGGGCAACGGAGTAGTTCTCGCTTCCGCTCGAA
>DBQW01000020.1:0-27110 GCA_002305395.1 Candidatus Berkelbacteria bacterium UBA1384 | reverse complement strand
GTTCGAGGTGTACCCACCGAGAACCCCGCCCAGGATTGGGCGGGGCGCTTTCAACCTCCTCTTATTCTTGGTATCATTAACCTATGAGTAAACTAGAAAAACCGTATAACGCCGGCGAAAACGAACAAGCAATTTACAATCTCTGGCAAGAAAATAATTGTTTTGCCCCCGTTAGTGCGCCCCAAAAATATGTCGTAGCAATGCCTCCTCCTAATGTTACAGGTCGCCTCCATATAGGCCACGCTCTTGGCTCTACAATTCAAGATATTTTGGTGCGCTTTCACCGCCTTCTCGGCGAGGAAGTACTTTACCTTCCCGGCACCGACCACGCCGGCATTGCCACCCAAGCCGTAGTAGAAAGAGAACTGGCTAAAAAAGGCATCAAGCGTTTTGAAATGGGGCGCGAGAACTTTGTGCAAGAGGTGTGGCAATGGAAAGATAAATATCACGAGCGCATTGTAGAACAGCTCAAGGTTATGGGCGTTTCTTGTGATTGGAGTAGAGAGGCCTTTACTCTAAGCGAGCAGTACAACGAAGCGGTTTACACCGCCTTTGCAAGAATGCACGAAAAAGGGTTAATTTATCGAGGCGAATATCTTACAAACTGGTCAGTTAAGGGGCAAACCGCTATTTCCGACGACGAGGTAATATACGAAGATCGCCCCGGCAAGCTTTATTATATAAAATACCTTCTCTCGCACAATGTCGACCAATCCATTATTGTCGCTACCACCCGCCCCGAAACCATGCTCGGGGATAGCGCTATTGTTGTTCACCCCAAAGACCATCGCTATAAAAAACTAGTGGGTAAATTTGCTAAGCTACCACTTGTTGGCCGAGAAATTCCCATAATCAGCGACAATGCAGTAGATAAAGAGTTTGGAAGTGGAGCAGTAAAATTAACTCCCGCGCACGATAAAAACGACTGGGAGCTAGGGCAAAAACACCGTCTTGCCGTTATCAATATTATCAACACTTTCGGCAAACTTAACGAAAACGTACCCGACGCCTACCAAGGGCTCAAAACAAGTGCGGCGCGAGAAAAAATTGTTAACGACCTTGACAGTCTTAATCTTTTAGAAAAAGTAGAAGAAATCAAGCACCGCGTTGGTGTTAGCGAGCGTTATGGTGACATTGTTGAACCTATTATTTCTACACAATGGTTTGTAAAAATGAAGCCCCTGGCGCAAAAAGCAATCGAGGCAGTAGAAAGCGGGGCAATAAAAATTATTCCTAAAAGGTTCGAAAAAATATATTTTCACTGGGTGAACAATATTCACGACTGGTGTATTTCTCGTCAACTATGGTGGGGGCACAGGATTCCTGTGTGGACCAAGGGTGCACAAACATACGTAGGAGTCAAAGCACCGCAAGATAAAAACTGGATACAAGACGAAGATGTTTTAGATACATGGTTTTCTAGTGCTCTCTTTCCTTTTGCCACACTCGGGTGGCCCAACACAAAAAGTAGTGATTACAAAAAGTATTTCCCCACTTCTACCCTAGAAACAGGCTACGATATTATTTTCTTTTGGGTTGCGCGTATGGTAATGATGTCGCTTGAGCTTACTGGCAAGGTTCCTTTTGAAACAGTTTATCTTCATGGTTTGGTACGCGATGAAAAGGGGCGCAAAATGAGCAAATCGCTCGGCAATATTGTAGAGCCAGTAGAGCTTTCTCGCCAATGGGGTACCGATGCTTTACGTATGGCACTTGTTATGGGTACCTCACCCGGTGGAGATGTAAACTTCTCCCCTACTCGCGCCAAAGGATACCGCAACTTTGCCAATAAAATTTGGAATGCAAGCCGTTTTGTTTTAAGCCATGTAGGAAAAGAGGTTGTTCCTATTGAGGTAAAAAAACTAGATATTCATAACCGAGGAGACCTTGCCCAGCTTAATAACTTAATAAGCGATGTTACAGGTTTGCTAAACGAAAACAATGTTGCCCTAGCAGGAGAAAAGCTTTACGACTGGTTCTGGCATACATTTGCTGATATAATTATAGAAAGGCACAAAAAAATCTTATTAGATGGAAAAGAAGAGGAGCGCCTTGCGAGCCGTTATGTACTTTGGTGTATTTTGGAAAAGTGTCTCATTATGCTCCATCCCTTTATGCCCTTTGTTACCGAGACAATCTGGCAAGAGATTCCTCTTGGCCTAAGAAAAGGACAAAAGTTTTTGGTTAACAACAAGTGGCCCAGTTAATTTGTAAAGTGTTATGGATTATATTTATCGCCCCAACAACAAAGGCACGCTCGGCTTAAACAATCGCACTTCGCGCGCGCGCGCGAGTCGTTACGTTCCTTTTGGTCGCCCCCGGCTTGGTTGGCGCCCCAAAACGCCACGCATTCAAATTCCCACCCGCCTTGTTGCTATGAGTCTTCTTTGTCTTCTAGTACTTGCTAGCATGGTGTGGGGAGGAAAACAAACCCAGGGGTGGATTGTTGCACGGAAACAAGCGCAAGAGGCAGAAAAGCTTGCGCAGGCACAGGCGCAGTGGGAAACAGCGCGTAACGCTATTGCGCAGCAAGCAAAGAGTGCACGCGACGCTCTTACCTTAGGGCAACAATTTCAGGCTAGTGGCGAGGCAAGAGAAGCAATAGCGGCCTATGAAATCGCTGTGCAAATTGAGCCAAATTGGCGCGACGCACTCTTGTGCCTTGGTCAGGCTTATACCGCAATTAAAGAATACGATAAAGCAGAAACAACCCTAGCACACGCATTAAGAATTGACCCCATTAATCCCACTGCCCATAACCTACTCGCCAACCTATACCAAAAAACTAATCGTAGTACTTTAGCCAACAATGCACTCAAAAAGGCGGACCAGCTTGCCAATGAAACTGGCCAGCAGATTGGTGGCTAGTTCTTATTCTGACACAAGGGTTCACCCCATGGCACTGCTTACCGTCCGAACGCAGTGAGAGTTTTTTACTGTTCGAGCGGGAACGAGAACCTTTTACTGTTCGAGCGCAATGAGAATCTTCCGCTACCCCTTTACTGTTCGAGCGGAAGCGAGAACTTTTTACTGTTCGAAGAGTATCCGCCGTAGGCGGAACGATGAGAACTATTTACGTAGGATTTGATACTAACGGTCATTAGTTCTCGAGATGGCGCTACGCGCAGTTCTCTCGAACGATAAAAATAACGGTAGATAGTTCTCGTCGCTTTGCTCCTCGAACGATAAAAAGCGACGGTTGGAAGCTTGCCCCGTCCGGCTCCTCGGCGGGGCTTGCCCCGCCCTACCGGGCGGGGTTCTCTCGAACAGTAAGGATGGCGACCGTGTTACCTATGTACTCATCCAGTACAAGCTATTGACAGCTCGCAAAATATATGGTATGGTGTATGTTCACCTGAAGGAGGTGAAAAAATGAGGCACGAGGAGAGAGAGGAGCTACTCGAGTCCCGAGGCGTCTGGGTCTCGAGAGGGTGGTTCGCAGGAGGAGCCGCCCTTGCCGTACTCCTCCTTGGAGGGTACGTTACCCCCGAGGCCCGCGGGGTAGCAGTAATGCTACTCGCCTACGGGCTTTTCTGGGCGATGGTGAGCGCAGTTGTCGCTCACCAGAAAAAAACCGCCCTGCGTCGCCTTGAACGGCGGCGGCGCCCTGCCCCCTCCTTCGCAGAGCGGGCGAGGGAGGTGGAATTTTAGACCCCTCCCCGGCAGGCATAGCCCTGCCACACCCTGCACCACCTGCCAAGTGGTGCGCCTCGTTCCTTCGCGGAACGAAGAAGGGAGGTAAAGCTCGCTACCCCGTGGATAGTTTACACCACTGTCCACGGGGTATTTTTTTACCACAAATAAGGATAATTGCAAAAACGGGTGCTTTTGCTAACCTGTAGTTCAGGTTCGTATTTACAAACAGTTTGTAAGTTTGGAAACTCACACGGGAGTTCTCGCTTCCGCTCGAACAGTAAAGGCATGACGAGTAGTTCTCGCTTCCGCTCGAACAGTAAGGAGGGTAACGGTTTCCGTCCTTATCGTTCGAGGTGTACCCACCGAGAACTACAGACCGTTGATGCTAGGACTAACGTGACAGTTCTCACTACGTTCGAACAGTAAAGGCATGACGAGTAGTTCTCGCTTCCGCTCGAACAGTAAAGGGTATCAAGGAGAGTTCTCACTGCGTTCGAACAGTAAAAAAAGGGGGTGTAATTGCAAAAACGGGTGCTTTTGCTAACCTGTGGTTCAGGTTCGGATTTACAAACAGTCTGTAAGTTTGAAGTATATATTTCCCGGGCACTTTCCCTCTTTTCGAGCAAGACAAACCAATTCCAACAGAGATCTTCTGTTTTTTGCCACGGGACTCTAGGTTCTTCTATAGATATAGATAATTTCTATTGTTGCCATATCCACGCCACGGCTTGTAAACCATTCTTCTACTTTATCAATCATTTCTACCTCTTTGTCTGTACCTTGGCGTGCATTAATCACCGCAAAAAACAATAGATCTGTTTCGTAAAAAATGGTAAAGTTTTCGTTCGACACCGGAAGTTCGCCAATAGCATAGTCTATCGGCATCATTACTTCATCATAGGTAGGCTCCTCTTTTTCGGCAATCTGTTTACTTGGCGCGCTAACAGTAGGAGCAACTGTCGCACTAATCGTTGTACTCGCCGCCACCTCCTCTTCTGTTTTACCTGTACCGGCTGGCGCTTCATCCCTTGCCCTGCCACGCAAGAAAAGCAACAAAGCTAACACTGTCAGTGCAACAAAAGCAACACCTAAAATTATTATTAATTTATAGTTTTTTTTCACCTTAACCTCCACCCGGCCTTAAAAAGACCCAGGAATTTCTAAGGGCAGAAGAAAGCTCGGACACGGTTGATTCCTTAACATTACGCCCACCTGGGTCGTTAAATAAAAATTTGCCATTTTCATAACCCGTTACTACTAAAAAGTGCCCTCCGCTTGTAAATTTGCTCGGCCCTTTTACCGACACTATCACAGGATAACCTTGTGCGAGCTGGTTTTTTACCGCGTTAACGCTCCCGCCCACTTCGCGTAACCCGAGACCATAGTGTTGAGCGACCGACTTAAATATTCCCCAACTAGTCCCTGCTCCGTACACGCGAAAACCGTGATCAAGCGAGTACTGTGCAATTTTATCGGGAGTAACGTTAATGCCATAAGTTGCTAAAACCATAGCAATAGAAGTTGGACCGCAACCAGAAGAGGCAACAGTTGTTCCTCTACCGTAAGAATAACTCGCCCAAGGGGCACTGCCACCCTGCTTAAAGAGTACAACACCGTTTACCACTGCACGACCACCACTATCGTCGCTAATACCGCCACCGTATGAACCATCAGCTATGCCGCCATCTGCATAGTAAGCAGAGTCCACACTTGCCGCCATATTTCCACCAATGCCAGTATTGGTAATACTCTGAGAGCCAATAAGCACACCTACCACAATTCCCAAAAGGAATAATAACAAGCCTGCAAGAAGAAAAAGTATAATAATAACAGCAAGGACAATTAAGACTACCGGCCACCCCACCACACCTACAATGGCGCCAATTCCTTGCTTTCCCACCATTTTAGCCGCTTCAATCAAGCCACGCTTTGCGAGTTCTTTGGCAATCTTTTTCTTGGCGGCTTCTATTGCTCGCTTTTTGGCTTCTTCTTTTGCTCGCCTTATCGCCTCGTCTTTCGCCGCTCTTGCCGCCTCCTTTGCCGCCTCTTGGGGATTTCGCGCAATATCGCTTCCAATACGTGCAACCTGTTGCGCCTGTCCCACGCGATCTAGTACATCGCCTACCTGCCTAGCCCCTTCTCTTATTCCTTTCACCGCCTCGCTGCCACCGCCGGCTTTATTCACACTCGCACCGCCACCTGCCGCACCAGCACCTGCTTGTTTTTCACCCGCCTCCTCTACTTTTTTTGCCAGTGGTGGCGTAGGGGTATTGCCATCAGCCTGCGTAGCAGGACTCTTGCCATCACCAGGAGCACCTTCTTTTTTATTACTACCAGGCTCTTGCTTCGCGCTATCCTGCCCCCCCTCTGCAGACTGCGTGGCGCTCTCCCCCTCTTCGCCACCTTCTTGTCCTGCTTTTTTGCTTTTATCGTATTTGTCAAAAACACGCCCCACACCACCACGAATTGCACCTCGTGATTCTTCGCTCAATCCCTGCCGGGGCTCCTCTACCCCCTCTTCGGCAAGGTCATCTTCTTCGTAATCATTTACCATCGGTCCCTACATATCTTTTGCCTCTTCTGGCAAGTAACGAATATTGATGTCGTATATATTTACACCCTGTTGTGTTATCCACGCCAAAGCTTCGTATTTAAATTTGCGCAAATCTTCTTTATACTGCTCTAACTGAGATTCTCTGTTAAGGATGGCAAAAAGAATAACCTCAAACGTGTTTTCACTCTCTATGTACTCCACCGCGAAATCCGTGCAATAGAATGGAGTTACCGCTTTTAGTTTTTCAAGAGCAACGTTAGAATTTATTTCGCCAACTTCGTCTTCGCTTAACAAGCGAGTGCCATTAAACTCTGTTTCATCTACGTTGCCTATTTCATCGCTAGCCTGTGTCGGGAAAATAACAGCAGGAGCAACGCTACTGTCAACCACTGGCTCTGTCGATTCTTTTTTCGGCTTTGTCTTGTAGTAAAGAAATATTATCGAAACAAACATCACTAGTAATACCCCCGCTACAACAGCTACTAGTTTTTTATTCGCCCTTAAAAAATTGATTATTTTTTCCATATTCCTCCAGCTTATTATGTTTCCACCGCTCTATATATTCCCCAAACTGTTCTATGGGTACGGCTTCGAGCGCGGTGCTGTGCGCCACTGCCGTTGCGCGAGGTAACATCTATGTATTTAAATTCATTTGCCGTTGTACTAGTAATAATGGCTGTGTGGGCGTTGTTACTATGCGCTCCTCCCCAAATAATAATATCACCGGGTTGCACTCTTCCCATCTCTTCTGGAGTTAAATAACGATTTGTAAGCATAACTGGTTTTACGTAAGGGCTCTTGCCAGAATCCCAACTATCCGCCATAGAGCCAGTCCAGTGCATACCCGTTGGTAAACCCGCATCTTGCAAAACCTTACTAACAAACGAGGAGCAATCTGCATAGCCAGCAGAAAAACTAGTTCTTCGCGATTGGCTATATTTTGTTATCTTACCAATATAGCTCTGCGCAATTTGTATTAAGCGTTGTCCCATTGGCCCTCCATCACCTACTACCTCCTTTATCCCCCCCCCGTCACTAGGCACAACAGGTTTACAGTACCCTAAAGATGTAACTCTCCCACTTTCGTCAAACTTACCGTTGCGCAACAAAACAAAAACGGTATAGGCGCCATCGCGAGTATCTTTTCCGTCTATACCTCCGTAATCTCGTGTAATTATGCCCATATTCTTGTGCTTTGCGTCAAAGTTGTTCATAACATAGGGGGATCCTTCGTAGGGTTTATCAAAGCCCATTGCGGTTGCCTGTCGCGCATAACTTTTAGCGCGGCCATTGTAGCCAAAAAACGCATCTTTTAATAGTTCTCCGTCTGTCATATCTTGGGTAAGACGCCCCCCCACCTTACTCTGCAAGTGCTTACCCGCCCATACCGCGGTTTCGTAAAGACTACTCCCTAACACCCTTTTCTGGTCGGGGCTGGCACTACCCAATCGTTCACCTGAACCTAGTGAGCGGCCTGGGTTTAAGGAGGCTTCGCGATAGTGTATCGCCGCCAATGCCTCCCAGGGTACATTGGTTGCCGCCGCTGCCCTGCGGTAAACGTCCATATTTTGGTTAATTAAACTAATAAGGCTCGATGATTTTGCCACCACCGAAAGAGTGTCATCGGGGCAATCCATATACCCCTCTCCCCCTCCTACTCCTACCGACGAAGGGCTATAAGTAGCGTCTTGACCCACACACAGTTCATCAAACTGGCTCTGAAAACGCGCGTAGTTCATAAAAAGGTGGAGCGATAAATTAGGAATGAATTTCGCCACTTTTTGGTATACACTTTGGACCGTTTCGCTCCCCATAATATCGGCCGCTGTGTCAATAACAAAAAAAGTAGGAATCCACCTTAAAGCACTTCTTACTTTATTGTACTCCTCGCAGGTGGCACTAATTGCGGTAATACCAATAATAAGACCAACAAAAAAGGGGAACAAGCAACAACCTAGACAACTAAGACCAATGAAACAATTTTTTTGTTGCCCTTTTTTCTTTGGGCTTATTTTTGCTTGCTCTTGCGGCGCTTCATTGCTTGCGGGCGTCGCCTCTGGTTTTTTTCCTTCTTCTGCCAGAACTCCTCCTTGTTAGTACTATTTTTTACCACTTGCTCACCCACACTTTTGGATAGCGACAAGCTTTGCGACAGCAAGGAGCCGCCACAACAACACCGCATATATTATACTTTATTTCTGCAAACTCCGCCATATCTTTACTGTTCGCGCGGAAGCGAGAACTACCCGTTACCCCCTTACCGTTCGAGCGGAAGCGAGAACTTTTTTACTGTTCGAAGAGTATCCGCCGTAGGCAGAACGATGAGAACTATCACGTTAGTCCTAGCATCAACGGTAGATAGTTCTCGGGCATTAGCCCTCGAACGATAAAAAATGGCGACCGTGGCTCTCTTTACTGTTCGAGCGAAGTAAGAACTATCGCGTTAGTGCAAAAACTCACGGTCTGTAGTTCTCGAGATGTGCGCCTCGCTTCGCGTGGCGCAGCTCGCCCCGCCCCACTGGGCGGGGTTCTCTCGAACAATAAAAACTTACAGGCGGGGTTCTCGGCGCCTCGCACCTCGAACAGTAAAGGAAGGTAGCAGGGCGCATCATACTCCTCCTGTGGATAACTTTCGTCTTATCCACAGGATATTCTTTATAAAGCACATTGTGTGGGGTACAATGTATTTAGTGGTTCTTTTTAGAAGTTGTTACCACCCTTTCCGTTTTTACTTAAAAAAACTTCTTGGTTTTTTGCTGTATAATTATGCGTAAATAGGAGGTGGACAATGAGTGGCCCAAGATCTGAAGGAGAACCAGATTCCGCTCAAGAAGCAAAAATAGAACTAGAAAAAGCCGAAGGAGTAAGCCAAGAAGACATCGAAGCAGCACTTGCCGCGCTCTCAGACGATGATGCAATAGATAGTAACCACTCATACGCGTGGGTGAGACAGGCGGTGCAAGACGCTCTGCAAAAAGCAGAGATAAGTGACGATGGGTTAGTGAAAATTCAAGACGAAAATGGAAATGAGCAAAAAGAAGGTATTCCTGTTGACTACCTTATAGAAGGCCTCCTGCAAAAAATTGGCCACGATGATATAACTACCGATTATAAAAATATTATTACAAAAGAAGATGACCGTGAAACGTGGGGCACAACACCAGAGGGTCACCCGGGAAAAGAAAGCTTAATTAGCAAGCTCAAGGCAATAAAAGATACTTCTCCCCAAACGGCTTTGTGCGAGCTGGCAATTAAGTTGATCGAAGCAAGTCACCGTTATTACGAAATAAAAAGACCTTCAACGGTGCTATACGGAAATGGACAATATTCAGACAACCACTGGCGAACGAAGCTTGAAGCTCATTATGTCTCTAGAGACGGACGTGGCATCCCCAACGACCAAGAGGAGAACTACATTGAATTAGCAGAAAAGGAATTAACCCGCCGGTTAGAGGTCAGGCTGGACTCTTCGGTGGTGGCACCACCACCTTTACCACCTGAGCCACCTCAGCCACCCACACCGCCTGAGCCAGAACCAATACATATAACAGAGGAGCAAGCAGAGCGGGCTACCAAAGAAGCAGGAGAAATTATTGCTGCTATGCAAGCCGAGGAAAAAAATAGGCTTATCGAGCGCGCACTCGACAGAGCAGGGTTTTTTGGCTCTTTGCTTTTTAGAAAAAAAATCATAAAGGAAGTCGAGAGCGCCGGGGAATATCAGGTTCCAGAAAGTATCCAGAAAACCATTAAAGAATACACACTATCCAAGGTGATAAACAAAAACATAACCGCGTCGGGTGGAGAGGTCTTTAGACTTATGGATAAGTTCGGTTATAAAACAGACAGGGAAGGTCAGTTTATACCTCCTCACCCCGACAGCAACACTGGCTGGTTAGGGAGGCTTTTACGCCCCAACCGTGCAAAAACCACTGGTGCAACATTTTTAGGGGGCATGGCGCTTGGTCATATTGCACGCAATGCCATTGCCGGCGTTCTAGGTGCAGTAGGTGGTGGCGCGCTCGCAGGCGGTTTGTTCGGCTTTTTACGGGGAAAAAGAGAAGCCGCCGAGGCAACCACCAGTGGCGAGTCGTGGACTAGGGAGTTAGATGCCGCACTCGCATCGCAAGATGATCTTGCCATCGAGGTAGCGTGCCACAAGGTAGAAAGGATTTTTGCCGATGAGAATGCTAGAAATGAATTTTTCCGAGACAGAACAAGAATGGAGGCCTCTAAAATACTAGAAAGATACCGCGAGGGAATCCGTCGATTATCCCTTAACCGCATGGCGAACAAAGAGGCAGGAAGCGAACCTTATGCCACCACAGAAGAAAGAGATAATGCTGTAGCAGAAAAATACGCCGAATTCTGCCATAAAATGGCCGAAGGTGAAGAGCAGTTTATGCGCATTCACGGAGAAGCATATCAAAACGCCCTCGGTCGGGAATTGCGTATTATTAGTGTCTCGGCTCCGGATGACCTTAGTCCAAACGAAAACAGACAACGTGAGGCTGTTGAAAAAGGCTACAACAGAGACACTAACGAGCGAAGGCGCATAAGGCGTGGCATTGTAGCCCGCTCTGCCATTAGGGGTGCTCTTGTTGGTGGTATCGCTGGCGGTATTGGTTGGTATGTGGGTAATTTATTATCCAACTTGTCGGGTGGCGGTGGGGAAGTTGCTGCCGTAGGTACCGGCGAAGAAGCGGGTGGTAGTGCCGTAGGCACGGGCACAAGCGAAACGCCACAGCACTGGGGTTTATTTAGTAACGAGAATTATATGCGTGAACAAGGCTTTACAGTTGCGGCAGCAAAGCAACAGGGTTTCGAAAATATTCTCAACCACCCAGATTGCCCCACGCAAGTTTTCGACGGAGTAGCGTATGCAGGCACCGACCAAGGAGCGGCTCTGCGTGAGGCGGTACTAACATGGAAAGACCTCGACCTTCGTGGTATGGACCAAGTTCGCCTTGCAAACCTTATGAATTTTGCCGGCGATCCCTCAGTTGCTCCAGGGGTCGATGCAGGAAGTTACCGCATTTCTTTAGAACAGGTACAAGCGGTCATTGATCATATTAGAGACAACGGTGAAATTGGCATTCTCGACGCGAATAAAGTTATGGCAAACGTAGGAATGAGGGAAGTTGCCACCGCCATTGCTACATCGCCGGTAGACGAGGCTGGACAAGAAGCCGCTAAAACTATGTGGCCTGGTTGGCCACTCATCGCAGGGGCTGCCGGTTATGCCGGTGGCTATGGCGTTGATAATGCGCGCCGCAGAGCAGAAATTGACGCTACCAATGCCAGCGGTCCCATTGCGCCACCTCCCCTTGGGGTAAGAGGACCACTAGCACCGATTGCACCCCGCCCGCCTGAGTCTGAGCCAGCACCCGGGCCACCTTCCACTACCGAACCAACAGCAACAGAGTCTGAAAACACAGACAGTGAGGAAAGAAAAGAAAAGTTAAGGAAAAAATTACAAATAGAGGGTCTTTATAATACAGATGATCTCATAAGTGCTATTAAAGAAGTAGATGAAGGCATTACGCTCCCTGCACTCGCCGGCAATATAAAAGCTCGCGCCCCGCTACTTATAGACAAGATCAAGCAAAAAGCTAATACCGAAGGCTTTAATTTATCAGCACTGTTTGGCAATTCTGTGCCTGAAGACACTCTAAAACAATTAGTAGAAGTATTGGCTACCGAGCTATTAAGGAATTACGACGAGCTACAATCGCTCGGGGAAGGTTCCAAGACTTAATTAACAGGAGGAATAAATGACCAATAAAAATGTATATGACGCGTTTGTAGAAAAGCTTGTAGAACAACTTGGCTTTACCAACGTTTCCGAGCCACAAAAAAGTAAGCTCATAGACTCTATTAAGCAACGTGTCGAGGCGCGTGTCCTTCGTGTTTTGGCAACCAGCTTAACTAGCGAGCAGAACAAAGAGCTCTCGGAAAAGGTTAAGCAAGAAAACCTTAACGAGGAAGAGATAATCGATTACCTTGTTAAAAACGCTCCCAACGCCTCAACAGCAATCACTCGCGCTATGGAAGATCTTTACACCGAAATGAAAGAAGAGACCGACACCCTTATGCAAGTAGCAACGGTGGAAGCAGTTTCAGGGCAAAAGGAGACCCAACCCCCCGTGCAAACAGAAAACGTAACACAAGCCCCTCCAAGTGGCGCTGTTCACGCAAGAACAGAAGACACAACGGCATCGCCCGCCGGGACCAACCAGCCCACTCCTCCTGTTAGCAACCAATATTATTAATCAATTAACCTACCTTAGCACTGGCACCATACGCAACACCCTGTGTGTTTTTTGCTGTACTAATTTTACAGATTAATTTCTAAAAACCGAAAATCGGTATAGCAAGCCAATTGTGCTATAATAATTACAGTTAGGGAGGGTAATGCCACAGCAGTACAAGGTTCCGCAAAATATCGACCTTGAGGATAAAATCGTCGGTCCTTTTACTATGAAGCAATTTGCCTACCTTATGGGTGGCGGTCTTTTGATATACTCCTTTTATCAAATATTTCTAGATTATGTTAATGGCGTTATGTACACCGTAATCGCCTCTGTCCCCGTAGCAATCTTAGCTATGTGCCTTACCTTTGTTAAAATCAACGATCGCCCCTTCGAGAACTTTATTATAAACCTTTTCGCCTATATTTTTAGCAAAAAACACCGCATCTGGCACCAAAACTACACTCCTTCCGCAGTAGTTATTAAAACCACTGTTAAGCAAAAAGCGGTCAGCGACAGTGGCGACAAACAAGCAACACTCGACGAAATTGCCACTTCCCTCGATTTAGCCGCCGGCAACACCGGCGAGGGAGGGGGTGTAATGAACGCGCAAAAAGAACTGTCGGCAAAAGCGCAAAAAGGTCCCGGCGTCGAAGGAGTAAACCCCAACATCCTCAAGCGCGAGGGCGACGCTCCCACACCATCCAAAAACGGACCGCCACGCAACATATTATCAAAACTGTTTAATGCATAATTATGGCTCAAGAAAAATCCAAAAAAGGCGCCTCTACCCAAGAACACCTTCCTTTTACGGCAGTTTTTCAGGATACCTTAATTCTAAAAGATGGCAACTACCGCCAAATTTTATTGGTTAGCTCTATAAACTTTGGTCTTAAATCTGAAGAAGAGCAAAACGCTATACTGTATGCCTACCAATCATTTCTTAACTCCCTCACCTTCCCCGTGCAGATTTTAACACAGTCTCGCCAGATCGACTTAAGCGATTATGTTGCCAGCCTCAAACAAAAAACCTACCAGCAAAGAAACGAACTTATTCGCTACCAAACGCAGGAATATATCGATTTCGTAGGGCGTTTAATCCAAGTTGCCAACATTATGGACAAAAAGTTTTTTATTGTTATTCCCTACATTAAAACCGATGTCAAAACAGGTTTATTCGCTCCCAAGCATGGCTATCTTCAAGTTTCTTTGCAAGAATTCGAAAAAATTAAAACCGACCTCCAGCAAAAGGCCGATGTAGTTTCGCAGGGTCTCGCTACCCTGGGTTTGAAAACCGTTAAACTAACGACAGAACAAATTATTGAGCTTCTTTATGCTAGTTACAACGTAACGCAAAGTTTGCGCAAAAAAATCCAAAACAGTGAGGCACTGGCAGAATCAACAGTTGTTCAACAAACAGAGGGTGGCGATACCATAGACAAGGAACCAGAAGAGGCTCCCGCCGAGAAAACTCCTTCCGCCCAGGGGCAAACCCCTCCTCCCGCCCAAGCTCCTAGCGACAACGTCAAAGTACCCATTAACCAAGGCTAGCTATGACTTTTTTTAGAAACCCACAGAAAGAAAAAGAAAAAAAGATTAAAGAACAGGTCAACAAGGCCTCCGATCTTCTCTTTGATGCTGTAGCGCCTGCCAGTTTCGTTATTAACCCAAACTACCTTCAAATAAACGAGCTCTACACGCGAACAATGTTTGTTTATTCTTACCCCCGTTTTCTAAACTCAAACTGGATGAGCCCCGTTGTCAACTACGATGTTGTTATGGACATATCGATGCACATTTTCCCCCTAGAAAGCAAGACCTTTATTTCTACAATGCGCCGCCAGCAAGGCAGGCTCGAAAGTAGCCGCCAAATTGAGCAGGAAAAAGGCTTTATTCGTAACCCCGAACTAGACACTGCCATCGCCGATATCGACACACTGCGCGAGGAGTTGCAAACAGGTCAACAACGCATTTTTAAAACGGGTATTTATTTTACTATTTACGCGAAAAATGTCGAGGAACTTAACACAGTAAGCGACCAAATAGAATCCGCCATTGGAGGTTTGCTAGTGAGTACCAAGCAAGCCATATTTCAAATGGAGCAAGGTCTTAACACCACCTTACCCTACTGCCTTGACCAAATTCTAGTAACAAAAAACCTCGATACCAATTCGCTTAGCACCACCTTTCCTTTTGTTTCCTCTACCCTAACAAGCAACGAAGGTATTCTTTATGGCATTAACCGCCACAACAACTCACTCATTCTTTTCGACCGTTTTAAATTAGAAAATGCCAATATGGTGGTTTTTGCCAAAAGTGGTGCCGGTAAAAGTTACGCCGTTAAACTCGAAGCCCTGCGGAGCTTAATGTTTGATACCGACGTTATCGTAATAGACCCAGAAAATGAATACAAAGCCCTCGCCAATGCAGTGGGGGGAAGTTACTTTGAAATGAGCCTAAACTCAGAAAAACGTATTAACCCCTTTGACTTACCCAAGGCGGCACCAGACGAAACGGGCGATGTTATTCTGCGCACCGCTGTTGCCGATCTCACCGGCCTTATCGCCATTATGGTCGGTGGCCTTTCACCAGAAGAGTCGGCAATTCTCGATAAAGCAATATACGAAACCTATGCTCTGCGCGACATTAGCTCCGATATTCGCTCTCATAGCAACCCTCCTCCACTCCTGCAAGATTTGCGTAATGTTCTGCAAAATATGAGCGGGGCGCAATCTCTCGTACAACGACTAACAAAGTTTGTCGATGGTTCTTTTGCCGGTCTTTTTAACCAGCCAACCAACTTCGAACTCGATCGTGGCTTTGTCGGCTTTTCTATTCGTAACCTAGAAGATCAGCTACGCCCCATTGGTATGTATATGATATTAAACTACGTCTGGAGTAAAATCCGCTCAGATCTGCGAAAACGCATTCTAGTTATCGACGAAATGTGGATACTTATGCAATACGAAGATTCCGCGCGCTATATTTATTCTCTCGCCAAGAGAGCGCGTAAATACTTTTTGGGGTTAACCACCATTACCCAAGACGTAGAAGATGTTCTTAATTCGCAACAAGGGCGTGCCGTCCTTAACAACTCATCTCTACAAATTCTTCTAAAACAATCTCCCACGGCAGTGGAAAAGTTATCGGAGGTATTTAAATTAACAGAAGGAGAGAAATTTTTGCTTTTAGAAAGCAACGTAGGCGAGGGATTATTCTTTGCAGGTACTAACCACGTCGCCATCCAAATTGTCGCTAGCTATGCGGAAGATCAAATTATCACCACTGACCCCAAGCAAATCTTGGCATCGCGCGAGGAAGAAGTAGCAAAAAATGCCCCGACACAAGTTATTACTCCCGATCAAACACAGGCACCACAGCAACAGCCTCCGGCACCGGCAAAAACACAAACAAGCACACTTCCCGCTACTGCACAACCTGCTGCTGCCACCGCCGCACAAACCCCCGCCAACCCCTCACCACCTTCGCCGCCACCACCTAGTCCCACCCCGCCAGCTTCGTAGTATAATATAATTATCAATAACTATGGATAACACACCCATTAAGCCAATTCCCCCCGCATCACCCTCTTCCTCCCCCGCACAGAATTCTCCTTCGCCGGTGAGTTCTCCTGCCGCGCCCGAGAGTTCTTCTGCAAAGCCCTCCGTAGCGCCTCCTTCTCCTTCTTCCACACAAACTACAACACCCACTCCTCCTCCCGCAACACCAGCCGCCCCCCCAGCAACAAAACCTCGCTTTCGCGTGCCAGCTAATTTTCCCTGGCTTAAAATTGCTGGCGGGGTAGTGCTTGTTACGCTCGCCCTTCTCGCCTGGATCTCTCTTGCCAATGTCTCCATTACTTCCGAGCCGCGGGCAGACGAAATCTTAATAAACGACAAGTCCGTGAAAAAAACTAGTTTTGTCCGTATGCCGGGTAGCTTTACTGTTACCATTAAAAAAGAAGGGTATTTAACCTACAAAAAACCGTTTCACCTTGGCTTTAACGGCAAGTTGACAATTAACCCTACTCTTAAACCATTACCTGTCGCGGAGCCTGTTTTCGAAGGTGTTACAGAAAATATTACCATTGGAGCCAACGGAGGCATCAAGTCCATAAGTACCGATGGCCAATATTTAATTTGGGCGCGCCCGAAATCAGGCAACGACAAGTCGCTCGACAGGGTTAATATGAACCTCGTCCCATTGCCCGGAATTAGCGAGGTGCAATATCCCGACACACAAAACTTTGCGCTTATTGTACGTGGCAAAGAAGTCGGGGTGTTAGATTTTTCTACCCCCGATGCCTCGAGCCAAGATTACGCAGTTTTTAGTAGCGAACACATTGGCCCTATTGCTCTTTCTCCCAGTGGCAAGGAAGTTTTTTACTGGCAATATATTCCAGAGCTAGACAAAAACTTTTTGGTGCGCAACAACCCCGCAGGCACTAAGCCCGACCGCTATTTCGACCAAGCACTTATTGACCAACTCGATATTAAAGAACCAGAAATCAGTTGGTCGCCCGACAGCACAAATGTATTAATGGTAGATCGCCATATCGTTTTATTGGGAATGGTCGAAAGAGCTGCTAAAATTATTAGCTACGAAGAGGGCATTAGCAAGGCCTTCGTTACGCCTAACAATAACAATATTGTCGCTATTGCCACCGGTGGTGACCTTCTCACCATAGGCTTAACAAATGGAGAGGAAAAACCTACCCCCCAAAATACCAAACTCAATGTTTTAAATAACAATCTTTTTATTAAAGACAACGAGACTGTTATTGTCCTCGACAAGGACAAGCAATTAATAGAGTACAACTTTGCCCAAAACAATAAAATAGTGTATCTTATAGATGAAAAACTGTCTTTAGATGAAAATGTTACTATGGCAGTAGATGTTACTGCTGAGCAGGTTTATTTCTGGAAAGAAGGACAAGTTTATAGACAGCCACTTGTGAGCGATCAATATTAGCTTTATAAAATGGCATTAGTCAATGGAGGGGAGTTGCGCGTTCGTGCTTTGTGTGTAGCAACAAAAACTATTTTGCTGATTCTGGTAACAGCGGTTGCCTTTTCTGGCTGTGCGCGCAAAGACAGAGTCAAACCCGGGGTAGTTACCACAGAACCTGTTGAATTAACCATTTGGCGGGCAGCAGATAGCCACGAATCCTTCGAGCGGATAATCGAGCAATACCGCTCGGAGCGCCCCAATGTCAACATTAACTACGTTCATAACCCCGCCTGGAAAAACGATCCCGAGCTGTACTTAAAAGACACTATCGAGGCCCTCGCCACAGGTAAGGGGCCAGATATTTGGAGCGTGCGCAACGATTGGCTCCCAGGGCAGATTAACAAAATGCAAGCCGCAGCAAACGACGTTCTCTCCACACACACCAAAGACGAAAACCTAAAAAATAAAAATAATACTGAGTTTATACGAGAAGCTTTTGTTCCCGTAGTAGGAGAAAATGTTGTTTTCGGCGATAAAGTCTACGGCTTGCCCCTTTCCGTTGATTCCCTCGCACTCTATCTTAATACCGATATGATGGAAGACGTGGGGGTAGAAATAGAAAACAAAAACCGCACCTCTGCCGCCTTAATGCCAGAAGAAGTAAAAGAACTAAAAACAATCCTTGTTAAAGGGCCAAAAAACTGGACCGAAGTAATGAAAATTGTACCCTATATTACCGTGCGCCAGGGTACCACTATTACCCGCGCTGCTATTGCTATGGGGCTAGGCAAAAACATCGAGCAGGCACCCAATATTATTAGTTCACTCCTTTTACAAAACAACACCAAAATCGTTACCGACGACAACAGTGCCGCCAACTTCCAGAACTCTACGGAAACAGCAGGAGGAACAATAGAGTACCCCGGGCAAGGAGCAATTAAGTTTTACACCTACTTTTCCAACCCTCGAACACAGGTTTATTCTTGGAATGAAGGCGACTTTACACAGGGCGCAAGGCGCGCCTTTATGAACGGGCAACTAGCAATGATTATAGAGGATTCAAGCTTTTACGCCACCCTAAAAGCTAGCAATATTAAGTTTGGTTTTAGCGTGGTCAATATGCCTCAAATTAACCCAGAAAGCCCCAGAAGTTATGCTAACTACTGGGTAGAAACTGTTACTAACAATTCGCGCCACCCCGAGATCGCCTGGGATTTTCTTATTAAGTCAGCTACCACTAATGCAGTGGGGGGCTACCTAAGCAATACAAAACGACCACCGGCTCTTAAGGAGAAAACTGGAGAATACGACGAAGGGGCCTCCGACCTCGATGTTTTCAAAGGTCAAGCGCAAGCTGCAGAATCTTGGTACAAGGGGGCAGAGCCAAACATAGCCGACCAAATTTTTAGAAATTGGGCGGACAATATTGCTCTTTCTGGCATGAGCCAAGCAGAAGCAACCAACACTGCCGCGAGTCAACTTACCTCAATTCTGCAAAACAAGCGTTAATATGCTAAAATACCAACAAAGGTACGCTAAATATGAAAAAATTACGTCTTCTTAGAACAATTATTATCGGCTTTGCCCTTTTGTTGTTTTTTCTTTTACCAGACGTGTGTAGCGCCGGTATGTTTGATGAAGTTGAACAAACGCTAAGCAGTTATTACCAACAACTTTTTGCGCCCTTGGGTATTTTTTTGGCTGGGGTGGTGGTGGTTATTGGTGGTATAATGTACACCACAAGCCAGGGAGACCCCCAAAAGACGGGGCGCGCAAAAGAATTAATCGTAGGCTCGCTTATTGGCCTAGGAATATTATTAACGGCGGGATACATTATCGCCTCAATTGTTTAAAATGAAAAAACTCACTCTTGATCCCCAGGATTTTTCGAGGGTAAATCCTAATGCTGGTTACCCTAAGCAAATTTTTACCGATATTAGTAGTCGGGGCGGTTTTGAGCGCGCCCTAGATAAGGTCATTATAATTATGCTTTTTTTGGCGGCACTCTTAGCCTTTATCGCCCTCCTTTATGGCTCCATTCAATACCTTTTAGCCGCGGGCGACGCACAAAAAGCGGAGACTGCCAAAAAAACAATTCTATATTCTATTATCGGCCTTCTTGCAATTGTGTTTATCTATGTCATTCTTATGTTTGTTGCCGAGGGAACCTTTGGCTAATAAAAGGACACTATGAAACTAGCAAAAATTATTGACAACGTTGACAATCTAAACGCCGGGATAGGTCGCGATCCTGTCCCGAGTACGATTGCCACAAATGTAATGAAGATTGCCAGTACAATATATACTGAATACATTTTACCCTTTGCTATTTTTTGTATTCTTGCCTATGGTATTTACGGCGGAATTCTTTATGCTACCGCTTATGGTAGTGAAGAAAAAGCAACTAAAGGGAAAAACACCATTCTTTGGGCGATAATTGGAGGGGTCATAGTAGGTCTTTCTTTTGTTTTAGTTCGCTACTTTGCCTCTACCCTATTGGGTGCTGGTGATGCTGATATTAAAAGCAATTTGCCACAATAAAAAAGGAAATTATGCCAAACATTGGGAAAGTTAAGCAATATTTTGACCCCAACAAAGTGTCGAATAAATTCTCAGACCCGGGGAGTGCCATTGGTGATCTTTTTACAAATATTGTTACTAATATTTTGCTGGTGGTCATTTCTATAGGTGCTCTTTTGTCGCTGATTTATGGTGGCTACTTGTATATTAGCGCAGGGGGCAATGCGGAGCAGGCAGAGAAAGGCAAGCGTGTCATAATCTACACTGTTATTGCAATAATTATTGCTATGGCAAGCTATATTATTTACCGGCAGGTAACAGAGGGTATCCCCTGGGGTGTAATCATTTAACGCGAAAAGGGACAACTGCTTATACACAGGTAGTTTGCATAGCGGGAAAGTGTGGTATAATTGAAGCAATTAAACAATCGCAAAGGAGTAAACAATGCTTAAACTAAAAAGGATCTTGTCCACAGTGGGTCTTGGTGCTTTTACTGTGTTAATACAAGCAAAACAAGTGCTCGCGCTTAATGTTAGTAGTATCCAAGAAGTTCCAGTAGTAGAGGGCAGTCTTAATGATATAATCGATAATATTGTAAAAATTGTACTAATAGCGGTAGGAATAATAGCGGTTCTGTATCTTATTTACGGTGGCGTGCTGTACCTAACAGCCGGTGGCGAAGCGGAAAAGGCGAGCAAGGGGCGCACGGCGATTACTAACGCCATTATTGGCATTGTTATAGTAATGCTTTCTCTTGCCATTTATAACTTTGTTATTACAGGCGTTCAAACTGGTCAATCTAGGTAGTCTTTACGAAGCATAGCAAAAACAGCGCCACCAAGCGCTGTTTTTGTTATACTTAACATTTTTCCCGAAGTATTGCTTTTACTTGGTTTGCGCCACTGTTTTGCTAGGCTCTTTTTCCGTAACCCTCAAAACCTCTTCTTCTGTGGTAATACCCGCCCTTACTTTGGCGATACCGTCCTCGTACATAGGCACCATACCATCGGCACGCGCCGCTTTTTCGAAATCCGCTACCGATGCCTTTTTATTAATAAGCTCTTCTATTTTGGGGGTGATTTTTAGAACCTCGGCAATCGCCACCCTCCCCTTGTAGCCAGTGCCATTGCATAGCCCACACACCGTACCAGCAGTTGTCTGTTCCACCTTTTTCCCCCTGCATTGGGTGCAAATTTTTCTTACCAAGCGTTGCGCCATAACTAGGTTAATAGAGCCACTTAATAAAAAAGGGGCGACGTCCATATCGAGAAGGCGGGGCATTGCACTGGGGGCAGAGTTTGTGTGCAGAGTAGAAATAACTAAATGTCCCGTAAGTGCCGCCTGCATCGCCGTTTCTCCCGTTTCCCTGTCTCGTATCTCACCGACCATAATAATGTCGGGATCTTGGCGCAGAACGCTTTTTAAGGCCTTAGCAAAAGTATAACCCGCCTTTCTTTTTACCTGTGTTTGGGCGATGCCGGGAATACGATATTCAATAGGATCTTCAATGGTAATAATTTTTACCTCTGGCTTGTTGAGTTTTTGCAAAATAGCATAAAGAGTGGTGGTTTTACCACTTCCAGTAGGACCTGTGTTTAATATTACACCGTGTGGCTTGGCAATTGCCTCGTTGATCAACGCCTGTACCTGGGGAGAAAAACCAAGTTCCCCCATATCAATAATAGTGCCACTTTGGTCCAACAAACGCAGAACAAATACCTCTCCCCACGCCCCCGGTATAGCCGAAACGCGAACATCGATCGGTTTTTCACCTACCAAAATATCGAAGCGACCATCTTGTGCCTTGCTTAATGTGTCGAGTTGCATTTTAGACAAATACTTAATACGGTTTGCCACTTGGCGGTACGTACTGTAAGGAATAGTTATAACATCTTGCAACATACCATCGATTCTGTAACGCAAACGCGCTTCTTTTTCCTCCGGCTCAATATGGACATCGCTTGCCTGCAGATTAATTGCTCCTCCAAATACCATTTCTAAAAGGCTCGATGTACTGATGCTTTTTAACTTGGCGGCAATACTCGCAATACTGGTGAGCTCGCCTCGTGCCCCTGCCGTTTCGCCAGGGTCAACAAACATTTTTTCCAGCGTGGGTGGCTCTGGCTCGATAAAATCGTACTGTTTAATGGCGAAAGCGTAGGAGGTTTTGGAGCACACAATGGGGATATAGTCCATATTGGTGGTACTTGCCATTTGTCTTAAAAAAGGAATGAATTGAGGATTTTCTGGTACCGGTGTAGCAATTCGTACCTGGTTGTTTATTTTTTCAAAAGCAACGGCGGCGTATTTTTTTGCCAAATCCTGCGGAATGACCTGCAGGGCTTTTGGCTCTATGGGGTAACCAACCAAGTTAACATAAGGCAACCCAAAGCGCTTCGCGGTTTCCGCCGCGAGCCTCTCTTCGTCTTCTCTTGAGAAGACGTTAAGCATTTTCCCCAAATCTTGTGCCATATTTTTATTGTACCACGACTGCTGTTAATCATTAATTTTTCATTGGAGAGTGTGTGGATTTTGTGCCTTAGTACGATTACCGTTCGAGCGGGAGTGAGAACTCTCCGTTACTTCCCTTACTGTTCGAGCAGGAGCGAGAACTATTTCGTAAGAACTAGTACTAACGTCTGATAGTTCTCGGGCGGTAGCCCTCGAACGATAAGGGCGACGACCACGGCACCCTTTTTACTGTTCGAGCGGGAGCGAGAACTACCCGCCATACCCTTACTGTTCGAACGCAGTGAGNNGTGAGAACCCCGCCTAAAAAGGCGGGGCAAGCTACCTCGTAAGGTGCAATACCAGCGGCTGGTAGTTCTCGTCGCTTCGCTCCTCGAACAATAAAAAATGACGACCGTTGCTCTCTTTACTGTTCGAGCGGGAGCGAGAACTCTCCGTTTCTCCCTTTACTGTTCGAACGAAGTGAGAACTATCACGTCAGTGCAAAAACTCACGGTCTGTAGTTCTCGGCGATTACGCCTCGAACAGTAAAAATAATTGAGCTTGCCCCGTCCGATTCTCTGGCGGGGCTTGCCCCGCCCCACCGGGCGGGGTTCTCGTCGCTCCGCTCCTTGAACGATAAGAATAAAGACGCGGTGCTATAATAAAGGCAATGCTACTGTCTAAAATTGCCGACATCGCCTTTCCCCAGTATTGCGTTGGCTGCAACACCGAAGGAAGCCTCCTTTGCGCATTGTGTCGGCAAAAAATACACCATACTCGCCCTACTAAGTGGCCTCCCTACAAAGGGCTCGGCACCCTCGTTGCTCTAGGGGTATTCAAGGGCCCCCTGCGCGAAGCAATTCATAGCTTAAAGTTTAATAGTGTAAAAGCACTAGCCACACCTATTGCCCAAGAGCTTGCCGTCCTTTGCCAAAAAAAACATCTGCCCAAAGGCATCATTACCCCTATTCCCCTAAGCCAAGACCGCCTTCGTGTCCGCGGCTACAACCAATCTGCCCTTGTGGCAAAAAAACTTGCTCTTATGCTTGGTTGGCATTACCTCGAAACACTCAAGCGGTGGCAACGTCGCCCTTCGCAGGCTAAACTCAAAAGAGCAGAGCGCCTCAAAAATGTTCAAGGAGTATTTCTTTGTCGCTACAACCTAAGTAAAAACCATTTGCCTATATACTTATTAGACGATGTTATCACCACCGGCGCCACTCTTCGTTCGGCAACCCAAGCCCTTAAAGAAAATGGCGCGCGCGAGGTGCACCCCATCGCCATTGCCCGCGATTAGCTCCTCACCCCTCTTTACTCTTTTTTTAAGAGCAATAATCAGGTATAGTTTAGGTTGGAAGCGTGCCAGAGTGGTTGAATGGGCCGCACTCGAAATGCGGTATGCCCGCAAGGGCATCGGGGGTTCGAATCCTCCCGCTTCCGCCACTTAGTGACAAAATAGAAGATTATATTATACAAACAGGAGCAAGGTGGGATATTTAAGAAACTTTAAGTTTCCATTTGTTGTTTTTTTAACAGGCGCCTGTGTCCTTATTATCGAAGTCGTTGCCACTCGCATTCTTTCTCCTTATTTTGGCAATACTGTTTTTACCGTTTCCAGTGTGCTAGGAGTAGTTCTCGCTGCCTTAAGCGTGGGTTATTATTTTGGTGGCAGGCTAGCCGACAAACACCCCTCTGAAAAATATTTTTACCTTATTATTTTATGCGGAGGTCTTAGCGTTGCGCTACTTTATCTCCTTATGCTATTTGTTTTACCCTCTATTGGGTACGCGCTACCTGCAACAACTGGCCCTGCAATATCCTCTGTTTTATTGTTTTTCTTGCCAGCATCGCTACTCGGTCTTTTATCTCCTTTTGCCATTAAGCTCCACCAGCAAAGCCTGCGTGGCAAAGGCACCGGACAAGCCAGTGGCGAAATATTCTTTTGGTCCACCCTGGGCAGTATTTTTGGCAGTTTTTTTGCCGGCTTTGTTTTAATCCCTTGGCTTGGCACGAAGCAAATTGTTTTTACCGTAGCATTAGTTCTTATATTGCTTGGATTGATTCCTTTATTGAAAATCGGCTTTCTTAGGAAATATGTTTTAGGCGTTACAATTTTAGCCATTGCGTTTATGGTATCGGTATCACCGCTCATAGAGAAGCAAGAGTATGTTCTCTATAACCATGATGGGCTATATGAACAAATCACCATACACGACGGCGAATACTTGGGCAAACCGACGAGATTCTTTTCTCAGGATATTAGCTCCTCTGGAGCAATATTTCTACATTCCAACGACCATGTTTTTGACTACACCAAATATTATTGTTTATACAAAGTTTTTGCCCCACACACTAAAGAGGTTTTAGTAATTGGTGGTGGTGCATATACAATTCCAAAGGCTGTTTTGGAGGATTCGCCACAAGTTCACGTCGATGTATCGGAAATTGAACCAGGGCTACTGGCGCTTGCGCAAAAATATTTTAAATTACCGCCAACGGATAGGTTAAGCAACTACACGCAGGACGGTAGGCGCTTGCTCCACGATACAAGCAAGCGTTATGATTTCATTTTTAGCGATGTTTATTATACAGTACATTCCATTCCAACACACTTCACCACGCAAGAGTTTTTTAAATTAGTGCGAGAGCGATTAACCGATAACGGCTTGTTCGTTGCTAACATTATCGGTGACTTATCTAGCCAAAAGCCGTCTTTTACGATGTCGGAAATAAAAACCTTTAAATCAGTCTTCCCTAACAGCTATTTTTTCGCAACAAAAAGCCCCTCGAGCCACGAAGGTCAAAATATTATCTTTGTCGGTCTCGCCAATCAAGCAACAGTGGACCTTAACAGTTCGACCATTACCAATCACGAGGAGGAAATTATCCGCTCTTTAGCCAAGCAAAATATAAACCTAAACAAACTCAACCTCGATGAGCATACTCTTTTAACAGATAACTTTGCACCTATTGAAAGATTAGTTACACCACTTATAGAAAGGATCTCTGCTAATTGATTTTACAAAGAAACAAAACCATAAGTGGCTGTAGTCCTTATTTATCTTTTTGTCGTATTTTTACCATTACGTCTTTGCGTCCCTTGTAGCGCATAGAGCGATCGATCATTTTTTCCGTTAACGCCTCTTTGAAAGAAGAAGGTCCTTTTTTTACTTTGTCGCTTTGGGGTAGGATTTCTTTTCTCTTCTCCTTGGTGCCTGCATCTTTCCCTGCCACCTCTTCTCCTTTTTTGTCGCGCGTAAGAAACCATGTTTGCACCACCATAAACAAAGTCGTAACAAACCAATAAAGGGCGAGTGCTGCGGGCAAGCTACGGGCAATAATTACCGTAAACACAGGCATAATCAAAAGCATTTGGTTAGACAGTGTGCGGCTGAAATCCTCTGCCCCCGGCTTACCATTAGTAGGTTTTTGCGGAGCAGGTGTCATTTTCTTTGTTTGCCACGATTGTAAAAGCTGTGCCAAGCCCGCCAAAGCTGGCAAAACCCAACCACCATGCGCCGCGAGGTCTATCCCCAGCCAAACTGTGGTAATATGGTCGGGTGCTGGCGTAAAACCATACAGAAGGTCGAAACGAGCAGTGTTAAGACCAACCATAAAAACGCGATACAAGACAAGCAAAATAGGTAGCTGAATTAAAAGGGGCAGGCAACTCCCCCACGGGCTAATGCCTTTTTCCTTATATAGCTCCAAGGTTGCCTGCGCCTCGCCTTGTCTATCGTCCTTAAACTTTTTCTTAATTTCTTCAAGTTCGGGGGCCAGTTTTTGCATTGCCTTTTGCGAACGCGTAGCTTTAGCAGAGGTAGGCAACAAGGCGAGGCGGATTACTAACGTAAGGGCAATTATTGCCCAACCGATATTGTTGCCCGGCATCAACCATGCTAAAAAGATAAGCAAATTAAATAGCGGTCGATATAAAATTATTCTAAGAAATTCTTTCATTTAACAGGATCCTCTCCCCCCTTATTAAAAGGGTTACAGCGGACAATACGCCAAGCACCCTTGGCGCTCCCCACCATTACACCATATTTTTTGATCGCTTCATAGGTGTATTGTGAACAACTAGGTCTAAAACGGCAGTACCCACCAGGGAAAAACCGCTTCATAGGACCATGATCAAGCGAGAGTGTTTTTTGATAGAGACGAATTAAAGCAAGCGCAATTTTTCTAAACATTGGCTAATGTGGCTTTTAATTTCTGCGAATTTCGGCACTTTTACAAAACGTCCTCTTACCCCCGCAACGAGGAAAATAGTTTTTTTTCTGCCTATTTTCGCATCTTGTAAAATGGCCCTTATTCTTCTTTTTAATAAATTACGTCCCACCGCCTTGAGACCGCTTTTCGTCCCCACGATAACGGTGAAACGGCTAACATTGTCACGCCCTGGCGCATATTTTACAAAAAAAGAACCGCTAGACGCCACTTCTCCCTTGCGAAAAACCATACCAATGTCTTTTTTACGGCGTAAGCGATTCTCTTTTGCAAACATAATAAGTTACGCGCTTAAAACTAGACTACCGTGAGGCGTTTGCGTCCTTTGGCACGGCGTCGTTTTAGCACCTTGAGTCCGCCCACGGTCGCAACACGCGCCAAAAAACCCAGCTTGCGGCGTCTTTTAATTTTGCTCGGTTGATAAGTTCTTTTGGTAGCCATAAATAAATATTTAATTAACAGGATAATACTAATACAAACACACCCCGCTGTCAAATACATGTTACGGTCCATAACATATT
>DBQW01000033.1 GCA_002305395.1 Candidatus Berkelbacteria bacterium UBA1384 | reverse complement strand
CCAATATGTTATGGACCGTAACAGTGTGTAGCGTGTGAGGAATTAAATTGTTATAATAGCTTTATGGAAAGCCAGCAGTATGAACCAATGCCCGAGCCTCCTAAAAAATTAAGCGCTCGGTCCGTAATTTTGTTGGGGATTGAATTTTCTTATGAGTTTTTAAAAACGACGGTTTTTGTAATTCTAGTGGCTGTCTTTTTTCGATATTTTCTTGTCCAACCTTTTATTGTTGTTGGTGAAAGCATGGAGCCTAATTTTCACGACAAAGAGTATTTACTTATAGATAAGCTCTCTTATCGTTTCCGCGAGCCAAAAAGAGGCGAAGTGGTAATATTCCACCCACCACAAAACAAAAGAGAAAGTTACATCAAACGTATCATTGGTCTTCCCGGCGAGCGAGTAGAAATAAGAGAAGGCAGTATATATATTAACGATAAATTACTCGAGGAATCTTATATTTGGAAGGATGGTACTAAGTCGTTTCGCGAGCAAAATATGATTACAAGGCTGGGAGAAGATGAATTTTTTGTTTTTGGTGATAATAGGGATCATTCTAGCGATAGCAGAGAAATCGGTCCGGTGCCAAAAAGAAACCTGCAGGGCAGAGTAGTTGTCGTTCTCTTACCTTTGGGTAACCTCCGTACCCCCGAAACGCCAGCTTATAGCTTAAATGCAAGCCAGAGTGTAATGTTTGATTTAGTGCCTCTAAAGTCGTAATTAGGTGATGTTATGAAATATATTTTTGTTACAGGCGGCGTATTATCGGGGCTAGGGAAGGGGATAACTGCTGCCTCTTTTGGAACTATTCTCAAGGCTCGGGGGCTAAAGGTCTATATGCAAAAATTTGACCAATACTTAAATGTTGATGCCGGCATGCTTAATCCTGGTGAGCATGGCGAAGTATTTATTACCGAAGACGGCGCGCAAACAGATCTTGACCTAGGTCACTATGAACGTTTTATCGATATTAACTTGAGTTCTGCTTCCTCGGTTATGACGGGCAATATTTACAGCGCAATTTTACGTGGGGAAAGAGAGGGAAAGTATCAGGGGAAAACTGTGCAGGTTATTCCCCATGTAACAGACGAAGTAAAGAGTCGTCTTAAAAACGCTGGCTCTTTTGCGGGAGCAGATGTGTTAATTACCGAAATCGGCGGCACAGTAGGTGATTATGAAGGAATGCATTTTCTCGAAGCAATCAGGCAAATGGCCACCGACGTTGGGTCAAACAACGTTTTCTATATTCATGTTGGTTTTTTACCCTACCTCGGTGTAACAGAGGAGCTTAAAACAAAACCTATCCAAAATAGTATTAGGGATCTCCAGGCTATTGGCATCAAGCCAGACCTTGTTATTTGTCGCTCCGACAAACCAGTGGCAAAAAGCCTGCTCTCGAAAATCTCTTTGTTTAGTGGCGTTGGTGAAAAAGGAGTTATTGCATTAGAAACTGTGGATTCTGTGTATAAGGTGCCCTTGGTGTTGGAAAATAGTGGCTGTGCTGATGTCCTACTGAGTAAGCTTGGGCTTAAAAATAAAAAACCGAACCTCAACGATTGGCAAAACTTTGTTAGTACTATTGATAGTTGCAATAAGCCCTGTGTAAAAATAGGAATAGTTGGTGACTATATCACAATGAAGGATGCTTACCTTTCCGTTACTGAATCGATTAAAATCGCCGCATGGCACAACGGTCTGGAAGCAGAAATTGCGTGGATAGATCCGCGGTCTCTCGAAGATAAGAAAAAAATATCACAAATGTTATCCGATCTTTCGGGAATTGTGGTACCTGGTAGTTTCGAGGGTAGGGCGTATTCCGGTAAAATTAACGCTATTGAATACGCAAGAAAAAATAATATTCCATTTTTAGGGCTGTGCTTTGGCATGCAAGCGGCTGTTGTGGAGTTTGCGCGCAATGTGTGTGGCTTAAGATACGCAGACAACGCCCTCGTCAACGAAAACGCAAAAGACAAGGTCGTTGACTTTGTTCCCGGCAGGGGTGGGGCGGAAAATAAAAGTGGTACCCTAAGGTTAGGAGCGTATCCATGTAATTTATCACCCGCGTCACGGGTGGCCAAGCTCTACAAAAAAACCAAAATAAGTGAACGTCATCGTCATAGTTGTGAAATCAACCCTCACTACTACGATATTTTAAAAGAAAATGGTTTATTCTTGGCTGGCTTTTCCTCAGATAAGCGCCTTGTAGAATTTATAGAAATAAAAGAGCATAAATTTTTTATCGCAACTATTGCGCACCCTGAATTCAAGAGTCGCCCCAACAAACCCCATCCGCTTTTCAACGGCTTTATTCGCGCGGCGAGCACTTAAGAGGACTTAAACCTTACGAATTACAAAAGCAATAATCACACCACTTAAAAAAGCGGTCGCCGAAGGTTCAAGGAGCCTGAATTCGCGGTTAAAGAAAAGGTTAATAGCGAGGGTACAAATAAAAACAATTACGGTTACGGCGATAAGAATTTTAAGATAGTCTTTCATTTTAACCTCTCGAGGAGAATTGCGAGATATTGTTTAAGATCAACTGTTTCCTGTGAGCCATTCTGTAGATCTTTAATAATTACTGTTTTGTCGAGGAGCTCTCGTTGCCCTATAATAAGGGCAAAGCGAACATTGTTTTTTGTTGCCATCTTTAATTGTGTTTTAAGGCTATTACTCGAAAGCGAAGAAGCTGTTTTAATGCCAGCGGCAAGCAGTTGCCTTAAAATGCTAAATGCTTTTTTCTTGGCACTACTTCCTAGCTGAATAACAAAGACCTGTGGTTTTTCTGTGGGAACCTTGGAGAGTTTGAGGTCCTTGAGGATAGTAATAACTCTTTCAACCCCTGCACTAAAACCAACGGCGGGTGCTTTTCTTCTGCCGTATGTTGCCACCAAATTATCGTAGCGTCCACCTGCTCCTAGTGCCTGGCCTTTTAATGTGCCTGTTTCTGCAATAAGCTCAAAAACCGTTCTCGTATAATAATCTAGGCCACGAACTATGCGGTGGTTAATGTTAAAACTAATCCCCGCCTCTTCGAGGTATTCCAAGGTAGATTTAAAATGATTTTTACAGTTGTCGCAGAGATGGTCGAGGTGGTTGGGGGCATCGGTGGTATGTGCTTGACATGTTTTGTTTTTACAATCTAAAACCCGCATAGGGTTGGTTTCGGCACGAAGAAGACAGTCGTCGCATAACTTGTCTTGGCGCGTCTTGATGTATGCTAATAATTTCTTGATATATTTTGGGCGACAGTGTGTGCAGCCAATAGAGTTAATGTGAACGCTAAAATTTTCCGGCTTTATCTGTAAGCGATATAATGCCTGGCAGGCTGCCAATATCACCAGTGCGTCCTCGGAACTATCACTTTCACCAATGGATTCAATGCCAAACTGTGTAAACTGTCTTTCCCTTCCTTTTTGTGGGCGTTCGTGGCGAAACATAGGGCCACTGTAAAATAACCTTACCGGCTGGCTCCATGTGTGCATCCCGTGCTCGTAATACGCTCTTACTATTCCTGCTGTTCCTTCGGGACGCAAGGCAATATCGAGATTATCGCCCTCTTTGTGGTGTAGGTAGTACATTTCTTTTGTGGCGATGTCGGAGGTACTACCAACCCCCTTTTGAAACAACCAGCTATACTCAAATATTGGCAAACTAATTTCCTTGAAGCCACAAGCTATGGCGATATCGGCAAAGACACGATTAACTCTTTGAAAGAGAGGTTGGTCATTTGGTAGGAGGTCACTTGTTCCACGTACAGATTGCAATAATTGTTTTTCGTTAGACATATTTATATACCTTAACCTTACACTATTTCGACAGCTTTAGCGAGGCGCTGCCTTTCTAATAGATTCTTTGGCGTGTTCTGTTTTAACAAAACGAAGCCAATCGAGCTTTGGTTTGCCTTTTCTATTTTTAATAATTTCAATAATGTCGCCATTTTTCAAGGCGGAGGTAATGGAGACCATTTTATCGTTTACCCTAGCACCAGCGCACTGATTACCTACTGCGGTATGCACAGCGTAGGCAAAATCAATCGGGGTGGCGCCGACTGGCAAATCTACAGCATCACCTTGCGGAGTAAAAACAAAAATTCTATCGCTGAAAAAATCTAAAGCAAGCGCCTCTTTGACATCTTTTGACTTTTGAACTTTTGATTGCCAACGCAAGAGTTCGTTAATCCAAGTGAGTTGTGTTTTTCTTAATTTCTTCATCGATCCTTTTTCTTTATACGACCAATGAGCGGCAATACCAAATTCGGCCTGGCGGTCCATTTTCGGCGTGCGTACTTGCACTTCGGTAATAACGCCATTGTCGGCAAAAACAGTGGTATGAATAGAGCGGTAACCGTTTGGTTTTGGCAAAGCGATATAGTCTTTAATCCTTCCGGGTAACGGCTTCCATAGCGAATGAATAATACCTAAAACATTATAGCAATCCTCGACAGAGGGGACTATTACGCGCAACGCAACAACGTCATAAATCTTACTTATATCACGATCGTGCTTTAAAAGTTTAATATAGAGGCTATACCATCTCTTTGCTCGGTAGGTAATCTCTGCGTCTACCCCCTGACGTTCTATTAAAATTTTTAATTTTTTACTGACACGGGCAAGGTATTTACGCCGCGCCTCAATGGCGGGAATGGCTAATTTTTTAACCCATTTATATTCCTTGGGCATAAGGTGGGGAAAAGACAAATCCTCTAACTCACAGCGAAACTCCCCCATACCCAATCGATTAGCAATGGGGGCGTATATATCCATTGTTTCTTGTGCGATCCTTAAACGCTTAACCTCCGGAAGAAAAGATAACGTTTTCAAGTTACAAAGTCTGTCCGCGAGTTTAATTATCACTACACGAATATCTTTACTCATAGCGACAAACATTTTTCTTAGAGTTTCCGCCTGATTTTCATACCTATCAACTTGTTTGTATTGAGGAGAGAACGGCTTAAGCCATGTTTTACTAATCCTTATAGAATCTAGCTTAGTTACTCCGTCCACTAATTTAGCAACAGTAGCGCCGAAGCGCGATTTTATATCTTTGATGGTGGCGGGAGTATCTTCAACGGTGTCATGAAGAATAGATGCGATAACGGTGTCGCTATCGAGGCGAAGTTCGGCAATGTAAAGCCCTACCTCAAGTGCATGATTAAGTTGGGGGGCACCGCTAAGGCGAATTTGCCCTTCGTGGGCATTACTGGCAAACTGGATTGCCGATTTTATTTTCGACTGTGCTCCCGCAGATAGGTAACTAATTCTTTTTAATAATGCATCAGCGAGCCTTTGGGACATTTTTTCCCTCTTTTACAACCACTTTTTCCTTGGAAATATCAATATGAATCTTTTTGCTGTAAGGATTTTTAACAACGAATTCCGCAATAGTATTGCCAATATGATTATCGATTGCTCTTTTAATAGGCCTTGCTCCAAATTGCGGATCTGTGCCGACCTCGACAAGCCACTGAGAAATATTTTTTTCAAAAGTAAGTGTGATGTTTTCGCGAGACTTGAGGCGTGTGGCAAGTTTTTTTAACTCAAACAAAACTATTTTTTCTAAGGCACTTTTATTTAATGGTTTGAAAATAATTATTTTGTCGACTCTGTTAATAAACTCTGGCCGCATTTGCGCATCGACAGACTTTAGTATTTTGCCCTTAATTGCCTCAAAGTCACTGTATTTATTTTTTTTATTAAAGCCAATCGCGTTAGTACTGTGGTACTCTTTAAGGCCGATGTTGCCTGTCATAATAATGATACTATTTCTAAAGCTAACTTTTCTACCCTGCCCGTCGGTAACGTGCCCATCGTCTAATATTTGGAGCATTACGTTAAAAAAATCAGGATGAGCTTTTTCGATTTCGTCGAACAATACTACACTGTAGGGGCGACGGCGAATGGCCTCGGTAAGCTTTCCCGCCTCTTCGTAACCAACATAGCCAGGGGGTGCACCTAAAAGACGGGAAATATTATGTTTTTCCATAAATTCGCTCATATCAACTCTTATAAGTGCTTCCTCGCTGTTAAAAATTTCTCGCGCGAGAACTTTGGCGAGCTCTGTTTTGCCTACTCCAGTAGGACCAAGGAAAATAAATGAGCCAACGGGTTTATTGCCCTCACCAAGACCGATTTTGCTTCTTTTAATGGCGCTGGCAACCTCGTTGACAGCTTGATCTTGGGCGATAATAAATTGTTTTAACCTTTTTTCAAGTAGCAAAAGCTTCTCTCTTTCGCCGCTTAAAAGATTGTCAAGCGGTATACCAGCAATTGTCGATACTACTTTTGCGACCTCTTTTCTATCGATCGTTGCATCGGTAAGCGGTAGGGCTTGATTTTTCTTTATGGCGCTAATTTTTTTCTTTAAATCCTCTTCTTGTTTTCGTAGTGTAACAGCTTGAGGGTAATTTTCCGCTCTCACTGCTTCTTCTTTTTTTACGTTGATTTTTTTTAGTTCGCCTTCTATCTCTGCTACAATATCCTGTGGCTGAAGGGTGTTGCTCATAATTGCCTGAGCGGCGCAAGCCTCGTCGATAATATCTATTGCTTTGTCTGGGAGAAACCTTTCGGCAACAAAGCGTTCCGCATACTCAACAGATGCGTTGATTGCGTCGTCGGTAATATGAACATTGTGAAATTTTTCATAACTTGGTCTTAAGCCTTTAAGAATTGCAATGGTTTGCTCTGCACTCGGCTCACCAACGTAAATTTTTTGCAACCTTCTGTCGAGGGCGCTGTCTTTTTCAATATACTTTCGATATTCGTCGGTCGTGGTGGCGCCGATAACGCGAAGACGTCCTGCTGAGAGTGCAGGCTTCAATATGTTGGCGGCATCCATCGCTCCCTCGGCGCTTCCTGTGCCGACAATGGTGTGTATTTCGTCGATAAATAAAATTATGTTTTTTTGCGCAGAAATTTCATCGAGCAGTTTTTTTATTCTTTCTTCAAATTGACCACGATAAACCGCCCCTGCAACAAGGAGCGCTAGATCAAGGGTAAGAATTCGCTTGTTCAAAAGTTTTTTTGGCACCTTGCCGTCGGCGATAAGTTGCGCCACCCCTTCTGCGAGAGCGGTTTTTCCTACACCAGGGTCACCAACAAAAACGGGGTTATTCTTTGTCTTGCGTACCAATATTTCCATTGTGCGCTTTATTTCTTGTTCTCTTCCTACTACTGCATCTAATTTTTTTGCCCGTGCTTGGGCGGTAAGATCTACTGTGAAAAAATCAATAGCTGGTGTGCGGCTTTTTTTGCGCCTTGTTTTGCCGGGTAAGATAGCGGGTGCTCCGTGCGGTGCACCTCCACCTTGCAGTAGCGCATCCATTGCATTTTGCATCTGACTTAACTTTTCTCTAATGACTTTGTCCATATTACGCAGATCATCAAACGTTTCCATAAGCTCCATTTTGATTTTCTCAGGATCAACTCCAAGCTGGGCAACGATTTGGTAGCTAATGAGGTCTGGCGAAGAAATACAGGCCATTAAAAGATGCTCGCTATCTATTGATGCGTGTTGATATTTAGTGGCAAGCATTACCGCTCTTTTCAAAACTAACCTTCCCGAGGGGCTAAGACCACCGTTAGAGTTTTTTCTTGTTGTTGACACGCCTAGTATAAGACGAATTTGATCTGCCGAGATCATATTATTGCGTAATATGCTGTAGGCGATTGTTTCTCCAATGGAGGCGAGAGCAATAAGAATATGTTGCGCTCCAACGTCTGACTGCATATTGCCAGCAACCAACTGTGCGCTAATAAGCGTTTTGCGCGCTCCCTCACTAAAGCGATCGAAAATATCGAAGCTATTGCGTTGTGGCAATGCTACTCCTTGCTCTTGTTGATTTCTTTCTTGTCTGTGTGCTCCTCTTTTTTGGTGCTAGGCTCTTCCTTTACATCATCTGTATTCTCTTGCGCGCTCTTTGTGTCTTCTTCACTCTTTGGTGCAGAGGTATTTTCTGCACTAGATTTTTTGCCAGCTCCTTTGCTCGTTACGTCGATCTCCCAGCCAGTAAGCAAGCTGGCGAGACGTACGTTTTGTCCGCGGCGGCCAATAGCCAGGGAGAGTTGATCTTCGGGTACTTCAATCTTTGCCCTTTTTTCTTTTTTATCGAGAGTGATTTTGTTTATTTTTGCGGGGGACATGGCATTAAGAATATAGTTTTCCGTGTCGTGATCGAAAAGAATAATATCGATTTTTTCTTCGCCGATTTCAGAAAGAACTGCCTGTACACGTGAACCATGTTGACCAACGGCGGAGCCAACAGGGTCAATGCCGTCTTCTTCGCTCCATACAGAAATTTTTGTTCTTGCGCCCGCTTCTCGCGCAATTCCCTTGATCTCCACGGCGCCAGAAGCAATTTCTGGAACCTCGAGCGCAAAGAGCGCACGAATGAACTCGGCCGATGAGCGAGAAACAATAATGCGTGGCCCACGAGTGTTTTCTTCTACCTCCTGGACATATACTCTGAGTCGTCTACCTATGCCGTAACTTTCGTTTTCTATTTGCCCGCTAGGAAGAAGAACACCGGTGGTTTTGCCGAGGCTTACGATGACCACGCGCCCTTCAACCTGTTGGACAATGCCGTTGACAATTTGCCCTTCTTTGCTTTTGAATTCGGTGTAGAGAATATCGCGTTCTGCTTCACGGATACGCTGAATAATTACCTGCTTTGCGGTTTGCGCAGCAATTCTTCCAAAATCTTCTTTGTACTCGAGTTCGGTGCGAATCTCTTCGCCAACCTTTGCCTTTTTATCTATTTTCTTGGCTTCTTTTAACACAACATCTACTGTGGGATTTTCGATTTCTTCTTCTTTCTCCACCACATTGTACACGCGCCAAACCTTAACTTGACCGTTTTCTGGATCAAGCGTTGCTTGTATGTGTTGACCTGGCCGACCGTAATCCTTGCGATAAGCGGCGGCTAGAGCGGATTCAACCGTGGAAAGAACGACGTCCTCCGGCAGTCCTTTCTCTAGCGCAAGTTGCTTGATTGCTGCCATAAAATTGATGCTCATATATGCTCCTGTGTGTCTATTATAAAACTATTGGGTGGCTTGCGCCACCCACGTCCCCTTCTTACAGGTTTACTGTACCACAGTCGGGCGCTGTGTGTCAAGGATTTATTTTTTGTTTTAATATGTTTTTTATGTAGTATGCAGGAAATACTATGGTGGCGTTAATGATTCTTTTGAACCTTTTAGGTTCACAAAATAAACGCCAAAGCCATTCTAGCCCTATTTTACGGACAAAAAGTGGGGCACGGCGGGCTGTACCAGCGATGAAGTCAACCGTCCCTCCTACGCCAATAAAAACTGACTTTATACTCTTTTCAAGAGTGCGGATAAAGTATTCTTGTTTTGGTGCACCAAGGGCAATCAACGTTAATTGTGGCTTAAAACTAGCAAGTTCGGCAAGCAATTTTGGGGGAGGATTGCTAGGATCAATAATCTCTGCACTACTGCCATAAAGAGCAAGGCTAGGGTATTTTGCTAGAAGATTTTTACATGCCTTCTTGTTTGCTTTGGCGCTACCTCCTATTAAAGCTACTTTGTAACCTTTGTGTGCACAGAATTCTATTAGTTTTTCTGAAAGTTCAACCCCCGCCACTCTTTCTTTGAAGCGATTACGTGTAAAAATGTTAGTTAAATAAAGAATGCCGATACCGTCGGGTACCCTTATGTCAAAAGTAGAAAGAGTACTACTAAACTGCTTTTTGCGTGTAGCAAGGACTAAAAACTCTGGATTTACGGTGGCAATAGTAAGATTTTTATCGCCCTTAATAGCTTCGGTGGCGATTGCTAGTGTTTCTTTTAGTGTTATGTTGTCGATACTTTGCCCAAGCACCGAAATAGTTTTATTTTTTTGCATGATATGCAGTATCGATAAGGACTTGTAGGGTCTCTAGACCTGCTTTTTCCCATGTAAATTGCCGTGCGCGCTGTAAACCTAAGCTAACAAGGCGGCGACGAAGGTCGGGTTTGTTAATAAGGCGACTACAGCCAGAGGCGATTTCCAATGGCTTACGCGGGTCAATGAGGACCGCGGCATCACCGGCAACTTCAGGGATGCTGGTTGTATTGCTTCCAACAACGGGCACGCCCGAGGCAAAGGCTTCAAGTACAGGCATACCAAAACCTTCAAAAAAGGTGGGGAAGAGGAAAATATCTGCCTCTCGCAAGAGAACGGGAAGCTTGGCGTCATCAATATAGCCGGGCAAAACAATGTCTCTTTTAATGGCGGAGGGTAGACTTTCGATTAGTTCTTTTACCTTATCGAAACCATAGCGTGGTCTTCCCGCGAGTACAAGCTTGTGTTGTACAGATGTTTCTTTGCGCAAAAGATTAAATGCCTTTACCATACCACAGACATTCTTTTTTTCCTCGAGGCGACCAACGAAAAGAATGTACTTGCCGTATTTCGGTTGAAAAACAAGGCGATCGCTCGTTTTAAGTGGGCGGTAACGGTTCCTATTGAAACCATGGTGGATAACGGTGATATTACTACTGCGAGCGCGAGGATAAAACTTCAGGATATCTTTTTTTGTCGCCTCAGAAATTGCAATAATGTGGCTTGCTCTTTTTACCGCCTGGCTCATAGAGAAGTTGTGGTAAATGAGCTCATGATGTGGATAGAGAGATGGATAGTGTTTAAAGCCAAGATCGTGAATAGTGGTAACTATAGGAGCGCGAGAAGACATAGGGATTGTGTGTGCTGGGATGAACAAAACATCAGGCGGACGAACGGTTACCTCCCAGCTTAGGCGCAACTGTGTCCAAAGGCGAGGAGGGAGCGACATAATTTTTTCTTCGGCGTTGCGTGGTATTACCCCTAGGCTATGGCGCAGGGGAGACTTAGTGTAAAGTTTAAACAAGTCTTGGCCGTTAGAGGCCGCCAAAATTGCCTGAACAATTTCTTGGGTATAGTATTCTGTACCCGACTTAAACTTTTTTGTTGCTTTAGAAACATCGATACCAATTGTTATTTCATCCATAAGACACTCTTTTTAAACTCGTTTAAATGTTCGATCGCTACACCTATACCGCGCACGGTGCAGAGCTCGGGTTCCTCCACGACCTGGCAAGGAACACCGGTAACTTTGGTCATAAGCTTATCGATATTTTTAAGGCTAGCAGTCCCGCCGGTAATAATAATGCCTTTATCCATTACATCGCTTGCTAGTTCTGGTGGGGTGCTTTGTAGAACTTGTTTTACTGCCAGGATTATATCGCTCAATACTTGTTTGATGGGCGCACCAACGTCGGAATTTTTAATAATCATACTTTCTGGTAAGCCAGTAACGGCATTGCTCCCCGAGACCTCTATGGCTTTATCGTCGCCATTTTCCTTTTCGTTGGTGGTTTTAGTATTTTTTTCGGCTTTGTTTTTCTTACTGGGGGCTGTTGCGGAACCAATTTCTTTTTTTATATGCTCTGCTGTTTGTTCGCCTACTATAAGCCCATGTTGTTTACGGAGGTAGGTGGCAATGGCGCTGTCTATTTTTTTGCCAGCAGTGCGCAGGCTTGTAGAGGCGACAACGTCGCCGAGGGCAATAACGGCCACCTCGCTTGTCCCACCGCCAATATCAATAATTAAGTTTCCGCTTGGGCTCGAAATAGCGACACCTGCACCAAGAGCAGCGGCGATAGGAGCCTTTATAACATAGGTATTTTTTGCTCCAGCGGCTTGGCAGGCATCGATGACCGCCCTTCTCTCTGTACTTGTTACGCCGGCGGGAATTGCCACCATTACCTCGGGTCGCGTGAGACGAATGCGACCGGTGATTTTATTAAAAAAGTAACGCAACATTCCCTCGGTGATACGGAAAGAAGCGATGACGCCGTCTTGGAGTGGGTAGGCGGCGGTGATGCTTTCTGGTGTTCTGCCCAGCATGTGTTTTGCTTCGCTCCCGATAGCGACAATTTTGTTGTTGACAGAATCGAGAGCGACGACAGATGGCTCGTTAATAACGATTCCCTTGCCAGGGCGGTAAACACGAATGTAGGTAGTGCCAAGATCAATTGCTAATCTGCTCATTTTATCTTAACTATTACAAATTATAACATTCACATAATATGGGTTTATTTTAGAAATAGCAAACTAATCTATTATTCTTTCGATATTTGCGCCAATAGCGGAGAGTTTATGTTCGATATCCTCATAGCCACGGTCGATAATTTCGGCTTTTTCTACGACCGTTTGTCCCTCGGCAATAAGACCAGCGAGGACAACGGTGGCACCGGCGCGAAGGTCTACCGACTCAATAATGGTGCCTTTTAGTGGCGTTGGACCGTCGATGCGTGCGCGCCTCTCGTCGATAAGAGATGTTTTTGCGCCCATTGTATTAAGTTGTTCGAGGTACTTTAAGCGGTCGGAAAAAAGCGCTTCGTAAATTATTGACCTTCCTACTGCCTGGGTAAGAAGAAGACCAAAAGGAGATTGCAGGTCGGTGGGAAAGCCGGGGTAAACAGCTGTTTTAAGAGAGGTAGCTTTGAGCTTGCTCTTGTTAACAACTATGTGTTTTTGCTCGTCTAAGATGTTACCTCCAACGGCTTGGGCGATTTTTATAGGCATTGATAAATGCATACTGTTAAAACCGCTAATTCGTAAATTATCTCCCAATAGCAGGCCGGCAACCATCCATGTTCCTGCTTCGATGCGGTCGCCCATTATCTGGTGCGTAGTCCCTTTTAATTTACTTACGCCCGTTACCCTAATGGTTCTGGGACTTATGCGCTCGATCTTTGCGCCCATAGAGTTTAACATAGCAATAAGGTCGTCAATTTCTGGTTCTGCAGCAACGTTACCAATACTTACCGTGTTGTCACTAAGCGTACTATAAATAAGAGCGTTTTCTGTCGCAGTAACTGAACGTTCCAGGAGTTTTACTGTGCTAGGAGGGCTTTTCCTTTTTACAAAATAAGATTGTCCTGCCTTTGTCGTAATTTCTACCCCTAGCTGTGTGAGAATATCTGTGTGCCCCGTAAGGGGGCGAGCACCAATGGCGCAGCCGCCAGGGTCAGGAAGGGTAGCTTTACCGGTGCGGGCAAGTAAGGCACCAACAAAGACTACGGAACCACGGAGGGACCGCGTAGGGGTGTCGGGTAAGATGTGGGTTTCTATTTTGTCGGCGATAATAGAGAGTGTGTTATGGTCCCACTTAACCCTCGCCCCTAAAAGGCGGGCGATCTCTGCCATTTTTTTTACATCTATTATTTGCGGGATGTTTTTTAAGACTACTTCTTCGTTGGTGAGAAGGGCAGCAGCAATCATTTTAAGTGCAGCGTTCTTTGCGCCACTTACCTTTATTTCGCCAGTGAGTTTATTTTTGCCCTCGATAAGTAATTTCATTTACCTTAATTTTACAGTATAATAAAGACGTCGGCAACAAAAGATAAAAAATGGCAAAAATGAAAAACAAGCATTTTTTCTTACTTGTTATGAAGACGGTTCTCGCGTGTATTTTTCTAGTAGCTACAACAGTGGTGATACTAAGTGCTGCAGGTTACCGTTTGCAGCTAGAGGATCGTTCCCTTGTGCAGACCGCGATGATTGTTGTGAAATCACTCCCCAAGGGAGCCACTCTTACAGTAAATGGTAAGGTGGAGGAGGGGTCGACAAACTGGCGCGTGGGTGGCCTACAACCAGGCGTGTACAGTGTGGTGGTAGAAAAAGATGGTTATAGGACGTGGGAGCAAACGGTGCAAGTGGATCCCGGGCAAACTGCTCTTTTTGAAGACGTTGTACTCTTTTCGAAAGAACCAGTGGTTGCTAATATAGATGGAAAACAAAACGAAGGTTTTGTTTCCAGGCTAACAAATAGTATTAGCGATAACGACGTTGTTGCTAACGGTGCCGAGTTACATTACCTTGGGAGGTTGGTTACACGTCTTTCGAGCCCAATTAGCAACGCAAGGCTTTATCCCGATAACGCCCACATTGCATACATTTGCGATGGAGGATTTTGGGTAGTCGATTTAGATGGTAGTAACAACCAACGACTGTTTGATGTTGCTAGCAACAGTCCGTATGTCTTTCTTAATGGTGGGCGACAGGTCCTTTTTCAGGAAAACGATCTCTTAAAAACTGCTACTATTTGGTAGCCAAAGCCGTTTTGCCTAGAGGTGTAAAGTTTTACGGGTATATAGCATTTCTCCGGTGCATTGCGGGATTTATTGCTTTTTAGAGGGTTATTATTTTTTGCGTTGTATGATTTTCGTTTCGATATCGCCCTTGCTTAATTTTTTCGTACAGAAGAACCAGTCGTGGCATTTTATATCTTTGCTTGCCATACGTTCTTTTGCAATACCGCACGAACCTGCTGTTGGTACTATTACATCATCGCCTGGTTGCCAATTGGCGGGAGTAGCGATTGCAAACTTATCGGCTGTCTGAAGGGCGAGAACAATACGATAAAGTTCGCTAAAATTTCGACCAAGGCTGAGAGGGTAATAAATAATCGTACGAATGATGCCTTTAGGGTCAATAACAAAAACGGCTCTTACTGCTTTTGTATTACTCTCGCCCGGTTGGATCATACCGTATTTGTTAGCTACTTCCATAGTGATGTCTTCAATTAAGGGGAACTTTACCTCGATATTTCTTATACCTTTGTATTCGATTTTTTCTTTAATGGTGCGTAGCCAAGCAATGTGACTATAGAGGCCATCAACAGAGAGTCCAACGAGTTTACAGTTGAGTTTGGCGAAGTCTTTTTCCATGTGGGCAAAGGTCATAAATTCCGATGTGCAGACGGGGGTGAAATCGGCAGGGTGGCTAAATAAAATGACCCAGCTACCTCTATAGTCGGTAGGAAAGTTAATTTCCCCTTGCGTGGTGGTGGCCTTAAAACTAGGCGCCTTGTCGCCGATTTTGGGCATTGGCCTTGCCACAATATTTGTTTGTCCTTCTTCCATTATTGCTCCTTTTATTTATTATGCATATATACCCTAATTTTCTACGAAAAATAGAGAATAGTCAAATACATGTTACGGTCCATAACATATTGGACTTTTGTGAGCTCATAAATGTATTAATAATGTATCGTAACGGTGGTTGTTTGCCAATACCACGA
>DBQW01000041.1:2558-11384 GCA_002305395.1 Candidatus Berkelbacteria bacterium UBA1384 | reverse complement strand
ACACACAAAATCTTGACACTACCTGCAAAAATCCCAACCTGGGTAATAGCCTTGCTTTGTGTTTTGATAGCAAGCACTGTAACCGCTTTTGCAATGTATTATTTTTTAACCCGTGGCAACACCACAATAAACAACGAGATAACAAGTACCAGTGATCTAATAACAACCACAAGCGAAAACAACGAACAAAAACAAGACTTTGTTTATATGAAGCGCCTTATGAGCTCGTCGCAGGGACAAGCAGATATTATTCTTTCTAATTTCGACGGCTCGTCAAAATCTACAATCCAAACAGTGTCTAAATATGTTGGGCCTCTTAATAATAACAACGTCTCCCAAGCTGGACACATTATTTATGCAACACAGTCCGAGACCGAAGAAAGTCTTTGGGTAAGCAATAAGGGCGACCAGCCAAAAAACATTTTAACTTTACCCAAAAATAAATTTATTGAATCTGCAAAAATATCACCCGACGGGACAGTGATTGCCTACTCCCTACTAGATAAGCATAATCCCGAAGGAGAACTATGGACAATAAACACCGATGGCACCGATAATAAAATGATTATTGCCAACACCGGGCAATACATCGTTGAGCAAATCCCTTTTCGCCTAGCCCCGCTAGCATGGTCAAAAGACAGAACTAAAATTTATATGATTACAACTGCCGATAGCGATGCAACGCCCAGCGGAATGTACGTCGCAGATCTTGCCACTGCCAAAATACAAAAAGCCAAAACACCAGATATTACCCTGTGGGGTGTATCATTTTCTCCCAACGAGGAAAAAATTGCTTATACAACTTTTGAGTGGAAAGATGTACCCGATAGTCGTCCCGAGGCCGGACCGCCATTTACCATTAATATCACAGATCTAAACACTGGCGCGACGGAAAAAGTTTTGGAAAATCAAAACAAGCAGTATTTCGACCCAATTTGGTCTCCCGATGGTAAAAAAATTATGTATAAAACAGCCACGGGCTTTGAAAACGACGATTCGGCAATACACGTTGTCGATATTAACACTAAAAAAACTCATAACATTGTGCCAAGTGTAAAGAATACAAAAATGATACCATGGACGTGGCTTTCAAATGAAAGGGTTGCTTATACCGAGGAAAGCTATACCACGGGACGAATTCAGGATAAAGTTACAACTTATCTGTTTACAGTTAAAACAGATGGTACCGACAAGCAAAGCATAGATTCGGCGACAGATTTGATAGTTTTCGGCTCACTAAAAAAATAATCACGCCAACCTCTTCACCGCGCGAAGCGCAACTAATAGGGCGAGAGGCTTCTCTGCCACCCTGGTGCCAAGACATCGGCAACGTAGTATGAATTTATTCGAGTACTTTCTTCTTCAAAGAGTTCTTAGATTTTATTCATCGATTGGGGCATTTCAGGCTTTCTGAATTGGTTGCAATCACCAAACAAAGCGCAAACTTCCTTTTGAACGAAATTAACCCGCTCTGTAGCTCCGCCCGCTTACTGGAAACCACAGTAATTTTTTCGGACGGCGACGGGGTCTCGAATTAGGCGACGTACGGGTTGAGGATTATTTTGCTTTGAACCTCTAATTATTTCCATAACTTTTATTTCTTCTTTTGTTGGCTTACTTAATTTATGAATAAATTTTAACTCCTCCTAGATTCACATCCTCGTATTGTCCCCCCGGACTCAAGCTTGGCCCTATTATCACCGATTCGCTTCCGCCACCACGCGCCATTTTCGCCCTCATGGGTTCTGCAACCATTAAGTCAACAAAAAGATCAAAGTGTTTGTCCATACTTACGTCATCCTTATATACAACAGTATAAGTTGGTTCCATTAAAATTACCGGCTTTTCGCTGTGGTCTTTTGTCATCTTAACTATTGATCTGGCGAGGCTCGCATTGAGCAGTTCTTGTCTAGGGATTTCGTCTTTGACTTCCTCGAATCCTTTTTCTTCAATTTCACCTCTGATTTCTTGTGGCAATCTATTTAAATCAATAAGATATGCGACTTTACAATTGGGATCGCCGACATATCCCATTAGATAGCGAGCATAACTTCCTTCGGCGTAGTGCTGGCATGAACCGTTGCCAAGTGGATACTTGCCGACTTGCCAAAGCATTTGGACATTGTCCGTAAAAATCATTGCCAATCTTCTTTTTCCTCCAAAATCAATTCTTTCCTTCAAAGTAAAATCTATATTATCAATATCTTGGAGTAATGGGCTATCCTTGAAGTATTTTTTAAGTCTTTCTAAGACGCTCACTATAGTTTCGCCACCCTTTTTGCCTTCTTTTTCTACTATTCTGTTCGTGGCAATGAGTTTATTTGACAAATTCAGTAATCTTAATAAGTCGGTGGCAGATTTAAGCTCCTGCCTTTTTTGATAAAACTGTTCTAAATTTTTCAAATTACTTTTATCAAGCTGGAATCTCTCCCAAATATCTGAATCTAGTGTTTTGCGATAATCTTCCTCAACTTCTCGCGCTTTTTGCTCTATCGCCTCTTGCATTCGAGAAGTAAAAAGACTATCAGCTGCCATTTTCTCTTGATCTTCAAGAGATGAATAATTATCCTCTAAAACCCTTCTTAATTCTCGCGGTAAATAGGACGATATAAAGCCAACAATATTTTTGAGTTTTGACGACGGCGAAATTTCTGGCCCGGCGGAGAAAATTAAATCAACGCTCTGTCGAAGTCGTGGCAAATTATTAAAATCTATTATTGCATCTATACTTCTAGAATCCGCCAGTATTTTCTTTACCTCACGCTCAATAATTGCAGATTGTCTGTCCGGAGTTTTTTCCATTTCAGCAAATACTTCTTCTAGCGTTTTTTGGATAAATTCATTCCTATTTTGACCCATTTCGGGATTAAAGATATGCCGGTGTTGCAAAACTGCTTCACGCAAAATGTGTTGTATCTGTTTCGGCTTATCTGAACCAGTTTCGGCAACCACAATATCATCGATTTCAGAAAAATAATCACCTTTCCATATTTCCAGTTGTTCTTCCGACAAGTGGCCTATTTGACCCCGCGCCCCCTCACTTGTCAAATCATAACGCCACTTTTTCCAACCCTCCTCTGTGTCAATGTTCGCCACTATTTCAGCAATATAACCCCTTAGGGAGGGAAACCTGCCGAGATATGTAAAAATTGGCTCAAGGTCGCCCCACTGTGTCTCAATCGCTTCAATTTTTTCCGCCGTGATATTTTCGTTTGGTAAAATTTCCTGAAATTTTTTAGTGGCTACTTCTTTGATTATAGCTACTAAACTATTGAGTGTCTTTGTTTCTTGGGAAAATATCTCGGCAATTTCAGGCGACAATTGCTCTTCTTGCTCTTGCTCTTCGTAGTCCTCATCTTCTTCATAAAGATCATACTCATCCTGCTGATAATTTTTTATATTCTCGATTCTGTTTAAAAATATAATCCGCCGAAATAATTCAGACATAGAATCAGCGTCTTGCTTTGATCCAAAATCAATGCCACTCAATTTTTCACCGAGCAATTTCAATATTCGAGAATCGGCTTCCAAAACATTAGTTATGCCATAAAGCAAACTATCTTTTTTACTGTTTTCTTTGCGTATACTGGTAAATAATTTCTGAAATTTATCCAGTAATCCTTCGCTTTCACAAGTCCAATCTAAGTCCACTATTTGTAAAAAGACTTTTTGGGGAATATTGTTATACTTCTCGCTCCAAGTTTTATACAAAGGAAAAACCGAAAAATCCAAACTCTTAAAAAGCCAGAGTGCCTTCAAAGATTTGTCTCTTAATTCTTTGCTGGGAATCTTTTGAATTTCACTGATAAATTGCAAATCTCGCCAATCAGCATTTTCAGGAGAAACAGAATAAAGCCAAGCGTGCAAATTTTCTTTAAATTGACTATCCAGAAAACTACTATCGTTTCGCAGTAGTTTTTTTAAAATAGCGTATTTAACAGTAGAATTTACATTTTCACTAAACATTAACCCAAAAAGAGCACTATTTGAGTCAGGATTATCTAAGCGCATGAGCGTGTAAAACGCCCCTTCCTGAAGCGGGTCAAGCCCCCATTTTGATTCGGGAATTTCTTTCTGCTTTGTCCTCGCAGAAATAATTTCGGAAAATTCTTGGACAACTGTTGTCTCGCCGTTTTTAACCAGCCCCGCTAAAATATCAAACGCAGTTTTTCGTTCAAAAAATGGCAACTCTCCATTTTTTGCAATCTCTTTCTGCTTGGCGATAAACTCTTGAAAAATTAAATCGCATTCAGGAAAAGAAGATTTTAATCTTACTACCAAATCCCACTCTTCTTCGCTGATATAACCTTGATATTGGTTTTTAATAAACTCTGTTGTGTTTAAGCTCAGCAAGAACTTTTCCTTTATTTTTTCAATGCTGTCCCTATCTCCTTTTTTAAAATTTAAAACTAAAGCCCGCTCCGTTAGCGCCACGTATTTTGGATTTAATAATTTTTCATCGGAAATTGAAAATACTTTCTGAATTTTGACTACATTATTAATATTGCCGGATTTTAAATTATCCAAAATCAAAATATGGGAAGTTTCGGCAAAAAATTGGTCGTCAATGTTAAATTTTCTTTTAATATCTATCACTTCTTGCAGATCGTTGTCTGAAGGATGATCACTGCTAACATATCTTTCGACTTTTGAAACAATTGCTTTTTTTGCCGCTTCTTGAAGTTGAGGATCAACCTCTAGTTCACCGGCAGGGATATTAAATTTCTCCTGGAGTGAGCGAACTGTACTTAGATATACTTCGCGATCCTTATCCGAACTATTCAAGCCAAGGTATCCTGACAGGTGTAATTTAATCTGGTAAAGAATATATTTCACGCGAGACAAAAAAATTAGACTGTACTGTTTTAAAACAGCCTAAAAACCCCGAACTCAATTCTCTGAGCATCGCTTGTTTTGCTTTTTCTTGAAGTTGAGGATCAGCCTCTAGCTCACCGGCAGGGATATTAAATTTCTCCTGGAGTGAGCGAGCTTTTCTTAAATATTCCCCACTAATCCTCCTCTGATATCTGCCATCATATTGACCAAGGTCCCTAGATAGTTCTAATTTAGCGGAGTTTCTCGCTACTTCTTGAAATTCTGGCTGGGTGTAAACTTCGTCTGGAACAAAAAAATTAGACCGTATTGTTTCAAAGCTATCTAAAAACCCCGAACTCAATACTTTAAGCATCGCTTGTTTTGCTTCTTCTTGAAGTTGAGGATCAACCTCTAGTTCACCGGCAGGGATATTAAATTTCTCCTGGAGCCAGCGAACTTCTCGCAAATATTCCTCGCGCTTCTTGATTATATCGTACCGCTCGAGGTATTCTGACAGGTGCGACTTAACAGACCTTCTTGCGGCCTCTTGAAATTCTGGCTGGGTGTAAACTTCGTCTGAAAGAAAAAGATTTGTCCTTATTTCCTCTAATTGCTCTACGTCATAAGACCAACCGGCAGGCATGTTCAATACTTTAAGCATCGTTTGCTTTGCTTCTTCTTGAAGTTGAGGATCAACCTCTAGTTCACCGGCAGGGATATTAAATTTCTCTTGGAGTGAGCGAGCGACCCACAAATGTCTCTCTCGGGTCTTACCCGAACGGTCCAAATCAAGGTATCTTGATAGTTCTAATTTAGTGGAGTTTCTCGCTACTTCTTGAAATTCTGGCTGGGTGTAAACTTCGTCTGGAACAAAAAAATTAGACCGTATTGCTTCAAAGCTATCTAAAAACCCCGAACTCAATTCTTTGAGCATCGCTTGTTTTGCTTCTTCTTGAAGTTGAGGATCAACCTCTAGTTCACCGGCAGGGATATTAAATTTCTCCTGGAGTGAGCGAGCTTCTTTTAAGGAATTTTCGGCATCTCTTCTACTATCACGAGAATCATCGCCAACTCTAGATATATACGATTGTAATTTTAATTTTGCTTCTTGCTTAGCTTGCTTAAAATTTTCTGCCTCAACTAAATCATGAGCGGCAACATAATCCCCTTCTGTGCCCTTTGGACCAACAATATCTCCAATCCTCTTGGCTTCTTCCTGCGCATTTTCTAAATTATATGGTTCAAAATTTTCTGGCATATTACTCCTTGAATAAATTTTCAACAGACACACCGAGAGCTTTAGCGATTCGCGCAAGTGCTCCTACAGTGGAGTTGGGATTTTGCCGAATTCAATTTTTGCGATCGTACTATAAGCAACTTCCGCCTCCTTCGATAGGTGCCTCAAGAAATATCTTTCTCTTTTCGGTACTTCCTTATATTTCTTGCGATTGTGGACAATTGCTTACTGAACATTCGCTTAATTTGTTAATACCATTATAACAGGTATTAGGACGAGTTGATCTTTTCTCTTAACACAAGAGTACCAAATAAGCTAAGAGCGATCAAAAATTATTAATACAAGGGAACAGAAACTCAAAAATGCGCATACGGAAGGATGGAGCGAGCATTTTTACCTCTTTTATTCTTTTTCCCGTTTCTATCCCATCGCCGCCTAAAAAAATCGTTGGGTTTCCAGTAGCTGGCAAAAACCCCTTTTCTCCAGACCCCCTCCTTTTTACTAGCCTCTTCACTGCGCGAAGCACAACTAACAGGGACGAGAGGCTTCTCTGCCACCCTGACGCCGAGACATCGACAACGTAGTGTGAATTTATTCGGGTATTTTCTTCTTCAAAGAGTTCTTAGATTTTATTCATCGATTGGGGCATTTCTGACTTTCTGAATTGGTCGGGGTGGGCGGATTTGAACCGCCGACCTCATCGTCCCGAACGATGCGCGCTACCGCTGCGCTACACCCCGCTTACCTGTATTATAACTATCTTAACACCCAATTACCACGTATCGCACTATTCCTGGGTAAAACAACAAGAATAACACCTAGGCGCGATACTTCTCGGTAACACTCACAACAAAAAAAACAGGGCAAACCCCAAAAGGGTTTTGCTCTGTAAAAGCGTAGCGGTAAAGGGCCGCTACACGGCTCTACCACTCCGGGAATTGGTCCGTCACGTCACTTGCCGTTGGCGTGATGGCTTCGTGGCCAACCCACGCCTCGGTCCGGACACAACCCCCCTCCACCCACAAGGTGTGGATACCCATGGCATCTGCGAGAAGGAGGCGGTACGGCTGCCCATCCTTCCACTGACGCCAGGCAACACACCACCCCTCATCTTCGATGAGGGCGACGAAACATCCCCGCCCGGCGGCATAGGGCGAGTTACTCTTGCATAACTCGCGCCCTTCCTCGGGCAAGTCGCCAACGAGAGGTGAGAGCCCTCTAACCGTGACAACTTCGCCACGGTAGCGACTCCCCCCGCCGGAGTCGACCTTGAGATGAACAACTGCACGCCTGCCCGGTACAAGCGTGCCAGCGCGCACCCCCTCAACACCCCCCTCGAATCGCCCCCTTAGCGGGGCGGGGATTGCGACCCCGAACTGCTCGAGGGCCGCCTCGACAGACCCCGGGTAGTGGGGAATATAGTGCACACACTCCCCGTCCCCAAACCCGGTCTCTCCCGCGGTAGCCGCTTCTAGCTCGTCGGCAACCACAAGTGCCCCTCTTACTTCCTCGTGGAGTTGGTCCGCATACATCCGAACCACCTCCACAACATCGGGGTCCTCGTCGGTAGCGATGAGCTGGCACAGCTCATCGCGCGTCATCATCTTCACCTCAAACTTGCAGGTGACGATGACGTAGCGGTGACCGTAGCCCTTGTAGGCGCCACCGCTCAACGTAACCCCAAAAACTGCTGGGGTTTTGACGTGCCAGAGCTCATCGCTCTGGCGGCCAAGATTGCCGGCATCACCATCGGCAAAATTGCCGAAGGTGAGAAGCTCCGCCAACCCAGCGATGAGCTTCACCACCCCCTCATTTTGCCCTCTGGTGTACGTCCCACGTGTGTCGACACGTAGGAGGCAGCCACGCTGCCCAGAGCGGGGTTTTGTGAGCACGACGTGCCTTCTCCTCTTCCCCCCCTCAATGAGAAAGTAGCCTACCGCCTCCGAGCTGGTGGGTGCCTGTCCTTGGCGGTTAGAGACCTGAACTCTCTCCTCCCACCGACCGCGCCCCTCCTCACCGAGAGTAAAGGGGATTCTTTGTGGCCCACCGTCCTGATTGACAACCCTCATTTTTTTCTCTCCTTCCTCTTACCCGTAGCTAGATGCTGTGGGTATGAGGGGTTCTTGATTAACGACCAGAACCCAGGTCGGAGTGTCTGCTCTACGAGCAGCACACTAACCCCCAAAAGAGAGTTAATGTGCTACTCGCAAACAGATTTTGTTAAAGTGCTTAACGCGAAGTTTTTCCGCAACTGCACATATTAGCAAAAAACAAAAGCCTAATCAAGCTTTTGTACGCAAGTTCTCACTGCGTTCGAATAGCAAGGGGAGCAACGGCCGTCATTTTTTACTGTTCGAGGGTTACTACTCGAGAACTCTGCCGAGACCGGACGGGGCGAGTTGCGCCATTTCTTATTGTTCGAGGAGCGAAGCGACGAGAACTGCCAACCGTTATTTTTTATTGTTCGAGGTGTACCCACCGAGAACTCCCTGGCGCTGATGCTACACCTCACCTGGTAGTTCTCGCTTCCGCTCGAACAGTAAAGGAGGTAACGCAGGTTCTCACTTCCGCTCGAACAGTAATGGGTGCCACGGTCACTATTTCTTATTGTTCGAGAGAACGCGCGGAGCGCCATCTCGAGAACTAACTGCCGTTGATGCTACACCTCACCTGGTAGTTCTCGCTTCCGCTCGAACAGTAAAGGAGGTAACGCAGGTTCTCGCTTCCGCTCGAACAATAAAAAAAGAAAGCCGTCGTGGCTGTGGCTTTCAATT
>DBQW01000041.1:0-2498 GCA_002305395.1 Candidatus Berkelbacteria bacterium UBA1384 | reverse complement strand
ATGTGGTACCCCCGGTAGGAATTGAACCTACATTTACTCGTTAGGAGTGAGTCGTTCTATCCGTTGAACTACGGGGGCCGCAACGAGTAGATTATAAGTTGTTTTTGGTGTAAAATCAACTTATGGATGTATTATTTATCGGTGACATAGTAGGAAAGCCCGGTCGCGAGCTACTCGTAGAAAAACTCCCAGCTCTCGTTAAAAAACACAAGCCAGACTTTGTTATTTGTAATGGCGAAAACGCCGCCTCCGGCAAAGGTATTACTCCTAAAATATATAACCGCCTTATCGAAAGTGGCGTTGACCTCATCACTGGTGGTAACCATATCTTAAAACGAACAGAAATTTTAGAAATTATCGACAAAACAGAAACACAGCTTTTGCGCCCCGCCAACCTTAAGGGGGAACAACCAGGCTGGGGCTTTGCCACTATTCGCAAAAACAGCCTTAGCTTACAGGTCATCAATGTTCAGGGGCAAGTTTTTATGGAAGAGGATGTTGATTCTCCTTTTCACACTGTCGATAAAATACTACAGGAGTATCCTAGTAAGTTTGTAATTGTCGATTTTCACGCCGAAGCGACCAGTGAAAAAAGAGCGCTTGCAGAATATTTTGACGGTCGTATTTCTGCCTTGCTCGGTACACATACCCACGTTGCCACCGCCGACGAACAAGTTCTAAAAAATGGCACCGGCTTTATTACCGACGTCGGTATGACAGGTCCCTCCGATTCAATTTTGGGTGTCAAAAAAGAACTAGTTATACAGCGGATGTTGGAGGACGAAAAAACCATCTTCGAAGTTGCCGAAGGCCCCGCTATGCTTAATGCCGTACTTGTAAAGCTAGAAAAAGACGGAACCTGTAAAAAGATAGTGCGCGTTACAGCTTAAAGTACTCCGCCTTCTTACTTAGCGTATTCTACACTACGAGTCTCTCTAATAACGTTCACCTTAATAACACCCGGGTACTGTAAGGATTCTTCGATTTTTTTTGCAATATTTTTCGAGAGCTTAGCAGCGCCGAGATCGTCAACATCATCGGGGCGTACAATTACACGTACCTCTCTCCCTGCTTGGATGGCAAAAGTTTTATCTACACCTTCGAAACTGTTGGCAATATTTTCTATTTCCGTTAGCCGCTTAACATAATTCTCGAACGATTCGCGACGAGCACCCGGGCGAGCACCAGAGATAGCATCGGCCGCGCGGACAACAAGCGCCTCTACTGTTTTTGCCTCTATGTCGTCGTGGTGCGCCACAGCCGCATGAATTACATTTTCACTAACACCGTAACGGCGCGCGATATCGCCAGAGATGTGGTGGTGAGAACCTTCTACTTCGTGGCTTACTGCCTTGCCGGCATCGTGCAAAATAGCTGCTTTCTTGACAACATTGATATCTGCCCCGATTTCCGCAGCAAGCATACTAGCAATTCTCGCCACTTCCAACGTGTGGTCAAGAATATTTTGCCCAAAACTTGTACGGTACTTAAGTGACCCCAAAATTTTTATAAGGTCAGGATGAAAACCGGTGATACCCAACTCTGTAACCGCTTTCTCTCCTGCTTCTTTAATTTCTTTTTGTGTTTCTTTGTTTACCTTTTCTACAATTTCTTCAATACGGTTAGGGTTAATGCGACTGTCGGCAATCAATCTTTCTAAAGCAACTTTTGCCACATGGCGCCGAACAGGGTCAAAAGAAGAAATTAGCACTGTGTCTGGGGTGTCGTCGATAATTAAGTCTACCCCGCTCACCTTTTCAAAGATCTGAATGTTACGCCCCTCTTTGCCGATAATACGCCCCTTCATTTCTTCGCTTGGCAGAGCAACGGACATAGTAGTGTGCTCACTTGCTACCTCGCCGGCATAGCGCTCGATTACCGTAGATAAGATTTTGCGACTCTCTACCTCTGCCGCCTCTTTAAGGGCAGTTTTGTATTGGCGAATTTTTTGTAATAAATCGTCTTTGTATTCTTGTTCGATATCTTTAAGCAAGACATCGCGAGCTTCGGCCTTGGTAAGTTTTGAAATCTTTTTTATTTCTTCTTCGCGTTTTTTGGCAATCTCTTTCATTTCGAGACGAATTGCCTCTATTTCTTTTTCTTTTCCCGCTAAAACAGAACGGTCCTTTTCTAGTGTTTCGCTTCGCTTATCGAGCGATTCTTCACGCCGACGTAAAGAACCCTCTAACTCCTTGAGATCCTCTTGTCTTTTATTACGATCTTTTTCCGCATCTTCTTTTATTTTTAGCGCCTCATTGCGCGCGTCGAGCAAGACTTGCTCGCTTTTATTCTTGACCCTCTCCAGTGACTTGCGATTTTTTTGCACAGCAATAACCACACCCAAAAGCACACCCACCATCAGGCCGGCTGCTGCAACGACGATAGTTAATACCATATATGTAGCCTTTCAAAAAATTAATCATATAAATTTTACCTAATACTAGTGTACCGCCATTTAATACAAGCGTCAATTCCTTGTTACGGTCCATAACATATTG
>DBQW01000038.1 GCA_002305395.1 Candidatus Berkelbacteria bacterium UBA1384 | reverse complement strand
CACAAAAAGTGAAAATTGGCGGTGAGGGTGGGATTCGAACCCACGATACTCTTGCGAGTATACGCGCTTTCCAAGCGCGCGCACTAGACCAACTATGCGACCTCACCATCTTTTTGATTATAGTTTATCCCCTTGCTTGGAATCAAGATCTTTACGCATATTTTTTTGTAGCTCAAACACCGAGCGCCCAGACTCTCGCGGTGGCTTCTCTTTATTACGCCTTACTTCACGAGCGCGCATATCCTCGGCAATTTCTTCGAATTGTTCGTCGTAATCTAGTTTGTTCATAATATCTAGTTGTCACCTTGGTATAAATCGTGTAAGTGCTTTAGTGCCAGATTGCGTGCATAAACATCTACCCCCAGCTCGGGGCGCGAGACAATCTCGTTCATTATGAGTAATTTTTCACTATAACGTGTCCCCTCAACTGCTACCAGTGGGTCGTTGTAAGAGGCAATATAATGGTTATAGCCCGCCATCGCCACATCGCGAGTGGTATTTTTGCACTGGCTTTCATGGGCACGACAAGCGCGCCTTTTAACATCGATAACATCTGTAATGTCAACAATTTCCAGCTCACTCTCTGCTGCAAAAATATCGCCCCATACCCCATAACCGCGTAACTCTGGCACAAAACCAGGTACTCTATAAATTGCCTCCAGTGTTCTCTGCAGGCAGGCTATGTGAGTAGGGTGTTTTTCGAACGGAGAAGGCACATAAATACGCACCGGTTTTAGGGCGATTAAAACGCGGAATATATCTTGCGTTACCTCCTCTGTTTTTACCTCACGCGCATCGGTCGCTTCGTAGCCCAAAAAAATACCGGCAAGAGCACCGTATATGCGCATACTTTTTACCGCTTCTTCTTGGCGTAAAGCGGCCAAAGAAGCGGGTGTACGCTTTCCCCCTGTTGCCGGTGAGCCACTACCGCTTGTTACAAACACCGTAAAAACATTGTCTTCGTTTTCGGCATGCATTTTAAGACTTCCGCCTACGCCAAGCGCGTCGTCGTCGGGATGTGGAGCAATGCAAACAACGTTGTTTTCCTTACCCTGAAATTCATTTAGGTTTACACCCCCTGGCAAAACACAAGCATCGGTGTTTGATAGTTTAATCATTACTTTTATTATACAATAAAAAGACTCTTCTCGTTTTAATACAAAGAGCACCTTAAAAAGGTGCTCTTTGTTTTGTTATCGTAAGAATTGTGGTCGTTACGATAGCTCAGGGCGAGCGGGGCGCTCAGTCATTGGGCGAGCCAAGTTGACTTTTAGGGGACGACCTTCTAACTCTTTGCCATCCCACATCTCAATGCCTTTTTGCGCGTCTTCTTCGCTGCCAAACTCAACAAAGCCGAAACCTTTGGAGCGACCACTCATTTTGTCGGTAATAACACGAGCCTCGACCACTTCACCAGCTTTCGCGAAAGCCTCTTTAAGACCTTCATCGGTAGTGGAATAGCTCAGGTTACCGACATAGAGCTTTTTCTTGTTTACTTCTTCCATCTTTTTCCAACAAAACTTGCTGAATAATTCTCGTAAGTCGACCACTTTATTACTAAAAAGCTTACGCTTGTATTATAGCGTAACGCTTTTTAGCAGTCAAAGAAAAATAGACAATATTTTCGGACCTATCTTATTTCTTCTTTTTAGAAGCTGTGGATGGTTTGCCGTAGATAGTACCGACAATTGCCAATACGGCACCAATTATTGCCAAAATTATCCACGCCCACGGGCTAACCAGAAAAGGAAGTACATACATCAACACACCACCCACCAATATTATCAGACCAGCCCAAAAAGTTAGATTCATCTTCCTCCTTGTATTTATTGTTTATTTAAATCGCGCAAGCACCATTGACGCCAAAACAGCCCCTACTCTGCGGGACATCTTTTGGCCCCGGTGCGAAAAAGGCTATTAACACCAACACTGCGCACAGTGCTAAAATTATCCACAGGAACGTGGGCACACGGCGCATTACCTTGCTTGCCTTACTTACAGTTTTGGATACTTTTTCTTTTGTTTTTGTTTTTTTCATAGACCTATTTTACCACATTATTAAATATTTTTACATAACAACAAGCTACGCCACCACACAAGGCGTTGGTGGTTACACATCTACTCTGTTGTTACACCGTCGAACTCTGGTTCGTCTTCGAGCGCCTCTTTCTTTGTCTTTCTTACCACGCCGTCCTTATGATGAGCAGGAGCGTAAATTGTGTACAGCTTTAACCCTTCTGTGTCGGAAGTGTTAATAACATTATGCTTTGCACCCGCCGGTACAATAATAGCAGAACCATCTTCTACCATATATTCATTATCATCGATCACTACCTTGCCATGCCCCTTTTCAAAGCGGAAAAATTGGTCATTTTCTGGATGTACTTCCTCCCCAATATCTTCCGAAGGTAAAAGAGACATTAAGACAAGCTGGCAATGCTTGCCGGAATATAACACCTTGCGGAAATTGTCGTTTTCCAACGTATCCTTTTCGACATTAGCATAAAAACCTTTCATATTACCTCCAGTTATTGGTTAAATATTTTCTTACAAAAATTCACGTAAGTACCTATAATATAGAGCGTAAATTCATTTGCTCGCTAAAGTACTCTGCTTCTTCTACTATAGCTCGCATCATTTCCACCGTTTTAATAGGGTACTTTCCCATCGCCGTTTCGTCGGAAAGCATTACCGCGCTCGTGCCGTCGAGAACAGCATTAGCAACATCACTTACTTCTGCCCGCGTTGGTCTTGGTTGATCCGCCATACTCGCCAACATTTGCGTGGCGGTAATCACTGGCTTACCTGACACCCTGCAGCGCCGAATAATACGCTTTTGCACCAATGGCACCTTTTCAAGAGGTATTTCGATGCCTAAGTCACCTCTTGCAACCATAATACCGTCGGCAGTATGCAGAATATCCTCAAAATCCTCTATTGCTTGGCGACGCTCGATCTTTGCAATAAGTTTTGTTTTTCCTTGGACTCTTTCTTTAATAGCGGTTACATCTTGATCGTTCGAAACAAAACTTAAGCCAACATAATCAATTTCGTGTTTTAGAATAAACTCTAGGTCTTCTGCATCTTTTGCGGTAAAGTTATCTTTTAGTGTGATAGTGGGCAAGTTAACTCCTTTGTGGGAATAGATTATTCCCCCTGTTACCACTTCGCAAATACTATCTTCTCCACTCGCCCTTAACAGCCTCAACTCGATTGTACCGTTATCTAGCATAATTGGATCGCCTTTTTTAAGAGCAATCTCTTCTCCCTCAACACCTGTTATATTGATTTCATTACGACGACATTTTTCCTTCTTTTCCCCATAGCTAATTAAAATCTTTTGCCGGGGCAAAAGGCGCTTCCCGGTTTTAGGAAGAGGACCCACCCTAAAACGAGGACCTTGCAAGTCGCCAAGAATTTCCACGTTTTTTCTAAGTTTCTTTGCCTGACGGCGAATATAGGTAACCCATCGCGCATATTCTTCGTAGTAGCCATGAGAAAAATTAAAGCGAGCGATATCCATACCCGCTTCGATTAGGGCGCGAATATCACGTTCTGTTTTTGTTGCCGGCCCAATAGTGGCAACAATTTTTACCCTATGGTTTTTGGGCTTAACTTTGCCTAAAATTTTCATTTATTGCACTCCTAATTATTTCGGGATCAAAACCGCGGCGCGCAAGTAAACTGTAGCATTTTTGCCGGGCAATATGCTTTTTTATTGTAGCATAGCGAGGTAGCTTTTGCCTAATCACTGCGCCTGCCAGAGCAACCTCTGAGCGAGTGGCAAAAATCTCGTCTTGAAAAATGCACGTAATGACCTTTTCTTCAACCCCCTTACTCCTTAATTCCTGAACAAGAGCATAGCGACCGCGCGGACTTGTTCTGTCGCGCGATAAAATTAAATTCTTTCCGTAGTCGTAATCATTAATGTAGTTGTATTTTTTACACAGCGCAAGCACTCTCTCTATCTCGTTTTTGGGATATTTTTTGCTTGTAAGTTTATCGCGCAACATCCTTTCCGTGTACGCCCTTCTCCCCAGAAGAGAGAGAGTATAATTTTTGGCGTTCATTGCTTTTACCTAGTACTAATCTTCTGTCTCTTCTTGTTTTTTCTTTATTGCTTGCAATATTTGTTTACGTAGTCTCTCTTGTAGCTTTTTATCCTTTCTGATTACAGCACGCGCCGCTTCTTTGCCCTGACCCAGTTTATCTGCTTCTTTTCCTTCTTGTGGAGCAAGGGTAAACCACGAACCACTTTTATCGATAAGACCATACTGCACTCCCAAATCGAGAATTTCACCAGAAAGAGAAATACCCTCGTTATACATTATGTCAAATTCTGCCTGCCTAAAAGGGGGTGCAACTTTATTTTTCACTACCTTAACGCGAACGCGGTTACCAACTACATCCTCCCCCTGTTTTAATTGTTGAATGCGGCGAATGTCTATCCGCACCGAAGAATAAAACTTTAGCGCCATACCTCCAGTAGTGGTCTCTGGATTACCAAACATAATACCGATCTTCATTCGTAATTGGTTGATAAAAATGGCAGCTGTTTTTGAGCGTGCAAGAGCTCCGGTAATTTTACGCATTGCCTGTGACATAAGACGAGCCTGTACGCCCATACTGCTTTCGCCCATTTCTCCCTCTATTTCGCTACGCGGAACAAGGGCGGCAACAGAGTCGACCACTACCACATCTAAAGCGCCGGAGCGAATTAAAGTTTCTGTAATCTCTAGCGCCTGTTCCCCCGTATCTGGTTGGGAGATAAGCAGGTTCTCAATGTCAACGCCAATTTTTCTTGCATACTCTGGATCAAAAGCGTGCTCTGCATCGATAAAGGCGGCAATACCACCATTGCGTTGCGCATTGGCAATTATAGTAAGAGCAAGTGTTGTTTTTCCACTACTTTCTGGACCAAAAATTTCAATGATACGCCCGCGCGGAACACCGCCAACACCTAGGGCAACATCTACCCCAATTGAACCGGTTGAGATAGCATCGATGTTTAAGTGGTCACTGCGCCCCATCTTCATAATTGCCCCCGCGCCAAACTGTTTTTCAATAGCGCCAAGCGCCGCTTCGAGTGCCTTTTTTTTGCCTTCTAATTCACTAGCCATATTCTCCTTCCGTTTTCCATAGTTAATTATTGGTTACACCAGGGGGCGCTTCAAAATCAGCAAATATTTTTAAAACCTTTATATTTTCCTTACCGATTCTGTTTTGCGCTCTAATTTCAATGGTATTTACTCCCCGTTTTAGCCCCACTTTTTGGCTAAAATAACCCTCTGTATCTACATTTATTTCTTGCCCATTTATTTGTAGCTTTGCGGTCTCTGTTGTTTGCCCACGCACCATTACACTTTCTTCGCGCACCGTATCGCTTTCGGGTGCCACAAGCTCAATAGGGGGAGGAGAGCTAAAACGTTTAACTTGCCAACCAACATAAGAAAAAAGACCTAAGACTACCACACCCACCGCTACCACTACAATTGTTTTAGGAGTAATGGCGAAACCTAATTCTTTCACCGTGCCAGTGGGGCGAAAACTTTTGTTTTTTGCCGATGGCACCGCCATACTTCTTTCCGTTTTGTACTGCTTAAGCACCTCACCCACAGGAAGACCTAAAAACTCTGCATAGCTTCTTAAAAAACCGGTAAGGTAAACAGGACCAGGGAGAGCACGGTAATTATCATCTTCTATCGCCTTAAGATAACGCGCCCTTATTTTTGTTGCCTCTTCTACTTCGTCGAAGGTAAACTTCTTACGCCGGCGCACCGCCTCCAGGCGTTGCCCTAACGTTTTACTGCCCCTAATTTTGCGCGTCGTAAAAGAACCCATACTTTCAATATCAAGCGTAATTAAGTAAAAGTCAAATACTAAAACGAAGCTTTAATTTATCAAGACCAAGGGCGCTCGTTTTAGTTTTTTTCCTCTTTTGTACTCTCTACTTTAGGAAGAGGTGCCGAAGGAGGTGGAACGCTTTTTGGCCACCTACTCTCACTCCCTTCCTCCTCCTCATTTCCTCCCCCCTCTTTCAGTGCTTCGTTTTTCTTGACAGGTGAGTAGCTTGGTTCGCTTGTAGTGTAAACAGGCGCTACAAAGCCGGAATTATTACTTTGCGCTGGAGGTGCACTGGTGGGGGAAGGCGCATCAAGACTATCAACATACACCTCTCTTGGCTTTGCCCCCGAACCAGGACCTACCACTCCATCGTCCTCCATTGCGTCGAGTAAGTGAGCGGCGCGGGCGTATCCCACCCTTAGACGCCGCTGAATAAATGTTGCCGACGCCTTGCCTGTTTGTATAACAAGCTCTTTTGCCTCATCGTACATAGGATCACTGCTTCCTCCGCTTGTGTGCTTTTTCTCTTGGGTAGGCTTGAAGTCGGCAATCGTCTGGTCATAAACTGCATGACCACTTTTTTTCAAGAAGTCGGTAATTTGCTTTATTTCTTCATCGCTTACCAGTACCCCTTGAATACGTTTAGGCTTACCGGTATCGGCACTTAAATAAAGCATATCGCCGTTGCCAATAAGCTTTTCTGCCCCCGCCATGTCGATAATTGTTCTAGAGTCAACCTGGCTCGCCACGGCAAAGGCAACGCGAGCAGGGACATTTGCCTTAATTAAGCCAGTGATAACATTTACAGATGGCCTCTGGGTAGCAATAATAAGGTGGATACCCGTTGCCCGCGCCATTTGGGCAATACGCACAATTGCCCCTTCCACTTCATTTGCAGATTGCGCCATAAGGTCCGAAAGTTCATCGATAATCAGAACAATATTAGGCATTTTTGTATAGACTGTACCATCTTCTCCTGGTTTTACCTCGCCCTTTTTCACCCGTTCGTTGTAACTCCCCAAGTCGCGCACCCCCACGTCTTGGAAGACCCTAAAACGTCGTTCCATTTCTGCCACTGTCCATTTGAGAATATTAATAGTTTTGTCGGCCTCGACAATTACTGGAGTAAGAAGATGAGGAATACCATTATAGGGAGTAAATTCTACCCTCTTAGGGTCAACCAAGATAAACCTAAGATCTTCAGGCGAATTTTGATAAATAAGGCAGGTAATCATAGAGTTTACACAAACCGATTTTCCGCTCCCCGTGGCACCTGCTACTAACAGGTGGGGTAGTTTTGCGAGATCCGCCATCATTGGATTGCCCGCCACATCTAACCCAAGAGCGAGTATTAAATTCGATTTTTCTGCTACCTTATCGAATTCTTTATGTTCGAGTATTTCGCGCAGAGTAACGTTGCGCCTTTCTTCATTAGGCACCTCTACCCCCACTGCTCCCCGCCCAGGAATTGGCGCCTCTATTCTTACTGCCTCCGCTGCAAGAGCAAGGGCAAGGTCGCCCGCACGCGACGTGATTTGGTTAAGTTTTACCCCCTCTGCCGGCTTAAACTCTAACTGTGTAATGGTAGGTCCAACGTTAACTCCACCCAGCTCTACCTCAATATTAAAATCTTTGAGCTTTTTCTTGATAATATTAGATTTTTTTCGTTGTAACTCTATTGTTCTTTCGGCCTTTTCTGTATCTTCTTGTCGAGTAGCAAGTAAAGAAAGTGGTGGTGGTTCGTAATGTTGGTTATTACTAGGAATAAACGATGGTTGCCGTACGGTGCTTACTCGCTTTTCTTGTACGTGTGGCTTACGTAACGTCCACCCTCTCATTTTTTTGCGCACAATTCTAAACACCGACACCTTATCTTTTTGGTTTTCGATGCTAGCTTTGCCATCTTCTTTGCCTCGCTCTTTATCGTAAAAATTAAGCCTTTCGAAGACACGCTTTATAGAAACACCAAAAGCAAAAACTAAGTCTATAAGCAAGAGTGCAATAAGAACAAGATACGCTCCCACCGCACCAAAACCCTCTTGAATCCACTGGTTGAGTGTGCTTCCTGTAACGCCACCAAAATTATTAAGTAGGCCAATAAAAATTATGAAAGCAATAGATGTGCCAATGACTTGCTTTTTATGGCTTCGTAAGTACTCGACCGATAGCATTACCAAGCCTAAAACAACCATTAAAAGTGGCAAAATTGCCCCCGCAACCATGCCGAAGTAATAAAAGAAAAAATTCTTGAGGGCTACCCCTACCTGCCCCCCGGCATTAAAAAGTGCCAAGAGGGCAACTAAGCCGAGGACAACAAGAACAACAGCCACTACCTCGCGTACGAGACTAACGTTGGCATCAAAAGATGCTTTTGCTTTTGGTTTTCTCCCTCTCTTTGCCATATTTAACCTTACCTCACCCGTAATTATACCATAATTATAGGAGGTGCGAATAAGTAGCAACTACGCGTTGTCTTCTAGTCCAAAGGCGCTTTCTACTGCTTGGTCGAGTTTTTCACCAATTTTTCGCTTGATTTTCTTACTATCGACAGGCTGGAACATAACATCACCGACTTTTTCCGCCATTTCTTCGATTGACTCTTCTATCTTCTTTTCCTTCTTCTTCTTTTCCGCCTTATTCATTTAGCCTATTTCCTTCCTCCTGCTTCACTCTATTTACTGCCTCCTTGATCCCTTCAAATACATCATCGACTGCTCTGCGCCCCTCTTCTATTTTAGTAAGCACCCTCTCCCGAAATTCATCTGGCCTTAATGCTTCTGGTTCAGCAGGAGGAGGAACCGTGTCTTGAACGGGAGGTAAATCTACACCAGGTTCACCCGGAACTGCTGGAGGGGTACTCTCTTCCGGAAGGGTACCGAGATTCTCTGGTGGTGGCATTACAGGTGGCAGTGGTGATTCGCCGTCGTCAGGTGTTTCTCCTGGTGTTACCACCCCTGGTACAGGAGGCATACCTGGCACCGCCGCTGCTGCTACCGGTTCCGCAGGGGCTGTTTCTGTACTCGCCACAACAGGTGGTTCCCCCGGCGCAAGTGGCGCATCTGGGGCAACGTTTTCACCCGCAGGTGCTGGACCTTCTGTTTGCGTTACCCCGACCCCACGCTCTAATTCACCAGCTTCGACCACTGGATCAGTTGGTCTTACCGGTGACTCCTGAGTATTACCAGCTTCGACCGCTGGATCGGACGGTCCCTGGAGCGGTGTCTCCCCTTGAATATTCGGCGTTACCCCGTCCACTGCGCCGGGCACTGGATTAGCAACCGCTGAGGGTTGTACCGGTCCAAACATCTGGTCATTTTTCGGCATTCCTTGTGTGTTTTGCATCACAGTACCAGGAACTTGGTTGTTGATCTCCGGTTGACTTGCTCCTAGGTTATTTTGACTATCCGGCATCATTCCCTCCTATTGAATTAATTCTTTTTCAAAAAATATTTGATCATTAATACGGCTCGCAACGCCACCAAACACCGGCCAACTCTCCATCGCTACCAGCGCGTAAAAGATAAGAACAAAAAGCACTGTTGCGCCAAAGGCAAAGCCAATACCCTGCAAAAGACCGTAACTTAAACCATACCAGCGAGAACGGCGCTTTGTAAAATCACGATCAAGGCGATCGACAACTTTTACAAGTTGGCTTGCCGCCTCAACAAACTGGGTGGACGCTTCCTTATTTTCCGTCATTATTAATAGTTTATCAAATATTAGAAAAAAGCAAACTACCCGTATAATAACTTATTCTAAATTATGTGCACAGCAAATGTTAAAAACGATAAATAATAGTTAGAGTATAAAAACATTTAGAGTCCTTATTGTGTTCGAGTGGTAATGGGCGAGCGTCATTTTACCGTTCGAGGGTTACTACCCGAGAACTACAGACCGCCTTTTTTATTGTTCGAGGTGTACTCACCGAGAACTCCTAAACGTTGATATTGAAACCGACCCGGTAGTTCTCGCTTCCGCTCGAACAGTAGGGGGGTAACGCAGGTTCTCGCTTCCACGCTCATCTTTAGTTAAACGTTATCCTTTAACAATAGCGTTTCCTGCATTTACTTCGATACTGGGAAGTATCGAAGTAAATGCACCGTAATATAAAGTAGCGAGAGGTTTGTTTTTATCGTTCGAGGTGTACTCGCCGAGAACTCCCAGCCCCTGATATCAGAGCTAGCGTTGTAGCTTGCCCCGCCTTTTTAGGCGGGGTTCTCGCTCCCGCTCGAACAGTAAAAAGATGAAGTGTACAGTTCTCGCTCCCGCTCGAACGGTAATGGGATTATCGTTGCGTGGTAGTTCTCACTGCGTTCGAACAGTAAAAGGGTATCGCGGTCGTCGTCCCTACTGTTCAAGGCGTAATCGCCGAGAACCCCGCCCGGTGGGGCGGGGCAAGCCTCGCCGGAGAATCGGACGGGGCAAGCTACGCCGAGCAGTAACTAAAAAATATGTTTATTTTGCAAGTAAAAATTTGTTTTTTGCCTTACTCATATCAGTGAATTGGTGCACTTCATCCATTAACTTACTCGATGTAGTTTCCCCAAAGGCAATTACTTCAAAACGCGCTCCAACCACCTCTTTTACATAACGTACTAGGTCGACATAGTCGCCATCACCAGAAACCAAAACTACCACATCGATTTTAGGGCCAATTTTAAGCACATCCATAGCAAGCCCCACATCCCAGTCACCCTTTTTCCCACCACCGGTGAAAGTTTGTAAATCTTTGGCTCGTACCTCAAAGCCTTGGTTACTTAATGCTTCAAAAAAATTATGTTCCTGCTCTACTTCTGCTCTTATAACATAGGCAATTGCACGTACCAATTGGCGATTTCCTACCGCCTCCTTGAGAATTGCCCCAAAATTCACCTTTTTTTGATACAAATTGCGTGCCGAGTAGTACATATTCTGGACATCGACAAAAACCCCTACTCGTTGCGCCGCATGCTGTGTTGTCATTTATCCTCCTTATCTTATTGTACCAGTTTTGATAGTATAAAGTAGCAATGGTAAAAAACAAATCATTTATTTTTGCCTTAATCGCTCTTAATTTTGTGTGGACAATATCGTCCCTCGCTTATGACTGGTCAGAGCTTACACACCAGCCCTTTTACCTCTGGCCATTTCTCATTATCTGCCCCCTTTACCCCTTTCTTCTCGCCCTTGTTTGGCTAAAAATAATACGCCAACAGACACCCAATAACTACCTTTTGGCGTTCGCCGCCATAGGGGCAAGTTTTTTTGGTGCTTTAAGCATATTATTCTACCCTGTCGTGATGTTGATAGAGGGCTTTAATTGGCTGACCTTTGGCGCCATTTTTTGGGTTTTATTTTACGGCATACAGGGGTGGTACTTGCTTTTTACACCAAACACCACCCTCAAAAAATGGCCCACCATACTTGCCACACTCTACCTAGTAACAAAAATTTTCCTAGATTGGCGTTATAATACTTTTGGCTATATGTCGCAGAACGAAGAACTGCCAATAGATGGTTTGGCACTTAGTGCTATGGCTATTTTATTTGTAATCCTTCTTAATACAGTGCATCTTCGTCGTTTGTCGGCTCAACCGCAGGAGACATCGCAGGCGTAGTATTGGTGGTGGTTGGAGCACCGCCTGTTGGTGTAATAGTAGCGGCAGTACCAGGTGTTGTTGTTGCAGTTGTAGTTGTAGCAGTATACGGAACAATGTCGGGCGCACCCTTCTCTACAGGAGAGTTAGAACCCGAGGTTACCAAGAAATAAATAACAGCGACTACCACTAAGCCCACCACAGCCCAAATCCAAATAGGTGCTTTTTTCTTTGGTTCACCAGCCATAGGAGCACCTGCTCCGGGCGGGGGCGTAGGAACACCACCAACTGGTGGGGGTGGCACCTGTTGGTCGCTAGGGGGTGGTGGTGTTGCCGGCGCAGCCGGTGGTGGCGCTACTGGTGGTGTTGGGGTTACTTCTGCCATTCTTTCCTCCAATTCTTAAAGCACGTCGAGGCATGCTTTTATAGCTAGTTAATACGTTGCAATTTCATTATAACAAAAAACACAAAACCCGTTTTCTAGGGTAAGAAGATCAGTGTTATTTAACCTTTACTATTTCTTCTTTTTAAGAACAAACCACAGCACAACGACAGCCACTACTGCAATAAGCACCCACCAATACCATTCCATACTATCCTCCTTACTTTTTTGGTTTCGCCTAAAAACGACCCAGGTTACACCTTTGCCTTTTCATTATACCACTTATTTTTCTTTAGCCACAAAATGGTGTCTGTTAGTGATTCTTCTATTGGTCGCGAAACATAACCTAGTTCCTGGCGTGCTTTTTTGTCGGATATTTTGTACTTAACGTTGAGGGTGTTAATAGAATAAAGGGTAAGAACTGGTTTCTGGCGCAAAAGAAAATAATACACTGGTGTAAATACCGCAAAAAGTTTTGCCAGCCACGTGGGCACAGTCCAGCGAGGTACGGGAATACCAGTATTGCGCGCAAGAACCTCCACAACTCGCTTAATAGTAATACGTCCCCCAGAAAGAATATAGCTTTCACCGGTTTTCCCTTTTTTGCAGGCTAAAACTGCACCACGCGCTACATCTCTTACATCAACAAAATCATAGGCGCCCCGAATAAGAATTTTAAGGCGACGAAAATAAAAATCAGATAATACCTGCCCCATTTCCGAGAGCTTAAAGTCATAAGGACCAATTACACCAACCGGCGCCACAATGACCGTATCTAAGCCACTTTTGGCTGCATCTTGTACCAGTTGCGATGCCTGTGCTTTAGATTGAGCATATTTTCCCACCGATTTCTTGTAGTCAAAGCCAGCTTTTTCACTTAATGTCTCCTCGCCTTTAAGTTCCACAAAGGCATGAACGGAGCTGAAATAGACCAATCTTTTTACCCGATACTTCCGGCAGGCCTCGATAATATTTTTCGTTCCTCCTACATTAACCCTGTGTAGCAATTTACCACGCCCAATCTCTAGCGTAACAATTCCTGCTAGGTGATAAACATAATCAACCCCTTGAAATACTTTTTCAAGAGTATCGGGACAAGTGATATCAGCACGAACTACTTCTACTTTTATACCGCTAAAGCAAGAAGTATCTTCTTTGGGCATTACCATCGCCCTTACTTTTTCCCCCTTTTCTACCAAGTAACGAATCAGGGCGTTGCCAATATGACCAGCAGCACCAGTAACAAGAATCACTTGCCCTCCTTCCACGCTTTTATAGTGTCAGCAAACGCTTTACCCATATCACTCTTCTTAAACTTGAGTACATCGCGCGCTTTGCCCGCATTAAAAAAAGTATTACGGGTTTGAAGGTAAACAAGGCGACGGGGATCGAGACCCCCTTCTCGTCCCTCAATAAGGTGTTTAAGCCACACAAAATAAAGAGCGATTTTTACTAAAAAGGTAGGAAGGGTAACAACTTTTTTTGCCTTTATTCCCATAGCGCGCATAAGAGCGCGTAGCATCATAGGCCACGTTACATTATCACTACCGATTGTGTAGTGAGCGCCATGTTCACCATGCTTTATTGCCCCCGCTACAGCCTCTGCTACTGTTTCTACCGCAACCACGTTTGTTCCGCCATTTGTGTAGTAGATAGTCTTCGCTTTTTCAATATAACTTAAAAGGGGCGCCCACAAAGGCATTCTGTGCGGAGTAGCACCAAATATATAAGGAAGCTCTAGAATTATTACATCAACCTTGTCTTGCCCCTCCGCAATTGCACTTTCTGCCTGTACCTTACGCGACCATATATAAGGATGGTAACGAACAAGCTCTAATTCGCGCCATTGGCGCTCAAAGTATAAAAAGTAAGAACTTAAAATTATTACCTTTTTTACCCCCGCCTCGCGCGCGAGACGAACAAAGCGCTGTGTTGCCTCGACGTTGTGCTGGTAAAAAAAGTCGCGGGCGGGGCGGGGCGGAACAGTGCGGTCATCAGCACCCGCACAATAAATAACAGCATAATTTCCCTTTATTAGTGCAATAACTTTCTTGTCGTCAAGCTTGTTAATATCGCCATACTCCACCTTAACATCACCCTGCCAAGAAAAACTCTTGTTTTTTTCGGGCAAAGAAAACGCCGTTACCCTGTAATCTTTCGCGAGCAACTCACGCACTACATGGTAACCAATAAAGCCAGTTCCTCCCACAACAAACGCTGTCTTGTTGCTATCTGCCATGTATCTATTGTACCATTTTAAATTTGGTGTTAAACTAATTTTGCGTATGGCAAGTAAAGCAGTAATTAAGGTTAGTGACCTACGAAAAAACTTTGCTAAAACCAAGGCAGTGCAAGGTATTTCATTTTCTGTTGCCAAGGGATCGATTACTGCTTTTTTAGGGCCTAACGGTGCAGGAAAAACAACCACCCTGGAAATGTTAGAAGGTCTCCTAAAGCCAAGCGGGGGCACCATCGAAGTACTCGGCTTTAACCCTGTTAAAAAACCCGATGAGGTAAAAAGAAGGATTGGTATTCAGCTCCAAACAGCGAATTATTACCAGTTTTTACGCCTCAAGGAACTCCTTGTGCTTTTTGCCTCGTTTTACAACAGAAAGGTCGATGCTGACAAACTCCTAAATATTGTAGGCTTGGCCGATAAAAAAAATGCTTATGTCGACCAACTTTCGGGCGGGCAGAAACAGCGCTTTTCTATTGTTTCGACTCTAGTCAACGATCCGCAAATCATTTTTCTCGACGAGCCAACAACAGGCCTCGATCCACAAGCACGGCGTAACCTCTGGGAGATAATCGCCGAAATAAAGCGCCAAGGAAAAACCATTATTTTAACAACTCACTATATGGAAGAAGCGCAATATTTGGCCGATAAAATTTTCATTATCGATAAAGGAAAGATTGTTGCTCAAGGCACCACGAAGCAACTCATTGCGCAACTGCCCAACCCCTACCGCATCGAAATAACCAGTGCGAAAAAAATAAAACTAGAAAAGCTACGTGCCCTTTCTGGCGTTATCTCCGGTACAGTTGCCACTAACACCACTGGGGAATATGAATATTCTCTTGGTACCAAAAACATTCACCAAACCCTACCGGCCGTTGTAAAATATTTAGAAAAAGAAAAAATTGCATTTGAAGATATTGCGGTAGCTCCTAGTAATCTCGAGGATGTTTTTCTTACATTAACAGGCAAAGAATTGAGGGATTAATGAAGGCACTTTGGCTCTTGTTTACAGCAATACTAAAAATGACTGTCCGCAACAAACCGGCACTATTTTGGATGCTCGCCTTTCCTATGATCTTTCTACTGGTCTTTGGTCTTTTTAATATGGACAAAATGACAGTTGGGCGCGTTATTTTACTAGATCAAGCTCAGGTAGAAGAAAGCAAAGAGATTGTAAAGGCCTTTACCGAGGGAGAGACCTTCGAGGTTATCGAGGGGATAGAGGCAGATGATATACAAGGAGCAAAGCAAAAGATCATCGACAGCGAGGCAGATTTTGCCATTGTCATTCCAGAAGAGTTTAAGAATTTGGTGCAAAGCAACGCCAATATAAAGGAGCAGGCAGCGCAAGCGCAAGCAATGATGATGCGAGGAGTAAATTATCACCCCCCTGCTCCTGTAGCTGAGCCCGAGACGGTTAGCTTAGAGCTATACTACAACGAAGCGAATGCCACAATGAACCCTGTGGTAATAAACGTTATCGAACAAATAACTACAAAGATCAATATAAGCATTGCACAAACGCCAGAAATAGTAAAACTAGACAAACAACCGGTTACCGACCGCCGTATCCGCTATATCGACTTCTTAATTCCAGGAATCGTGGCTATGAGCTTAATGCAATCAGCTATCGTTGGTATCGCCGTATTCTTAACAGAAGCACGCGAGAAAAAAATCCTTAAACGCATTCTCGCCACTCCTATTAACAGACGCTCTTACATTGCCGCCCAAGTTATGGCGCGTCTTGCAATTACCCTTCTGCAGGCCATAATTATTTTGGCCGCTGCTTACTTTATTTACGATGTAAAAGCTTATGGTAGCTATTGGAACCTTTCTCTTTGGGCACTCTTGGGGACAACAGTGTTTTTAATGATCGGCTTTATTATTGCTAGCTTTTCCAAAACAACGAGCGCAGCAGAGAGTTTATCACAAGTTGTTTCTATACCTATGCTTTTTCTATCGGGCGTGTTCTTCCCCACTAGCTCATTGCCAGAGTGGACACAAAAGATAGTCGATTACTTACCACTCACACCGGTCATCGATGCGATGCGCGCAATAGCAATAGATGGCAAAGGGTTTAATGAGACACTAGGAGAGTTCTGGATCGTTGGAGGGTGGATACTAGCCACCTTTATTATTGCATCGTTTTCGTTTAGGACGGCGAGAGAATAAATATATTATGGCAAGAGTGGTAATTAAATTATCGGGTGAAGCGCTAGCAGGCAACAAAGAAACCGGTATTGATGTTGCAACTGTTGACAAGGTAAACAAAAAAATCGCCGAGGTAGTAAAGAACGGACACGAGGTGGCAATTGTCGTCGGCGGAGGAAATTTTTTCCGTGGTCGTGAGATCGCAAAATCAGGAGACGAAAGGGCAGCCGCCGACTACATTGGCATGCTCGCAACCGCTATGAACGCCCTTGTTTTGCAAATCGAACTAGAAAAGATGGCTATCGCCACACGGGTACAAACCGCCTTATCGATTGCCGCTGTAGCAGAGCCATTTATTCGCCGTCGCGCTATTAGACACCTAGAGAAAAAGAGGGTAGTGATTTTTGGCGCGGGGACAGGAAATCCCTTTAACTCCACCGATCTTGCGGCGGTGATTCGCGCACTAGAAATAGATGCCGATATGATATTAAAGGCGACCTTAGTAGATGGTGTTTATTCCAGCGATCCGAACAAAAACAAAAACGCACGCAAGCTCGATAAGATTACCTTCAAAGAGGTGCGCCATGAAAATTTGGCAGTAATGGATATGCCTGCCATTGCCCTGGCGGAGGAAAATAATTTACCAATTAGGGTTTTTAAACTTTTTGGCGAAAGTTCGATTGTTGATGTTATCAACGGCACTGGTATTTACAGCGAAATAAGCTAGCGTGTTGTACTACAACTATACGTTTATATAAAAAATAACTTTTGTTTTAACCCGTGGTTCCGAGGCTTGGATTCGAACCAAGATTACAAGGGCCAGAACCTTGCGTCCTACCATTAGACGACCTCGGATTGCGAGTTCATTATACCTGTTTCATCACCTTTATCAAGAAAAATGGGAAACAAGTAAAAAGATAAGTGCAACAAGAGAGGCAATAGTAACGGTTTGCCACCAAATTTGCATTAAAAACCAGGCAGCATTGTTTTTAACAAAACGAAAGGTCCATACTTTTTCTGGCTTTTCACGGATTATGCTAGAAAACTGTTGCATAAACCAGTAAATAGTTTCGCCTGCGGAACGAATAAGCCAAAACACCAAAAATATCACCTGGAACAAAAACCAGCTATTAAAAAATAAAGTGACAGCACCGGCAAGCACCCAAAAGATGCCAAAAACTAACACATCACCCCATACGAATGAGCCGATTACAAATAGAGGTACAAATTTTTGGTATGCCTTTTTGTGGCGACATTTATAAACAGCAACAACGCTTAGCACTATCGCAAGTGCCATATACGCGAGAAGGATGTACTGTTGCAAGCCTGTCATGATAGTTGAAATCCTATAATCAGATGATATAATAAAACTGGTTGACTAACAACCATATTGTTCCGCGGTAGCTCAATGGTAGAGCGTCTCGCTGTTAACGAGAGGGTTGTCGGTTCGAGTCCGACCCGCGGAGCCAAGTTTTGTATTCGGTATCTGTTGCCTCGCCGCTTCGCGCCTCGGCACGCGCCCTGCTGGCGCTGAGAGTTGATTTTGAAAGGCAAAACACTCCTGTCGCCTCCGCCGTTTTCTCCTATTTATAATAATAGCTCGTACGTTGCAGATATACCTGCGTTTTTGTAAACTATTTAGCCACTAGAAAATAGCAAATATATCCTTGACTAAAGGTGGTTTCTTTGGTACTATTTTGCCCGATAGGGGGGATTGAAATGACCGCAGGCGTAGCGCAAGCGGTGCTTTACTCAATTTTGGGGGGGGTGTATACTTACCTCCTCCTTGCCGCCCTCCTCGCAAAAAACAGCGAGGCGAAAGCAGAGAGGTGGTTTGACTTCTCTCTCTACACAGCGTTAATTTCCATGCCCGGAGTAGTAGCTACCGGGCTTAAATGTCTAGAGGTGTCGCTGAATTGCGACACCGGTATAGACAAGGCCATGAATGTGAGGGTGGTGAGCAGCCTTATGGCGATATGCTTGCCAAGCTCCGTTCTCGGCTATTGGAGAAGAAAGGAGGCGAGGAGACAATGATGGTCGCGCTCGGTATATTGCTCGTCCTAGCCTCGGGAGCGGGAACGGGGCTATGGTTTGTTTGTGAGGAGCGGGAGCGAGCCAAGCTTGTGCTCCCCCTCCTCTTCCTGGGCAACCTGGCCCTGGCGGTAGGCGTGGTTCTCGTGGTAAAGCACCCCGAGAGCCTAAAGGCTACCGCCAGTGGTCTCATTAAGATCGTGGGGGGACTGGTGAATATCGCTCTCTCCCTCCACACCAATTCCCGCACCTAGTCTTAGGGGCGCCTGCAACACTGCAGGCGCCCCTTTTCTTTTTGTTCGGCTAAATTCCTTTTGTAAAAAGTAGCCTTTAGGTAACAAGAAATAAACAATATATAACTAAAAAGGTGCAAAAGGTTGCGCACGCACTGCTAACATGCTAAAAAAATAAATGGGGCAAAATGTGGCAATTTAGCCACGAGTGGCACATTAAAAGAAAAGGTAAAAAGGAGGTAAAAAGAAATGACAAGCAAGTGTTACGGTCCATAACATATTG